>JAAFJU010000064.1 GCA_013298165.1 Synechococcales cyanobacterium bin31.maxbin.ball.101 | reverse complement strand
AGTCCAAGCCTCAGACCTCCGCTACTACGAAGACCTAGGCATCACCAACACGATCGCCAAGCCCTTTGACCCCATTCAACTCGCCCAACAAATTTCCACCGCCCTCGGCTGGACCGATTAAAGCGATTGAACCCGATTGAACCCGATCGTAGGCCCTCAGAACCCAGCTAGAAGACCCTTCCTGGAACGCTCACCCCACCCTCATCCCCATGACGCTCACAACCCATCTCGCGTTCATCTTCATGGCTGCTATGGATCATACGGGTTTTATGCCCCATGGATACTGCTACCTCTGGAAACCCGATCTGGTCGGACTTCATATCATTGCCGATGCCCTCACCGGACTCTCCTACTACTCCATTCCGATCGCCCTGATGTACTTTCTCAGCAAGCGAGATGACATCGCCTTTTCACGACTGATTTTTTTATTTAGCGCCTTCATTTTGAGCTGCGGCACCGTCCACTTCATGGCGATTTGGACCCTGTGGTTCCCCAACTATTGGCTCTTTGGCATTCTCAAAGCGATCGTCGCCCTCATCTCCTGCTACACCGCCGCTACGCTTGTCTTAGAACTCCCACATCTCCTCTCTCTACCCAGTCTGCAAGCAACAAATCAGCAATTAGAAGAAGAAATTCTAGAACGAATTCAAGTCGAAGCAAACTTACAACAACTGAACGATGAACTTGAGATTCGAGTCTTAAATAGAACCCAAGAACTTTCCATCGCCAACCAAGCCCTCAAGACCGAACTCATCGTTCGTCACCAAACAGAACAAGCCCTGCGAGAAGCCCTGCAAAAGCTCAACTTCCATGTCGAAAACTCCCCCCTCGGCGTGATCGAATGGGACCAAAACTTTCACGTCTCACGATGGTCTTCATCCGCAGAAAAACTCTTTGGCTGGTCAGCGGACGACGTGGCCGGGAAAAGCCCCATTGAATGGGAATTTGTATTTGAAGAAGATTTGCCCTTAGTTCATGCAACGATGGCCGATCTAGCCAATGGACAAAATAGACAAGTCACCCTGACCAATCGCAACTACCGCAACGATCGCGCTGTCATTTGCTGTGAATGGTACAACTCCGTGCTGCTCGATGCCAATGGTCAAATGGAATCTATTTTATCGTTGGTCATGGATGTCACCGATCGATATCGCATTGAACAAATGAAGAGTGAATTCATTGCCGTCGTCAGTCACGAATTGCGAACGCCCTTAACCGCCATTCACGGCTCTCTGAGAATGCTGGCGAGCGGACTCTTAGATCAACAAACCGTTAAACAAAAACGACTGATCGAAATTGCCTCCGATAGCACCGATCGGCTAGTGCGTTTAATTAACGATATTTTAGATATTGAACGCATTGAGTCTGGCAAAATTGCCCTAGTCAAACAACAATACTGGATTCCAGATTTATTAACCGCAGCGGTGGATACAGTCCAGAGCTTGTGCGAACAAGCCCATGTCACCATTGAAGTTCAACCCCTGAAGCAATGGATCGAAGCCGATCGCGATCGTATTATCCAGACGCTGACCAATCTCCTTGCCAATGCCATCAAATTTTCCGAGGCAGGTCAACAAATTGATCTGAGTGTTGTTAAAGAGGGCAGTTGGGCTATCTTTCACGTGACCGATCGCGGTCGTGGCATCCCAGCGGATAAGCTTGAATGCGTCTTTGAACGGTTTCAGCAGGTGGATTCATCCGATGCCCGTAACCACGAAGGCACAGGACTCGGACTGGCCATTTGTCGCAGCATCATTCAACAGCATTTCGGACAGATTTGGGTCCAGAGTCAAGTGGGAGAAGGCAGCGTCTTTTCCTTTACATTGCCCCTCCCAGTGGAGACCGTTTTGGAAGACGCGCCGTTTATCGTCATCTGTGACAATGGTGACACCCTAGGCATGACAGCCAATCAATTGAGTCACTCTGTGCGAGAAGCCCATCCTCACAAGAATCTGAAGGTGCTTTTAGTGGAGGACGATCGGGATCTCGCAGAAGTCTTAATTACCTCCTTGGGGCATCAAGGCATTAGCATCACCCATGCCACCACAGGATCTCAAGCGATTCAACTCACTCAGGCCATTATTCCAGATTTGATTATTTTGGATTTGATTTTGCCCGATCGGGATGGCTTTGCCGTGGTGGATTGGTTACGTCAGCATCAACAGCTCAAAGAGATTTCACTTTTGATTTACTCGGCCCGAGATTTGGATCTCTCAGAGCAACAGGAACTCAGACTTGGCCAAACAGATTTCATGACCAAAAGTCGAGTCACCCCCCACGAATTTGAAAGACGGGTCATGTCCTTACTTCAGGGAGCATCGCATTTATGAAAATTCTGTGGGTTGAAGATGATGCTACGACTGCCGCCGCCATGCAGAGTTTACTGACTCAGCAGCATTACATTGCGGAAATGTCTCCCGATGCCGAATGGGCTTGGCAATTACTCCAACAGTTTGAATATGATCTAATTATTTTAGATATTACCCTGCCCAAGCTGGATGGCATTAGCCTTTGTCGGCAGATTCGCGCGCAAGATATTCGCACTCCCATTTTGATTGTTAGTAGTCATGACCAAATTCAGGAAAAGGCGATCGGTCTAGATGCGGGAGCCGATGATTATTTAGTTAAACCGTTTCACCCGGATGAACTGTTTGCGCGGATTCGAGCGTTACTGCGACGAGGTGGAACTGATACGATCGACAATTGTATTAATTGGGGCAATCTCTATCTCAACAGCAGCAATGCAGAAGTGCGCTACTGTTCCGAAGTGTTACCGCTGACTCCAAAGGAATATGCGATTTTGGAGTTATTTCTACGCCATCCAAAACGGGTCTTTAGCTGTAGCGCCATCCTGGACAACCTCTGGCCTAATTCCGATGCCCCCAGCGAAGAAGCAGTCCGCACCCACATCAAAGGACTCCGCCAAAAGCTCAAGAGCGGAGGCATTCAGGAGGAAGTCGTAGAAACAGTCTATGGCATTGGCTATCGGCTCAAGTCCATTGAAACCAATCCGATCGAAACTAGACCGATCGAAGCTCAGCCCAACCCAAGCTCAGAAGCCTCTCTCACTCAATCAGAACCCAACAAAACAAAAGCATTGATTCAAGACGTCTGGATTCGATCGTCCGATCGGATTACCGCGCAACTCAACAGCATTCAAACAGGCATTGAACGGTTGAATCAAGATTTGACCGCAGAGATCATCGAGAGATCGGAGGAACTGGCCATTGCTCACCAAGATGCCCATACGTTGGCAGGATCGCTGGGAATTTTTGGCTTTTCAGAGGCATCTCACCTCGCACAACAGATCGAACAGCTCTTTCAACAGTTTGAACAATTGGACACAAGAGAGATTAATCAACTTCAAGCATTACTCGATCGGCTTCGTGCGGAAATCAATCTCTAGGTTTAGAGACGATCGGGTTTATCAACGATCGGCCACAAATTTGACAAACCCCTGGAACATCCTCACAAGTTCCTCAAATTGTCTTGATATAGTTTCCACAAGTTCAAAGTGAATCCGTAACTCCCTTTGATTTTTCTCACCTGTCCCTTTATTTCAGTGCTATCCCCCCTTCTAGAGTGCAAGGTATCCCCATGAAAACCCTCATTAATCAAACCCAAGCCATCGTCCAGATGGAAATTAGCCAAGTTTTGGAAGAGTATCCCCATCATCCCTATCAGCAGGTGTTCGCTAATCCCGATCGCAGGCAAGATCTGACCGCATACGTCCTAAATCATGTCAGCAGCATCTATACCAGCATTGACTTAGAAGCCGCTGAGCGGTTTAGCGATGAGCGGGACACCGCTGCTATCCCAACCGCTTTTCCAACGGTCGTCGGGTTAACCATTGAAGCCATGGTCCATCGTGGTATTAATATTCTTCTCAACCAAGATATGATGAATCACGAGATTCCAGATGTCATGGATTCGGGAAGAATGGCATCATCTTGGTTTGGTTAACATCTCTCTAACGAATTGCTAATCCTGTTCCTGGATCAAAAAGATGTACTTTTTCGGGAGCGATCGAAAGCCACAATGTTTCACCGATTTCAATGCTTCGATCGGCACTCAATCGTGCGACGATCGGGACCTCTTGTTTCCGATCGTGCGTTGATGCAATCTCTGAATCAGGTTTGATTTTGCCGTAGACATAGGTTTCACTGCCGAGAGCTTCGATCATTTCAACCTGAATCGGTAAGTTTTTCGGGGCGGGAACGCCATAATTTAGATGTTCAGGGCGAATGCCTAAATGCACCTCCTGACCGTCATAGCCTGCGAGTAGCCGTTCATAGTGATCCAGCAGCGTCATCCGAAATTCACAGCCTAGACCATCTCCCTGAATCAATAGCGGCGCTTTCACCTGAACCGGAATGAAATTCATCGGCGGAGAACCAATGAATTCAGCAACAAAACGATTCACGGGACGGTTATACAATTCCAGCGGTGTGGCGAGTTGTTGAATTTGACCTTTGTTTAAGACCGCAATCCGATCGCCCATAGTCATCGCTTCGGTTTGGTCATGGGTGACATAGACGGTGGTGGTGCCGAGTTTGCGTTGGAGTTGGACGATTTCCGATCGGGTTTCGGCTCGAAGTTTTGCATCGAGGTTTGACAGTGGCTCATCCATGAGGAAGACCTGCGGATTGCGGGCCATGGCACGACCGAGGGCGACGCGCTGCATTTGTCCGCCGGAGAGTTGTTTGGGTAAGCGGTTTAAGAGTCCTTCAATTTGCAAGGATTCTGCGATGAGTTTGACGCGACGATCGACATTCCGTTCGCGATCGGTTGTGTATTGCATTCCCTTAGGGAGTTTTCGACTGGCTTCAACTAAAAAGGTTTCTAGGGCGATCGGGAGCTTGCTCTCAGGATCGGGCTTTGCGGTGCGGCGGAGTCCGAAGGCGAGGTTTTCGTAGACGGTCATGTGGGGGTAGAGGGCGTAGCTTTGAAAGACCATGGCAATGTCGCGGTCTTTCGGCGGGAGGGCATTGACGATACGATCGCCCACGGTGATGGTTCCACCTGTGATTTCTTCGAGTCCTGCAATCATGCGCAGCAGCGTACTTTTGCCGCAGCCTGACGGCCCGACGAGGACCATAAATTCGCCATCGTGAATTCGGAGGTTAATCGATCGCAGCACGGCTCCACCGTGGGCATCCGCTCCACTGCTGCGGGGCTGATAGCTCTTATAGACATTCTCAAAAACAACCTGTGCCACGGCGATCGAACTCTCTTGATGCTAACGGGGAGCAAGTCCCAAGTTTATCAGAAAGCCTTGATTTCAGGCTGAGGAATATTTGACTTTGATTCTGGGAAAGCTAAATAGCAACCGTAGATTTTGGCGTGGTTTGGAGGGAGAGATGACTAGATTCAATCAACGATTCATGATAGTGACTTGGGCCGTGGGGTTACTGCTGTCTAGTTGTGCCACCACCCCATTAAATGCCTCTCAACCCAGCACCAATGTGCCTCAAGAGATTAATTGTGCATCGGCCAAAGATTGTTTTGCGCTAGGCATGGCGGCGGCAACCAAGGGCGATCGAGATCGGGCGATCGGGGCCTACAGTCAAGCCATTACATTTGATGCTAAGAATGCCGATAGTTATAACAACCGAGGCAATATCTACGCCGACCAGGAGAAGTGGGATCTGGCGATCGCAGACTTCAGCCGCGCCATTGAATTGGTTCCCAGCGATCCTGAGTTTTACTACAACCGTGCCCATGTCTATGGAGAAAAACTCGATCGCGATCGGGCCATTGCAGACTATAGCCAAGCCCTAAAGCTCAATCCCAAGTATATCGCCGCCTATTCTAATCGGGCCGCTGAGTTTGTCCATCTCAAAAAGTGGGATCAGGCCATCAGTGATGCCAACCAAGCGATCGCCCTAGACCCTAATCTAGCAGAGGCATACAACCATCTTGGGATTAGCTATCTCAATCAACGGAACTCCAAAAAAGCGATCGAGAACTTTCAAAAAGTCCTCCAACTCAATCCCGATCCCGACATGAAGCAATATGCAGAGGCGGTACTCAAACAGTTAACCGAGAATTAGAAGCTAGTTACGATCGCGTTGATCATAGGACACTTGAATCGGCGAGGAGAAGCGCGAATATTTGACTTCATCGGAGGAGCTAGACGACATGGCAATCAATCCGATTTTAATATCGTCAGAATAGATCACGCCGCCGATTCGGCCTTGGCATTGCAACGGGCCATGGAAAAAGTTGTACTCAGGAATGTGGATCAAGAGCAAATTCACGCTGGGCACTTTCTTGCCAAAGAACTGTTTGAAGATCTCTCGAATCGCGCCTTCTACAAAGGGATTACGCTCTGGTGCGCCCATGTCAGTAAATTCTGGATGATCCGAAAAATGATCCATGTAGTAAGTCCAGATCTTAGAGAGATCGGATTCTTTAGACATTTTTTGTTTGAGTTTTTGGAAGCGATCGGCGTTCATAAAAATCAGGGAATGGATTGCATTTAATACTTTAGCGTTGATGATCTAACCAAGTCATTAGATCGTCGATCGTATCAAAGTCAAACAAAGCTTCACTTAAGGCTTCAAGTTGTGCAACGGAAAGACGATCGATTTGCGCTGGAACCGTTTCAGGAATTTCGGTGAGTTGTCGAGTCAGTTGTCGCAGCAGGAGCGATCGTTGTCGGTCCTGCGATCGGCGACGCTCTTGTTCTAAATTTGCTTCCGCTTCAACTAAATTTGCTTCCGCTTCAACTAAATTTGTTTCCAGTTCAACTAGAGTTGCTTCCGCTTCGACTAGATTTGCCTCCGCTTCGACTAAAGAAGTCTCAGTTTCAAGCAAGATTTGAGAAGTTTGGGTTAGTTCTTCTTCGAGTTCACGACGAATTAATTGCTCCCGTTCTCGTAGAATGCGCTCTTGCTCTAAAGCATCTTCGGGGGGCAGGTAGCGATTGCCCAGTTCATCATACCAATAGAGCCAATCCCGATTTACGCCTTCTTGAGTGTCGCGTTCATGACCGATCCCCAACCCAAGCTCCGGCATCCATATTGGGTTTCCAAGTTGCCGAACATACTGTCCATTCTCTAATCGGTACAGTTCAAAGATTTCATGTTTATCGCGGCGAGTATAGGACGGATTGTAAATGGCATAGTACAGGACTCCCATTTCAGCATACCGCTCAAATTTGGTGTCATATTCGCCACCCGGTGTGCGGGAGACGACTTCTAAGACCCACTGCGGCATCACTTTTTCGTGATACACCACGTAGCTCAGCCGGAGTTTTTCACTGTCTCGCACCCGATCGGCTCCCAAACTTAAAAAGCAATCGGGACAAATCGCTGGTTCATAGGGCGCAGGGTAAATACCCATATTCACCCCGAAGAACCAATCAAAGCGATCGGCCCAAATAAACGCCAGAATTCTCCGGAGCAGTCCCGGCGCTAGAACGTGTAATTCGTTATCCACAGGCTTTCCATCAGTCTCCGGCAAGTCGTCTTCGGTCGGGAAGGGCTGTGGCAAACCTTCGTAACGAAAGTCCTGACCCAGCAAATTTTCGTCCAACATAAGCAGCCCCTGTCATTTGGGTTCTTTGATTTTAGCAGAACGCGATTTATCCCGCTGAGACTTTATCCCGCCGCAACCAAGCGCGATCGGACTTCCAAATGAACCAGCAAGGCATTCACATCCGCAGGATTTACGCCGCCAATGCGCATCGCTTGACCAATGGTCAATGGCTGCACTTTCGACAGCTTTTCTCGCGCTTCTTTCGAGAGGGTTTCGATCGCTTGATAGTCCATATCAGCGGGCAATTTACGATGTTCTTGTTTGGCGGTTTGGGCAATTTGGTTGGTTTGGCGTTGAATGTATCCAGCGTATTTAATATCAATCTCCGCGCCTTCCTGTTCAGCGCGATCGAGTTCTGGATTGCCGAGATCAAATCGATTCAAATCAGCATAGTGAAACCCCGGTTTTTTCAGGAGTTCGGCGAGTGTGACCGATCCGCGAATCGGGTGCTGGGTGTGGGCGGCGATCGTTTGACCCAGTTCATCCAGTTCTTTCACACGCTGCGTATTTAAGCGTTCTTTTTCGGCAGCAATATTGGATTGTTTGGTTTGGAATAGGTTCCAGCGGCGATCGTCAATCAAGCCAATCTCGCGTCCCAATGGCGTCAATCGTTGATCGGCATTGTCCGATCGGAGAATCAAACGGTACTCCGATCGGGAGGTCAGCATTCGATAGGGTTCTCGCAAATCTTTGGTGCAAAGATCGTCCATTAAGGTTCCCAAATAGCTGCTTTCACGGGAGAAGATCACTTCACTCTCACCCCGCACCAGTTTTGCCGCATTAATTCCCGCGACTAGCCCCTGTGCCGCCGCTTCTTCGTAGCCCGTCGTCCCATTAATTTGCCCCGCACAAAACAAACCCGAAATCTTCTTCGTCATCAAAGTCGGAAAACATTGTGTCGCAGGCAAATAGTCATATTCCACCGCATAGGCTGGACGCAACATCACCGATTTTTCTAATCCCGGCAGCGTCCGCAGCATTGCCAGTTGCAATCGCTCTGGCAATCCTGTAGAGAATCCTTGGACGTAAATCTCTGGCGTGTCGCGGCCTTCAGGTTCTAAAAAGATTTGGTGGCTTTCTTTGTCAGCAAACCGGACGATTTTATCTTCAATGCTGGGGCAATAGCGCGGGCCTTTGGAATCCACCCAGCCGCCATAGACGGGGGACAAATGTAAATTGTCTTGAATAATTTTGTGGGTTTCTAACGTCGTCCGCGTCAAATAGCAGGCTAATTGTTCACGAGGCGTCCAAGCTTCTGGGTCAAAGCTAAACCAGCGCACGTCATCATCCCCAGGCTGCGCTTCTAAGACTGAAAAATCGATCGATCGTTTATCCACCCGCGCCGGAGTCCCAGTTTTCAATCGACCTGTTTCAAAGCCCAAGCGATTGAGCGTATCGGTCAGTCCGATCGCCGCAAACTCTCCCGCCCGTCCCGCTTCCATGGACTTATCCCCCACCCAAATCCGCCCACCCAAAAATGTCCCAGTGGTGAGAATCACAGCTTTACAACCAAACCCCACGCCAAAATACGTTTCAACGCCGATCACTTCTTCATTTTTACCCAAGACCAAATCCGTCACCATACCTTCACGGATCAGCAGATTTTCTTGGTTTTCCACGACTTGTCGCATGGTTTGGGCATATTCGCGCTTATCCGACTGCGCCCGCAATGCCCAGACCGCAGGACCGCGCGAGGCATTCAAAATCCGTTTTTGCAAGTAGGTCCGATCGCTCACCCGCCCCATTTCACCGCCGATCGCATCCACCTCATGAACCAACTGCGACTTCGCCGGACCGCCGATCGCGGGATTACAGGGCTGCCAAGCGATTTTGTCCAGATTCAACGTCAGCAGCAATGTCCGACAGCCCAGCCGCGCCGTGGCCAAAGCCGCCTCACAACCCGCATGGCCGCCGCCGACGACCACCACATCAAACTCATCCAAAAAATCTACTGAGCTACTCATCTGTCATCCTCTCGCCGATCGCCCTGGCATTCTAGCAATTCTGGGGGCGATGATGTTAATTAATGACTTAGAATAATCATCATCAGACTCAAATAAAATGAATGCCTCATTCTTCTGTTCCTGATTCCATCTTCGCTGGTGGCCCTTCCCTCAGCGTTCTAGAACGGCTGCTCAATACAGTTCCCCGCGATCGAGGAGCCTGGAAACTCTGGGTCAAAGGCTTAGCCGATAGCCTGTGGCGAGAATCCCCAAAGGTTTGCACAAATGTGAAGGCTTGGGCTGAGCAGCAGCCGGACAGTGTGGCTGAGCTGGTCCATGCGTTTTACGCCAACCCAAACCCCGTCACCCGCACCTTACCCAAAACATCCGAGCCGTCGATCGACCCGATGTTTTTGAGCCTACAGCACCAGGCTCCCGTCGAAAAATACCTGGTCAAACTCTCCGGAGCGCAACTGATTGGCAATAGTGGTTTGGTGATTTTGCCCGATGGACAGTACACCTTAGAACCCGCCATCAGCCCCTACCACCTCAAACAATTAGCCGAATATTACAGTGGAATTCGCCATCGCTTTTTAAAGCGCCGATCGCTCCAAGGCGATTATTTTCCACTGATGCAACTCTGGGCTTCTGCGACCAATTATTACCACACCATTCATGACAATATGCATCGCCTAGAGGGATTGCTAGAGCATTTACCCGAGGACATCATCTTTGTCGTGCCGGACAATCTCAAGGCTTGGCAATGGGAGATTTTATCCACGCTGGGCATCGAAGCCGATCGCTGTACCACCATATCGACAACGGAGATTTTAAGCGTTGAAACCCTCTATTTTGGGCCTTGGGGCGCGCCTTGGGACTTTGATACCTTGCGAGGCTATGAATGGGGACGGCAACGGTTTTACGATCGGTATGACGTTGAGTCAAAACCACCGCAGCGATTGCTATACATCAGTCGAGAACGGGCAAGTTGGCGTAGATTGACCAATGGGGAAGCGGTGGAAGCACTCTTGGAAAAGTATGGATTTGAGAAATGCTTGCCGGAGACGATGACGATCGGTGAACAGGTCAAGCTGTTTGCTGAAGCAAAGGCTGTGGTCTCTGTCAAAGGCGCAGCCATGACCAATCTCATGTTTTGTCCGGCAGGAACCCATGTTTTAGAGATTCAGCTCTCTGAATATGATCCGTTGGGTCCTTGTTTTTGGTTAATGTGTGAGCAGATGAATCATCACTACAGCTACATCGTCGGCGAAACCGTCAAAACCCGAAATTCAGTCTATCGCGGCTACAAAGGACGGGTTGCCTATCGCGAAGATCTACATGTATCGATCGATCGGCTAGAGCGATCGATTCAAACGCTGCTAGAGGATTTGAACAATCATTTATAGCGCCTGACACCGGAATTTTGCGACAATAGAGTGAAGCATTCAACAAGGCATTCATTTCACACCCCAGAGCGCGACCATGCTAAAAACCACCCTTCTGTCCCTCCTGCTCCTCCTAGGCTGCACACCAACGCTCCAAGCCACCCCAACCGCCCCATCCCCCACGCTCCTCGCCAACACCCCAAAAACCCAAAACGCCAACCTCATCGTCCCCAAAACGACAAAATTCACCTGGGGCAAACCGGGCGGCGATCGGTCCGAATACCGGGAAGCCAAAGTCACCTATCCCACCATTACTGGACTCGAAGACAAAAAGCTCCAAGACCGAATCCAGGAATCCATCAGCCTACAGAGCGCCTTCGGACGATCGCTCTCCGACATGGAAGCGGACTTTAAAGAATCCCACTGGCTAACCAATCTTGAATACAAAGTCAACTACAACGACCACAACCTCCTCTCCCTCACCTACTCCGGCATGGGTGTCGGCGCATACCCCAGCAGCTTCGTCCGCTACCGATCGGTCAACCTCGCCACAGGCCAAATCCTCCGCCCCCACCATTTATTCAAAGTCGAAGCCCTCGGTGCGATCGCCCTTCAAGTCGATCAACAACTCCAAGCCGCGATCAAAACCAAAGTTGCTGAACTCGACAAACCCGACAATAAAGACATTGATCCCAAGATCTACAGCGCCCACCGCTTCCGCATTAAACATCTCAACGATTTTACCCTGACTCCCCAAGGCATTATTTTTCACTACGAGTTTGGGTTTCCCCATGTCATTCTCGCCCTCGAACCCACCAACGATTACCTCATGACCTACGACCAACTCAAGCCCTACCTCAAATCCGGTAGCCCGCTTGAACCTGTCGTCATGAACTAGTCGTCATGAACTAGTCGGCTGTGTCCGAAATAAGCCGATCGGTTCTGATCTGATCGGTGATATCAATTCTGTAATCTTTCCGAAGATCGATCGTCACCCACAGACCTTTATCTTACAATTTCCTCGGTCTGGCAATCTGCTGATTTCACTAGCGCTTCTTGATTCTCAATCCTTCATGACGTTGAAATTCATGATTATCGTGAGAGAACTTATCAATGGACGATCGCAAGAAAAACCGCTTCAAAACGTCTCGTCGATTCTTTTTGGGGCAAGCCGTAACCGCAGCCGGAACGGCGATCGCCGCTCCTAAACTTTTGGACTCCCTATCACCAACGAGCACTGATCAGGCCAATGCTGCAATGCTCAGTTCCCAATCTGAGGTTGGGAAAGTTCCCATCACGCTCAAAGTCAATGGTCAAACCCGAGCCTTAACGCTAGAGCCTCGGGTCACGCTCCTCGATGCCCTACGGGAAACCTTAGGGCTGACAGGAAGTAAAAAAGGCTGCGATCACGGTCAATGTGGATCTTGTACGGTTTTAGTCAATGGCGATCGGATTTATTCCTGTCTCACATTGGCCATCATGCAGGAGGGGAACGAGATTACCACGATCGAAGGATTAGCCAAGGGCGACACACTGCATCCCGTCCAAACGGCCTTTATTGAAAATGACGGATTCCAATGTGGCTACTGTACACCCGGACAAATCTGCGCATCGGTGGCATTGCTAGATGAACTCAAACGCGGCTGTGCCAGTGCTATCACGCCCAATCTGAGCCAAACTCCAAAGCTCAGCACGGTATCCAGTGCAGAAATTCGAGAACGGCTCAGTGGCAATCTCTGTCGCTGTAGTGCCTATAACGGGATCGTGTCCGCCGTTCAGCAATCGGCTGGACAATCGCCACCCTCGCCAATTGCGACGATCGTAACATCGGAGGAGTTGGCATGAAAAGCTTTACCTATCAGCGCGCCCAATCCATTCAAGAGGCCACGCAAAAACTAATGCAGGCGAGGACAGAGGTCATTGCAGGCGGCACGAATTTACTCGATCGCATGAAGGTCTTCCTGGATGAACCGGACCAATTGATTGATATTTCCCGACTCAGCTTCAATCAAATCCAACCGACCAGCCAAGGTGGGTTGCGAATTGGAGCATTGGTGCGAAATACCCAATTAGCCGATGATGCAACGGTTCGGCAAAATTATCCATTGCTCTCCCGTGCCATTCTCTCTGGCGCTTCCCAACAGATTCGCAATGTGGCAACGATCGGTGGCAATATCCTTCAGCGCACCCGTTGTCCTTATTATTACGATACGGGGTTTGCCTGCAATAAACGCAAACCGGGAAGCGGCTGTCCGGCGGCGACGGGACTGAACCGAATGAATGCCATTTTAGGCGCAAGCGATCAATGTGTGGCGGTGCATCCCTCTGATATGTGTGTAGCATTAGCGGCACTGGATGCGATCGTTGAAATCGAAGGAGCAAAAGGCAAGCGACAGATTCCCTTTACCGATCTGCATCGACTACCGGGCAATCAACCGCAATTTGATACCGTTTTGCAACCCGGTGAATTAATCACGGCTGTAATTCTTCCGCCGATGTCTGCGGCGAAGTCGGGCGTGTATTTAAAACTGCGCGATCGAAGCTCCTATGCATTTGCATTAGTGTCCGTCGCAGCGATCGTTGAAATCTCTCAAAACAAAATCAAAACAGCACGACTAGCATTGGGTGGCGTGGCCCATAAACCTTGGCGAGCGACGGCAGCCGAGCAGTTTTTGATTGGGAAATCCGTCGATGACGATACGCTTCAGCAAGCCGCGACTCTCGCCTTACAAGGCGCAAAACCGTTGGCTTATAACGGCTTTAAAGTCGAGATGACAAAACGGGCCATTCGACGGGCGATCGGAATTTCAGCAAACGGTGGAGGACTCGCGTAATGGTCAGTAGTCTCAATCGCGATTTAAATCGCAAAGATGGACGAGCAAAAGTCACTGGAAGCGCTAATTATTCCGCTGAACATCCGGTGAAAGATCCAGCCTATGCTTATTTGATTACTTCAACGATCGCAAAAGGCAACATTCGATCGATCGACACGAAAGCCGCTGAAAAAGCGATCGGCGTTCTAGCGGTCTACACCCACGAAAACACACCCCAAGCGGCAAAACCCACGAATAATTGGGCGGCTTCTAAAATCTATGAATCGCGATTACCGCTGTCCGATTCACAGATTCACTATGCAGGACAAATCATTGGCGTCGTGGTGGCAGATACCTTTGAGCGGGCGAGAGATGCTGCGCATCTGGTGAAAGTGACCTATCAAACTGAAACGCCAAACGTGGTGTTGAACCAGTCCACCTTCAGGACTGCGCCACCCAATTTTGGGGAGGAAATGGCGTTTAAAATCGGCGATGTGAAAGCGGGCTTTGCGCAGGCGAAGACGACGATCGAAGCCACCTACACCACCGAAATGGAACTCCATGCACCGATGGAACCCCATGCCATTATTGCCGAATGGAATGGGGACAATGCCGTCACGATTTATGAGCATTCGCAATGGGTTGCCCTCTCTCAGCGCACCTATGCAGAATTGCTCAAAATTCCGCCCGCGAATGTGCGAATTATCAGTCCGTTTATTGGCGGTGGATTTGGTTCAAAAGCCTTTCCTTGGTCACATGCCGTGCTTTGTGCCATCGTCGCACGGCAAGTCAAGCGTCCGGTCAAACTCGTGGTCAGCCGTCGTCAAATGACCGCCAATGTGGGGCATCGATCGGAAACGGAGCAAACCGTAAAATTGGGATTAAATGCCGATCGGAAACTCTGTGCCGTGGAGCATTTTGCCAAAACAGCAACCTCTCCCGTTGAGAACTTTGTCGAACCCTGCGTCATCATTACGCCTGTGATGTACGCCAGCCCAAACCTCAAGATTGATCAAGAAATTACCACACTCAATGTGGGCGTTCCCACCTTCATGCGGGCACCGGGAGAATCGCCAGGAATGTGGGCATTAGAGTCGGCGATCGATGAACTCGCTTGGGCCTCGGGAATGGATCCCATTGAACTGCGATCGCAAAATCAAACCACCCTTCACCAACGCAAAAACCTGCCGTTTTCTGCGAAGTTTTTCACCGATTGTCTGACCACAGGCGCACGGCAATTTGGCTGGTCCGATCGGCCAAACAAAGTTCGCAACATCGATCGCAATGGGACCTTGAGCGGCTGGGGCATGGCAGCGGCAACGTTCCCCGGCTATCGCGGACAGGCTTCGGCAAAAGTCCGACTGTTACCCAATGGCACCGTCCACGTCATGACGGCGGGCAATGATATGGGAACGGGAGCCTACACCGTCGTGGCTCAGACGGCAGCGGAGAAATTTGGGATTTCGATCGATCAGGTCCGGGTTGAACTTGGCGATTCATTCTTCCCCGATGGTGGCATTGCAGGCGGATCGCAAATGACGGCGACGCTGACGCCAGCGGTTGCCAATGCCTGCGATGAAGTGCTGAAAGTCGCGCAAGCTAAAAGCTTAAATGAGGCGATCGCAGCCCTTCAGCGCAGTGGAAAAGACTTCTTTGAAGCCGTGGGCAGTGCAGCACCGGGAGCCGAAACGAAGCAATATGCGTTTAACTCGTGGGGCGCGCATTTTTGTGAAGTGGCGATCGATGAGGCGATCGGTCGTCTTCAGATCAAACGTTGGCTCTCCGTCATGAATATCGGTCGCGTCATGAATGCCAAGACCGCTGCTAGCCAAGTGCGCGGCGGTGTGATTATGGGCATTGGGCAAGCGTTAATGGAAGAATGTTTGCTCGATCCCAAAACCGGATTACCTGTCATTTACGATCTCGCAACCTATCACTATCCCGTTCAAGCTGACATTCCTCGCATTGAAGTCACCTTCGTTGGCGAACCCGATCTTAATTTCAATCCCATGGGTGTGAGAGGTGTGGGTGAAATTGGCATTACAGGCGTTGCACCTGCGATCGCCAACGCAATTTACCACGCAACGGGAAAACGATTACGATCGCTTCCAATCACGCCCGATAAACTCCTCAGTTAACCGTCTATGATCGTCATCGCCACTCTCATTGCAACATCAGGATCGACCTATCGCAAACCCGGTGCCCGCATGGCAATTTATCCGGATGGAACGCTAGTGGGAATGCTGAGTGGCGGTTGTCTTGAACAGGATCTTGTTGCCCATAGTCAGCAGGTTTTTGAAAGCCGATCGCCCCGCATTGTCACCTATGACACCCAGGCCGATCGCGACTTGGAATGGGGATTTGGGTTGGGCTGTAATGGTGTAGTGACGATTTTATTGGAACTCATCGATCGTACAACCTTCCCCGAACTCTATGATTTCGTCACCACAGGACATTTGGATCAGGCGTTGACGATTGCCACGATCGTGCAATCAAATGATCCCGAAATTCCGATCGGCACAATCCTCACCCACACCCACCAAACCCTCCACTCCAAAGCCCCACCCGCCCTAGAATCCCAAATCCTCAATCCTCCAAAATCCAAAATCCAAAATCCAAAATTCGAAGTCTTTCTCGAAACCCTCCCCGCCATTCCCCATCTAACCATCTTTGGTTCGGGGCGTGATGTCATTCCCCTGGTGCAATTTGCAAAGGTTTTAGGCTGGCAAACAACGATCGTCGATTGCCGTGCCCATCCTGAAACGCCACAACGGTTTCCCCATGCCGATCGCATTCTTCCAACACGTCGTGACATTCTCGATCAGACCTTACACCACGAATCCATTTCCATCGCGATCGTCATGACCCATAATTATTTTGATGACGCGGCGATTCTCGATTATTTACTACCGCGATCGTTGCAATATATTGGACTACTGGGCGCAAGGCAGCGATCGATCGATTTAATCAACGCCCTCTCACCTAGTACGAAAGCGGGCGCACAGCAATTGCATTACCCCATTGGTCTAGATCTCGGCGCACAAACCCCCGAAGAAATCGCCCTCGCGATCGTCGCCGAAATTCAAACCGTTCTGCGCCAACGGACGGCCCTATTTCTAAAGCAACCATGCCCAACCCTCATCCCCGAAACGTCGCCCTGCTAGTCCTCGCCGCCGGACGATCGCAACGCATGGGACAACCCAAGCAACTCCTGACCATCGGCAACCAAACTCTGCTCCACCGAACTGTTGATACCGCTCTACGATCGCAAGCCACGAGTATCACCATCGTCCTTGGAGCCGCGTTTGACGCTTGTGTTAACGCATTGCAGGACATCCAAAATCCCAAACTCACTCTTTTACAAAATCCCCATTACCCATCAGGTCTTGCATCCTCCATTCATTGCGGAGTCAATCATTTAATTCAGCGCCAAACTGCGATCGATGCAGTGATCATCAGCGTGTGTGATCAACCTAATCTCACCTCTGAAATTTTTAATCAACTCATGCAATCTAATTCTAATCAACCGATCGTGGCCTCTGGTTATGCAGACACCATTGGCGTCCCGGCATTATTCGATCGCACGGTATTGCCTGAGTTATTAAAATTAAAAGGCGATCGAGGTGCGCGGCATTTGATTCAGCAGTATCAACAACAGGGAAAAATTGATGTGATTCCCTTTGCAGCAGGGGCGATCGATTTAGATACGATCGAGGATTACCGAGCGTTTCTGGACGGGCAATCCCCTCAATTCAGCAACACCCAAATCCCAAGCACCGCCGCGATCGCCCCACCAACCGATCGCCCACTCACTGCCTTCCCCTGAATGGCAGTAATCACTAAAACAAACAGCGGACTCGTCGCACCCAGCGTTTGTGCGATCGCGGCGGCTGTTGATTTCAGCGCAATCTGCTGAAGCCAAATGCCCAAATAAGTACTAAAAAACGCAACCCCCAAGGTGATCAGCAGCAATTGCTTCCGGTCTTGTCGATCGCCCAGAAAAACAGGCGTCCGCTGCCAAAAGAGCATCCCAATCACCACGATCGCCCCACCCACTAATCGCAACCAAGTACTCCATAACGGATCAATACTTGTTTCTAAAAATGCCATTCGTGACATCACTGCACCGATCGCTTCAGTGATTGCTGCAAATAACGCAAACATCACACCTCGCAAGGGTGAAGCAGAAGAGACCTTTGAAGTCGTCGTCGCAGGAGTCCGTTCACTAATCACCCAAGCGACCCCTGCGATCGTAATCCCAATGCCAAAACCATCCTGCAACGTCAACGTTTCCCGTAACGTCACCCAAGCCAAAACTGCCGAAATCGCAGGTGCTAACACTTTCAGCAACAGCGTTTTCCTCGGACCAATATCATGCAGCGCTTCAAAATAAAACGTATCCCCAATCCCAATCCCGATCGCCCCACTCATCAGCAGCAACACCCCACTCACCATCGTCCCACCCGAAACCCCGCCCCCACCAAAAACCGGAGCCACCGCCAATGTCAAACTTAAATAAACGATCGCAAAGCAACCCTTCAACAAATTCAACCCCAAGGGCGAAACCCGCCCCGCAAACCCACTGAAGATCACCGCTGCGATCGACCAGAGCAACGCCGCAACTAATGCCGCCCATTCGCCGGATATGGTTCCCATTATAAATACTTTAAGGGAGGAAGATTCATGAATTTATACAGTATGGTCATTCAGTGGTCTAGTGAAGATCGATTGTTCTTGGTGACGATTCCTGAGTTTGCCGATGACCTATGGTCGGTCGAAGACCATCGGGTGATGATGCCTTGTACCCATGGCAAAACGCGGGAAGAGGCGATTAAAAATGGGGAAGAGGTAATTGAGTTGTATTTGGATGCTTGGGAGATGGAGGGTGAGAGTATTCCTGAACCAAGAATGCTTCAAGTTGCGTGATGGTGAACTTACACTATCAATACTTAGATTGCCATTGCACAGAACAGATCATGAGCCGATCGGTCCCATGAATCGTTCAAACCGTTTCACAACGGCTTCGTGGCTGTGGGCGATTCCCGTTTCTTGGAAATCATTCCATCGCTGTTCATTCTCGTGAATGATTTCGGTTTCCGTTAGATCAGGAAAACCGATTGTATTATCAATGTCTAGTCCACGATCGCAAAAGTATTGCAGAGCTTGTTCAATCAGGATTGCCGAATCGCGTTCTTCTCCCGATCGCATTAATTGTTGGAGGAGTGCTTCGGCGGTGGGTGTAAGTGCGATGCTTAGCACAGGTGTCACCTTGGGGAATTGACTCACTTCATTATAAATGTAAAACCGATCGATTTTTCCATTATAAACCTTGGAGGAAGGGCGATCAATTCTTCTCAATTCATCATTCTTAATTTCAATCGCTGGGTCTAGAACAGACAAGACGAAAGCCAACGACACCATAGTCGAGGAAGCTGTGGTACGACGGGGAGAAAGAACGGCTAACAGCAGATCGGCTACACGAGGAATCGACAAGCCAAGAACCGCCCCGCATTCGGCAATGACCGCACCATTCCCAGAGATTCCCATGCATGTCATAGAGACCCCAAGCATTAGCAGGATAGGTTCCAACATCAGTCGTTTCGCCCACTTTCTTGCCATAATTGGCAACTCTTTCTGTCAAGTGATCACCAAAATAAAAGCCTGTCCAGGTACCCGATCGGCAAGCATATTCCCATTGAGCTTCTGAAGGTAATCGATAATCGTGATTGGTGACGATCGCCAATCGCTTGCAAAATTCCTCCGCTTCCAACCAACTCACCCGCTCCACAGGACGCTTCAAGCCTTCAAAACGTGAAGGTTTAGGTTTAAGTTGAATATTTATCTGATCAAGTTTTGCAACCGCTTCCCATTGCGCTTGCGTAATCATCGTTTTTGACATTAGAAATGGCTTAATTTCAGCACGCTTAAATTCGCCAGCCGGAATCTCAACCATATCGATAAAAATACTATTGCCTAAATCCTGCCGAAAACATACTCTGTGATTTGTTTTTCGATTAACCACTTTCCCTTGAACATTCACTTTCGCCGTCTCAAATTCAAACGTCATCTTCTCCCAACTCCAATCCCCCGTTTCCAAGGAGGTTAAAGGGATTTCCGTTCCGGGAGGCAATGCCAACGGGTCTACGAGAGGAACGATCAGCTTTTCAACTGGGTTCGCACGATTCATTAAGTCTCGGGCTTTATTCAAAGATATGCGCCGATCGTCCGGTTTCGTTGCTAATAAATTCACCTGTTCCCAGAACTGCAATGCCCGATTGAAATCACCATCACACTCCGCATCGATCGCCATATCTTTCAGCTTTGATATGTTTAGATTATCTCGATCGTCCATCATGCTCATGCCCGAAAAACTCCTGTCTCCAATTATACGCTGATTTTCCGATTCATCAGGGAGAAATGATGCTCTTCGAGCGGTCATAGACGATCGCCCCTCACCTCAATGTATATAATCACGCTTCAACCAGCCCGTGAAATTATAGAGTCCGAATTCTTGAGAATTGCAACTATCTCATCTAGAGATTGTGACGATCGTAACTCCACATCAAAATCTACGCCGATCGTAACATCACGCTAGTATTCTTCTGCGCCTCTGCATAAATTCTGAGGGCAGCGGCCATATGCTGTTCAGCATCCTCACCCTTCGATCGAAACCATAGCAATGTTTCAGTATCAACCGAAACTGAAACCGTATCTGTAGATTGTTTAGGCATCCGGAGTTTCGCCTTTGCAAAAAACTCGTCGGTTAACGGCGGAATATCTGACGTATCAATATCATCATCGGTCATGGCATCAATTCTAGCCCAGTCGGTTTTTGAGGTATTGCTCATAATTTTTCCTTTCATGTGAGAGTGCTTTTCTAAGCGAGATAATTCGGATTGTCTCTGGATTAGGCTCAGTGTACACAATGACAACAAAGCGTTGATCCAAAAGTCCAGTCCCAATCAATCGTTCTTCCCCATAGTCCATGCGATCGTCTATCTCAACCACCATCGGCAGGTCAAAGATTCGATAACCATCTGAAAAATCGAACCCGTGATTGCTACGATTGACTTCGTTTTTACGCTCATCCCACTCAAAATTCATGACCTAAACCCTAACTGGGATGCAGTAAATTCTAGTTTACCTTAAACAGTATTTCAGTGCATTCACTCAGACGACAGACCTTTTGGTACGATCGTCCTGACCATTATTCAAGGGACGTGACCTGTGCTAGCTGCTGTACTCTACGGACAAGAAGATCTAAAACTCGAAACCGTCCCTAACCCAGAACCCGGACCCGGTGAAATCGTCCTCAAAGTCGGCGTCGCCACCACCTGCGGCACCGACCTCAAAGTCTGGCGCAGAGGCGGCCACGCCCGAATGCTAAAACCACCCACCCTCTTCGGTCATGAAGCCGCAGGCACCATCATTTCCATGGGATCCGGCGTCACAGGATGGCAACTCGGCGATCGCGTCGTCGCCAACAACTCCGCCCCCTGTGGCCAATGCTTTTTCTGCGATCGGCATGAATATTCCCTTTGCCAAGACCTACTCTTTAACAACGGCACCTTCGCCGAATACCTAAAAATCCCCGCCCCGATCGTCGAAAAAAACCTCCTTCCGATTCCTAGCGACCTGCCCTTCGCCCTCGCCTCCATGACCGAACCCCTCGCCTGCGTCCTCCACGGTGTCGCCAGGTCCAACGCAAGGCTCGGCGATCGGATTGTCCTCATGGGAGACGGTGCGATCGGACTCATGTTCGTCGCAGCCCTCTCGCAAGGCTACGCCGTCGGCAAACCCTCAGAAATCATCGTCCTCGGCGGCAGTCCCGATCGCCTCGCCGTCGCCGAACAACTCGGAGCCACCCAAACCTACCTCCATCGCCAAATCGAAGACATCCCTGGCCTGATCAAAACCCTCACCAACGGCTGGGGCGCAGACATCGTCATCGAAGCCACAGGCGTCCCCAGCGCCTGGGAAACCGCGATCGCCTGCGGTCGTCCCGGAGCCACCATCAACCTCTTCGGCGGCTGCCCCAAAAACACCAGTATCACCGTCAGCACCGAGCAACTGCACTACTCAGAACTCACCCTCAAAGGCGTCTTCCACAACACCCCTCACCACGTCCGCGACGCCCTCACCTTCATTCACCAGCATCCAAGCCTCATGCAACTCATGCTCAGCGACAGTCGCCCCCTCAAGGACCTCGGGTCCGCCTTCGCCGACATGCGCGATCGTAAGGTCATCAAAGTGGCCATGGAACCATAAAACAGAACCGCAAAATCTGGAATCCCCGAAAGAAGAATTTGCATCCCGGCTGATCCGGTATATATTTTAGGGCCTAGAGGTTTTGGGCCTTAGGACATAATATTTAGCGATCAAAAAAGGTTGAAGCGATGGGGATTCACAAGCGATGGATAGCAGCACTGACGATCGGTGCAGGACTAGGACTCAGTTCAATAGCCCAAGCCTTACCCGGTCAAGGCTCCGACGAAGTCCTGCAATGGATGAAATCCAACCCCGGAATCCGTCCCTCCGTCGGTGAAAAACTCACCATCCGTCGCAACAACGGTCCCTCACAACGCATGAGTTTCGAGGCATCGCTCCTCGCCCCCGGACGCATCACGCCATTGAATAGTAGCGGACGCATTCGATCGGAAACCCTAACCCTGTTTGACATGCTCTACGGCGTCAGCGAAGCCCGCCTCGAAGAATCCATTCGATCGGTCTACGGACTCGAAGTCCATCGCGATTTCCAAAAAGCCCAAGTCATTTACAGCTATCCAAGCGCGATCGCCGAAAACCAAGCCATAAGAGCCAATCAACCGATCGCTGCAGCCCTCAAAGGCGAATTGAGAAAGGGCGATCGGTACGCCTACTGGGTCGAAATCCTCCGCAACCGAGAAGGACTCAACTACGGCGGTAAAGTCGTCGTATTTCTAGCCGAAGATTTACCTAAAGTCGAAAGCGAGATCAAAGGGCGTTAACGTTCGCGAATGGGTCATTTACTCAAGGCTTGTTGAAGGTTCGGTATGCTACTTCGCCATTGGATTCCTTTTTTTGACACGACAGCACAGGACTGGGGCTTTGAAGCTCGGGTCTTGCGATGGCTGACGTTTGTTTGGATTTTATTGGGATTAGTCGTCGTCTTTTCCGCATCCTATCCCGCAGGCAGTCAGGAATTCCAAAACGGCTGGCATTATCTGCAACGCCAAGCTCTGTTTGTATTCATGGGAATGTTGATTTTCAATTGGATTGTCCATTCCCCACTGCGAATTATTTTAGGTTACGCCCATTGGGGACTATTGTTATTTTTAAGTTTGATTTGGTTGACCGCAATGCCGGGATATACCGCGATCGGCGGAGCATCCCGCTGGATTCCGATCGGCCCCTTCTTGCTCCAACCCTCGGAGTTTATCAAACCCTTCTTAGTCCTCCAAAGCGCCCGCATCTTCGGTCAATGGGATCGCCTCACTTGGAAAACAAGATTCACCTGGCTCGGAGCCTTCGCCCTCGCCCTCCTCGGCATCCTCATCCAACCCAACCTCAGCACCACCGCCCTCTGCGGCATGGCCATTTGGCTTGTCGCACTGGCAGCGGGTTTACCCTCTCAATACTTACTCGGCACAGGCGCAGGTGGAATACTTTTAGCAACGCTCAGCATCACCTTCCGCGAATATCAACGCAAACGGGTGATGTCATTTTTAAATCCATGGGCAGATGCATCTGGCGATGGCTATCAGTTAACCCAAAGTTTAATGGCGATCGGATCGGGAGGCATCTTCGGAACAGGCTATGGCCAATCTGCACAAAAGATTGGATTTCTCCCCATTCAATATACTGATTTTATTATTGCGGTATTTCTAGAAGAGTTTGGACTCATCGGCGGAATGGTCGTGCTATTGATGCTCGTTGTCTACGCCACCCTCGGGTTTCGCATTGCCCAAAAAGCGACTAATATCATTCATCGATTAGTGGCGATCGGAGCCACGGTTTTAATGGTGGGACAATCCATTTTAAACATCGCCGTTTCCACGGGAGCGATGCCCACGACAGGTCTACCATTTCCCTTTTGGAGTTACGGCGGCAGTTCAGTCTTGGCTAGTTGTATCACTGCCGCATTGTTAATTCGAGTTGCCCGCGAAAGCAGCGAAGTCGTCGAACTCCCCGGCGCAAAACGATCGGGCACGGTGGTAGATTTCCCACAAAAGCCCCGATCGAATTGGTTTTCTAAATTAAAACAGGGGCGATCGGCTCAAAACTCTTCGCCCAGTCGCCCCAAGCGCAGAAATCGTCCAGGTCGTCGCTAGAGGTGCGATCGCGATAGATATAGTGCTAAGCAAGTCAGAATGTTTTGCCTAATCAGAAACAATTGTGGGTAATTTGGAAAGCGATCGCTTTCCAAATTACCCATACCCCAAGAAGCCGAATTGCAAGAACAATCGCGAACTAAAAGAGCAGAGAAAAGAGTAAATACTACAACTCAACAAGATGAATTAACGAAACAACGAGCCAATGAAGAGCAGCTCAAGATGCAAAAACTTATGGACTACTTACGAGCAAAATGAAAATTATCCGGGTATCTATCCTCAAACCCCTCCAGCTAAATATTGCAAGGAGGGGTTTGAGAATTTGAATATGAGTAGATTGAAAATCCGGGAGTTCAAACCCGAACATTCATCCCTCAATTATTTGATCGCTTTGGAGTTTCCAGCACAATCAGCACCCGTAGAAGTAAGGGCTAGATCACCCTCAGCAAGGGCTTGAGTCCCGCCATTAACAGTGTTAGCTTCCTTTGCCTCACACAAAATTGCCAAGGATGTAGCTTCCTGAGAGTTAGCAGCACCAAGCTTAGCAATCACAACTCCACCACCATAGGCTTTAAGTGGAGCGGATGCGGTTTTAACGCTACCAAAAGCGTATGCCTTAGCAGGTGCAGCAGCCGTTCCAGCTACTGCTTTAATGGAATAGTTGTAGTTTGTTGTATCAACTTTCACACCCAAACCTAATTCAGCGAATTTATCCGCAGGTGCGAACTCATTATTTTCGAGGAAATAGGCTTGTTGCGCACGGTTAGCAGAACCGACATAGGTTTTTGCCTCGGACTGTTTAGCTTTATTCGCTTGGTTCAGGAAGGAAGGAAGCGCGATCGCCGCCAAGATACCGATGATGATGATAACAACGAGAAGCTCGATCAGGGTGAAACCACCGTTACGCTTTTTAGAAGCAAGGTGTTGAAGGAACTTAGCTTTAAGTGCAGATTTCATTGAAATTCTCCTTTAGGTGCGGGAATGAATGGTGTTCAAATCTCGATAACTCTAACTTACCCACTTGTTTCAGGTTATCTATCAGGTCCGGATACTTTTTCTATTAATTTCTTTTC
>JAAFJU010000055.1 GCA_013298165.1 Synechococcales cyanobacterium bin31.maxbin.ball.101 | reverse complement strand
TCGAGTTTATGCTGCGTTGCATAGAGTCTTTGCAGGTTTTGTTCGAGCCAATGCTGGTTCGGCTCTATGCAACGCAGGTTTTATTCAAACAAATGGAGCTTTGATTCAAATCTAGGCAGCAGATGGGTTATTTTTTCGATCGTTTTTTGGGTTCGAGGCGATCGCGTTTCCAAGCCTTGGGGAACTTTTGCAGGATCGTCAGCAGTTGGAGCAGATGTTGGAGGTTGTGATTGAGCAATGGGAAGAGAACGCTGAGGTAGAGCAGTAGGGCGATCGTGGGATCGATCGCGGGGGCGGGTTGAGCTTGGGGAAGGTCGATCGAGTTTTGGGTGAGTTGAGTTGTGATCGTTTTCATCGGATTTACCTATTAGGGTTTTGTTGATGAATTAATCCTAGGAGTTGTGAATTTGGAAAAGGTTCCAGAAAAGTTGCCGAAGGTAGAGAAATTGGTAGACTCTTGGTAGAGTGTTGGTAGAAATTTGGACTGCTTATGGATTGGACTGCTTTTTTAGAGGATTTTAGTGATCGAGTTTTACGCTTGGAATCAGAGCGGGACATTTTTTTGGCTCTATTGAGTGATGCAAATATTGGGAAGTCTCAGCAGCAAGTCGCAACCAGTCTGAGTATCAGTAAGGAAACCGTTAAAACCTATATGAATGCTGTATACGCGGCGGCAGGACAAGAGTTTCCATCTGTGGCAGCGATCGGCGGGCGAGGGAAGTTGAAGGAGTTGCGGAGTTGTTTGAAAGAATCCTGGCGGAAAGCCCCCCAACCCCCAATTCTGGGGGAGCCGAGCCAAGAGAAGATGGCAGGAGAGAATGTGGGTGCAGTTCAAAGTCCCCCAGAATTGGGGGATTTAGGGGGCGAGGAGGTTGGACGATCGACGACAGGATTAAAACTGGGTGCGCCGAGGCTGAAGCGAGATGATACGGCTAAGAAAACAATACTAATGTTGCCAGCAAGTCCTAGCAGTCGCACAAGTGCAAGGTGGGAAGCTGAATCGACAATGGCTAGAGACGTAATAAAAAAGGCTGACAAAAATGAAGATAAATATGGATTTCAAGAGAGACCATTCATTAAATCTCCTGATCTATTGGAGAACTTAACCGATCTTAAGCCTTATGTTCTTCATGTTTCTGGAGACGTAGAAGGCATAGCAGAGTTAGTTCTTGGAAATAATACGTGTCAAAGTCTTCATGATCAAAATCAACAAATATCTGAACTGTTTAGGCTTCATGACCAATTCATAGACTGCGTTATTTTAAGTGGATGCTCTTTAGAAGAGCAAGTCCAAGAAATAGTCCATCATATTGAATTTGTAATCGTTCTCCCAAAAGGTCTTGAACAAGAAAATGCTAAAAGTTTTCTCAATGGTTTTTATTATTCTCTACCTTCAAATAGAGGAATTAAAGGATCGTATGATGCAGGAATATATAAATTAAATCAATGTCTTAAAGAACAAAGTCCTACTTTTGACACGACTTTAGTTCCAAAAATATTTTTTCGGCTAGACGAGATTAATCGAAGAGAATGGATTGAAGAGTTGAATGATTGTATCAAAGAGCTAGAGAAAAATCCTGCCGATATAAATTTCTGGAGGAAAAAAGCAGATCTGCTGAAAAAATTAGGTCGTGTAGAGGAAATGAACGAAGCCTATGAAAAAGCGGCTTCAATCGATCCAGAAAATTATGAAGATCGAGTTAAACAAGGGGATGCTTTAGAGAGTTTAGGCGATCATAATAAAGCGAATGTGGCCTATGATAAGGCCCTTAAACTAGAAAAAGAAGACTATAAAATCTGGTGGAAGAAGGCTATCGCACAGGCCAATATCGGGGAATATAATGAAGCTGATAAATCTTATAAAGAAGCTCTTTCAATCGTCTCACGCTTTCCATGGCTTGTAGCTAGCCCGGAAGTCAACTCAGATAAATATGTACTTTGCCGGGAACACGGAAATATTGTAACAGAACTCAAAAGAACTCGTGAGAGTATACAGTCATACAGAACTTCTTTGTGGCTTGAACCCAACTATCGCCTTGCAAATTATGAAAAAAAACAAGCGTACAAAAGATTTTACTCTCAAAGCGGTTGATTATGGTAACATCTTGTAAGAGCATCTTTAGGAATATTAATTCCGCTGACTAATTGCAGTGGTCTATTTTGATGGGTACTATAACCCCATTGTTCAGTGCTATGCGATGTGACAATGTTGTGCTACATGTAAGCGGCGTTGTTATTGGGTGAGGACGTAAATAAATTCTAAAGATGCTCCTTTACTCGTATTGGTTATGTAGACATAAGACAACTAATCTCTGAAATGTTATTCCCTATCTTTACAGATGTGACCTCACAATATAACAAAAAACCATCTCTCTTTCTATATCAAAACTGTGATGAACTGAAGGAAGCCTTCAAAAATCTTACGACGCCAAGAGATGTGGCGAAAATTCTAGATGTTCCTTACAATAAACTGACATATCATATTTCCACACTTCCCGAAAGTGAGAGATATAAAGACTTTTTAATTCCAAAGAAATCAGGAAAATCTAGGTCAATATCAGCTCCTTGTACACCGTTAAAGATATTACAGCGAAAACTGAGTCAAGTACTTTACAGTGTTTACGAACCAAAATCATCAGTACACGGCTTCGTTACTAATCGAAGCATTTTAACCAACGCCAAACGGCATGTTCACAAGAGATACGTACTGAATATTGATCTAAAAGATTTCTTTCACAGCATTCATTTTGGGAGAGTTCAAGGAATATTTATGAAGCCACCTTACAGTCTTCCAAAAGAGGTTGCAGTAGTTCTGGCTAAAATTTGCTGTTATTCCGGAAGATTACCACAAGGTGCTCCAACCTCTCCAATTGTATCCAACATGATTTGTGCTCGAATGGACAGCGAATTACGGAAATTGACAACAGAGTTCAAATGTACGTCTTACACAAGATATGCAGACGATATAACGTTCTCTACAACACTATCAAATTTTCCAGTTGAACTCGCATACCAAGAAGAATCAGAGGACGATAATAGCTCACAGCTTATTTTAGGAGAAAGACTAAGTAGCATTATTCAATCTAATGGATTTGCTATCAATGAGAATAAAATTCGATTACAACATAAAAGTCAACATCAAGAAGTTACAGGAATAACGGTCAATCAGTTTCCTAATGTGAAACGATCTTTTGTCCGTGAAATCAGTTCTATGCTCCACGTATGGGATAGATTTGGTCTTGAATCAGCAGAGCAGCGATTTCGAGACAAGGCTGCCGAAAATCTTGAGAAATCTGGATACAAACTTCCTCCTTTTCAAGAGATTCCTTCATTTAAGGAAGTATTGCGGGGAAAGATTAATTTTCTTCGCATGGTGAGAGGGAAGGATAATTCTATTTACCTAACGTATTCAAAATGGTTCTATGAGCTTTCAAGAAAAGAATATCTCAAAGATGATTAATTAGAGTTGGGTGATTGTTTTCCTCGATCGCCTCACCCGCACAAACCTCATGGGCGATCTAGCAACGCTCTATCCCGCCATTTTGCACCTCGGCGGAGAAGACGCGGGGAGGGGGATGGTGGGGGAGATGCAGCGGGTTTGTCGGCAGTGGAAATGATCGGATTTTAGATTTTAGATTTTGGATTTTGGATTGGGGAGGAGGGAGATAGGAAAGTGATTGCTTACATTAGAGCCAGTCTTCACTTTGTAACGATGCAATTTGGCTGAAATCTCTTTGATTGCGAGTTAAGAGGATAGCTTGATTCGTGATTGTGATCGCCGCAATTTTCAAATCCATCTTCCCAAGCCTGGGATACGTTTTGCGGAGCTGATTATATTCCTGAATTGCCGCTGCATCAAAGGGGAAAACTGTAATTCGTTGATAATTCACCGTATGTTGATGCAGTAATTCGTAGGCACGCACCTGAGCCTCAAACTTCGTCGATCGAGCTAGCAGATCCAGCCAACCCCGCATTTGTTCTTCATAAGTCACGATCGTCGTCGCAGGTGAAATACTGCGGCTCGTTAAACGTTGGAAAAGCGCTTGCCCTTCCACAGTTCCGCGCTGCATCAAACTCATGTAATCGGTGTCGAGAAGATACATAAGGTTTATTCCAGTTCAGGCGCTTCGTTCTGAGCCGATCGCCATGCTTTCCCGAAGGCTTCCATTTCATCAAACTCAGGGCAATTCGCAAATGACCCAAAGATGGATTCCCAACCGGGATTCGATCGATTCATGAATTGCTTAATCAGCATTAACTCAGTCTCTAAAGCAGTTAGACGAGTTTCTAAAGGTCGAGTCACTTCTTCGATTTGTTCGGTACTCATAGAACACTCCTTAGAATCAGCACAACCCCTATTCTAGCAGCTAGAGAAGCAAGTAGCTCCTGCTTTCCCTCTCGCTCGCCTCCCGATCGCCGCACCCGCACAGACCTCATGGGCGATCTAGCGACGCTCTATCCCGCCATTTTGCACCTCGGCGGAGAAGATGCGGGGAGGGGGATGGTGGGGGAGATGCAGCGAGTCTGCAAGCAGTGGAAGTGATGGGATTTTGGATTTTGGATTTTGGATTTTGGATTGGGGAGGAGAGAAGAGGAGAGAGGTTAGAACGGAGGGACTGAGAACGAGGGAATTCCTATGACACTCAAAGAAACTGTCCTGTGCGAACTCGAAACCGCAGATGAGCAACTGCTTGAAGAGGTCATGCGGGTTATTCGTTGGCACCGCCTCTCGGAACGAGAATCGCGCAAACAAAACCCTTCCACCCCACCCACCAGCAGCGAACCCATTCGACACGGGGCAAAATTAGGCGATCTACTTGCGTTTGCAGGAACCTGGGCAGGCGACGACTTACAAGACTGTATAGATACCGTTTAGCATCGCCTGATTCTCGTCACCGCCGATCACGACTTCGATCGTATCCAACAAATCACCGCCCTACAACTTGAATCCTGGATGTCATAAATCAACCATCTCGCCTGAGAAGTTAGAATACAGAAGTCGGTTATCAAGGGAGCGGCATTATGACGATTCAGGAACTAGAGCGACAACTACTCACGCTCGATCGGAACGAACGGATTCGGATCATTCAAGTCATGGCACAAAGCTTGGCAATCCCATCCCAAGAGCCTCACACCCCTAACCTCGACAACACCTCGATCGTAGACTTCTTCCGCAACTCTCCCCTCGCAGAAGCCATCAATAGCGGTGAGCTTGACCTATCCCGTAACCAAACCGTTGAAGCCGATCGCTCGCCCAATCACCCACTACGCGGAATGACGATCGTTCTTCCCGCAGACTTTAATGAACCCATGACCGACATGTAGGAAGCCATAGAACAATAATTTTAATTATTTGGTAAACCTTTCACAGATACGATCTCCATCGATCAGAAAGCTGCGATCGACGACCTATTTCAACATGTCACAATACGTATTCCATTCAAAGAAATCCGCCGAATCCCCGATCGTCCCCGCTTGAAACTTCTGATAAAACGATCGTGAATCCATTTGATACTGCTCTTCAAACTTCTGTAGCCATTCGTCACAGATTACCTAGTACTGCGACTTTTAAAAAACAAACAACTAATCTCGATCGACAGCGCAAAAACCATCGCGATCGCCGCCGAAATCGCCCCTGAAGTCCCCGCATTCACCATCAATGTTGCCACGAATAGCAACGTCCCCGTCCCAAGCCAAGTCGAAAGATTAACCGTCCCAGTGCGCCCTGCACTCACCAAAAAGCCTTGGGTCGCATTCTGAAGGGCCACCAGTAAGGGAATGATGGTGCAGATTTGTAGCACGGGTTTAATCGTCGCGACTAAGTCCCGATCGTCCCCGACAAACGCCGTTACGATCGTATTTCCGATCGGAGTTCCACTCATAATGAACAATACCAAAGAACACACTAAACCTACGGTCAACGTGAACTTTAGAAGCCGAGTATCAGACACCTGATGACGGTATTTGATAATAATTTGTTGAACCATGCGCGTCGAATTCGAAATCACCGTAATCACACCCCAAGCCGCCGTCCAAGCCGCCAATGCCAATGCCGAATCCTGCGATCGGGCGATCACCCCCATTAACAGCACCCGTCCACCCCATACCACCATCATCGAATTGGCTAAGGGAATATAAAACTTGACCACCTCAGGCAAATTTTTCGGCAGAGCTTGCAACTTAGGATCTGTCGGTGGCGCAGGCAATTCCGTCACTCGATATCGTCGAGCCGCGATCGTCACCACGATCGCCTCCACGATCGCCCCACTCACCATCGCCAGCCCCGCCAGCAGTCCCCCCGGAACCCGCTGCCAAAAGCCAACCCCCAAAATCACCGCGATCGTCCCCAGCCGCCAAAGACTCGCCGTTGCAATGGCCTTCGATCGTCCGTGGTAAATCAGCAAGCCTTGAAAATACCGCCGCCAAGCAATCGCAAACGCCCAAGGTCCCATGAGGAGTAACACCTGACGAGCGATCGGCGACAGCACAGGCGGAATCCCCAGCCAGCCATCACCCACCACAGAAAAGACGATCGGCACCGCTAATAAAAAGAGCAATCCACTCAATCCAGAACCCGCTAACAAAACAAACCGCCACAATGCCTTTCGCGAATCCGGATTCGGCGCGAGGGCATTGGAGGCATGGAGAATCATAATGATCGGACTTTCAAAAAAGATCGCGATCGATCGGGCAATCCCCACGGCGGCAATGGTATTTCGGGCATCGGGCAAATGGGCCAAGGTCGTCGTCTGCAACGGATCCCCGCAGGCCATCGTCACATCACTCAGCGACAAAGGTAAAAATTCACGCCAGAGATCCAGCAGCGTAATGGATTTTGAAGATTCAGAGGTTGGAGATTTCATAGTGGGTTATGCGGTGACAAATGATGGTAGCACAACGCTTTGTAGCGATCGAAACTGGTCGCTCAACGCATTCTCCTCAAATAGTTCAATCAAGGTGAAATCCCCGTTTCATCTTGATTTCACCTTGAGATGAGACACTGATAGCTAAAGCCCAATACCCGCTACATGAGTCCTCTGAGTTGAAACTGCCATGATGAATCGGTTTAGAAACTTCTTACGCTTGAGCGTTGAGGCGATCGTTCTCACCACATTGGTATCCGCCTGTAATCCGATCGCCAAACCTCCAGTCGCTGCAACACCTGCCACCACTAAAATGAATCATGCTGGAATGTATCACAGTATGGACTTGGGACCTGCCGACGAAAACTATGATTTGCGATTTATTGATGCCATGATTCCGCATCATGAAGGGGCGATCGTCATGGCCAAGGATGTCTTGCAAAAATCAAAGCGTCCCGAATTACAAAAACTTGCAAAAACAATTATCAATGCCCAAACGGATGAAATCACTCAAATGAAAGCTTGGCGAAAAGCCTGGTATCCAAAATCCCCAGATACGCCCATGGCTTGGCACAGTAGCATGAATCACATGATGCCAATGTCACCTGAACAAATCAGCGCCATGAAAATGGACATGGATTTAGGGTCGGCTGATGCGGGATATGATTTGCGATTTGTGAATGCCATGATTCCGCACCATCAAGCGGCTGTCATAATGGCGAAAGATCTAGCCGTAAAAACAAAGCGTCCAGAACTTCAAAAAATGTCCAAAGAGATCATCACCTCCCAGCAGACAGAAATCGATCAAATGAAGCAATGGTCAAAGCCTTATGAAACTACTCCTAGTGGAAGATGAACCAGATTTGGCGATCGCCATTCAGAAAGCCTTACAATCACACCACTATGTCGTGGATTGGGTGAGTGATGGAACGCTGGCCTGGGAATCTCTTCAGACGGGCGATTTGTATCAAATGGCAATTTTGGATTGGATGGTGCCGGGGCTGTCGGGATTAGAGCTTTGTCAACGCCTACGGCAGCAGGAAAATGCCATTCCGGTCTTAATGTTGACCGCCCGCGATCGGATGGACGATCGGGTAACGGGACTCGATGCCGGGGCCGATGACTATCTGGTCAAACCCTTCGGAATGGAAGAACTGCTGGCTCGAATTCGCGCATTGCTGCGACGACCTAGCCAAATGCAAACCTCAGAACTCACGCTCGCCGGAATCACACTGAATTACCAATCTTTTTCAGTCACTCAACCCAATCCGAGCCTACATCCAGCCGAACAAGCATTAACGGCAAAAGAGTTTCAACTGCTAGAGTACTTTATGCAACATCCCAATCAAGTCCTCAGCCAAGATCAAATCCGATCGCGGCTATGGGGATTTGAAGATAATTCGATCAGTAACGTCGTGGCAGCACAGGTCCGACTGCTCCGACGCAAACTCGAAGCCCTAGGCTGTTACGATCGGATTGAAACCCTTCGCGGACTGGGGTATCGCTTCAATGGGTAACATTTTGAAGATGACGAATTCACCACGACTCCGATTGGCGATTTTGTATTCCTGCGTCATCGGCTGTATTTTATTAATTTTGGGTTACGCAACCCATCGCGTGTTGTCTCGAATATCATCTCAAATGATCGATCGAGAGATTGATTTGCTGTCCATGTCCATGAACGCCAGACTAGAACAACGCTTACAAACCCCTAACATTCTGCCGCCAGACATCGATCGGCTCATCGTGGGATTTTGTCAAATTCAAACCCCTTGCCAAACCAAAGTTCAGGATTCAATGCTGCTTCAGCTCATTCGAGACGATTATCATTTACAACTGCTCGATACCCAGGGCAATATCTTAGGCGCAATCGGCGAACCACCCGGTCGATTTCCAAAGCTCTCGGATTTTTCGTCGCTGCATACGATCAAAGACTCGCAAGGCCGTCCCTACCACCTCCATCACACCCTTTTAAAAACCACTCAAGGTCAAAATTGGGGCTATTTACAAGTGGGTCGATCGGTTCAACAAGTAGATCGCTACATGATGAATTTGCATTGGCTCATCATCGTGGGAATTCCCATCACCATGCTGGTCATCGGTGGAGCCAGTTGGTATTTAGCAGGCATCGCCATGCGTCCGATCTATGCGTCCTACACACAAATGCAGCGCTTTACCGCCGACGTTTCCCATGAACTCCGCACCCCGATCGCCGCTCTAAAAGCCATGCTGGAAGTCGCCACTCACCCACCTGATCCCACCGCCCAATCCACCTTCCTGGCCCTACAGCGCCAGACCGATCGAATGAGTGAATTGGTGCAAGATTTGCTATTACTGTCTCAATTAGACCTCGTACAACAGCGCAAAACAACGACTCCCGATCGGCTCCATGCATCTAGTCCCGAATCAATCTGTTTGACTGAACTATTACAAGATCTAGAAGAAGAACTCGCCCCCTTAGCCCTCGCCGCCCAAGTCGAACTCCACTGCCACATTCATTCAGTCCAGCCGATTGATCTCACAGGCAATTCCAGCCAACTCTACCGAGCTTTCAGCAACTTAATCACCAATGCCATTCAACATAGCGCCGCCGGAGGGATGGTGCAGATTCACCTGACTGCTCGCCCAAAAAGCGTCACGATCGCCGTTCAAGATCAGGGAATCGGGATTGCGGAGACCGACATTCCCCATATATTCGATCGGTTTTATCGGGTCAGGCAGGATCGATCGAGACAGACCGGAGGCGTAGGGCTGGGGTTGGCGATGGTGAAGGCCATCGTTGAAGACCATCGCGGTCAGATCGAAGTCAGGAGTCAACTGGGAAAAGGCAGCACCTTCACGGTACGATTTCCCTTGCGAAATTGAAATTATCAGGAAATAAAGACAGATTTTGTGTCACACTTCTGAGTTCTTCGGATAGACTTAATCACTCACTGTGACATATCGGCTCCGAATCAATCATGGATAAGACTGTCTCTTCAACAACATTAGACCTTCAAGCCCTGACCCAGGACGCCGCTATTGACCAAACGGCCTCCAACGCAGGGAACGATCGCAATACGTCTACCAATCCCACGGGCCAATACGCCTCGGGCTTGATGGATGAACTTTTTGGCGAGGTTGATGGCATTCTCGATGGAAGCCTGATTCCGCCGAGCGAACCTCTCAAAGTCGCGCCCCCCGCAGAACCCAAACCTCACATCAATCTTGATTTCGCCGCGTTTCTTGCGACGCCAGAGTCGAATAGAGCTGCGATGATGGCAGGGATTTCCACGGCAGGAAGTGCTCCTGTGACCATTCCTCAAGATCATGAGATTGCGCCGTCACCCACAGAGCCTGCTCGGGTTCAAGCGCGTCAAGAATCCTATGGACTGTTTGAGAAACTATTGATTTTTGTGGGTTGCTCTTCGGCGATCGCAGCCGTCGTGATTTGGCTTGGCAGTCAGGGTGCGATCGGACGTATGGTCGCCGCCATCAGAGGCCCGATCGAAACCGCCGCCGTCATCCCACCCAACCCATCAGACGCAAAATTTGCGGACTACATGGGCAAGTCATTGGACACGATCGACAACAAGAACAAAGCCAGTTCCGGTCTGCCGACCCAGCCAAACTTAGCCACGATGCCCACGGTCAAAGTTCCCGGCACCACCCCAAGCACGAGCACCCAACCGTCCATCATCATTGGTGGAAGTGGTTTACCCAAGCCTAAAGTGACTGCCGTGACACCCGGCGTAGTGCCCGCTGTACCCGGTGTGTCCACGGTGCCCAGCGTCGGAACCCCGGCCCCCGCACAAAACACCCTGGAACAAACCGTCGCAAAACTGTCGAATCTAGTCGATCGCATGAGTCGGCCCGCCGCGACCGCTCCGATCGCCGCCGCGCCTGCGGTTCGTAATGCAGCGACGCCCGGACTCGTCACCGCTTCTGCCGCTCCCGCACCAGAACGCACCCTGAAAGGAATTTTAGGAAATGGCGATCGCAGTGCCGTGATGTTTGAACTGAACGGGGTGACGAAGAGCTACGAGAAGGGCGAGAAGATTGGCAATAGCGGCTGGGTGTTGATCCGAGTTGAGAATGGCAATGCGATCGTTCGTCGCAATGGTGAAGTTCGCACCCTTTCTGTCGGTCAACGAATCTAATCTCGCTCAGATTTAAGTTTCAAAAAGCGAACATCAGGGAATGGATTTAAATCTGTTCCCTGATTTTTTATGCGAGCATTTAGCGCGTGGTGGTATTAATAATCGTCGTGGGTTTCAAACCAATCCCTAGGACAAAGAATTGGGTGCTGTTGACCGTTGGGCCAGTGGGAGCCGAGGGGCTGTAGTTGTTGTCACTCATGAGGATGAGCGATCGTTGGCCATTCGGCAACACAGGTCCCCAGGTCATGGCTTCGAGATTGGGCATCTTGGTTCCGAGAGTTGCAAAATCAAACACCAACTGCTTTTGGGCAGGAATAATGCCAGCGCTAGCCGCACTGCGCGTCCGAATATCCGTCGCACCTTTGAGATCAAATTCATAGAGTCTGGCTCTGAACACCGATGGCGACGATTGCACATAGGTTCGCTCTAGGGCGAGGTACCGATCGCCCGTGCTATCCAACGCCAAAATCTCCGACACCGCCGTCAGTCCCGGTGCAAAAATATTCACCGGAATCGTCTCTGCATTGTAGAGAAATTCTTGGGTGGCTTGAGTTTGGAGATTGTAGCGGAGGACGCGCGATCGTTTGAACTCGTTGGGATTGGTGAGCGTATTTTTCAGAAATTTCTGGGTGCCGTCGGTAATCAATGCCGATTCAGTCATGGCCGTCAGATAGCGATTGTCCGGCGTAATGGTTAAGCCTTCAAAGCCGCGGTTGGACTGGATTCCGGTGAGCTGGTTGCCATTGGCATCAAAGGTCGCTTTGAACTTTGCATCGATCGGTAACGTGGCTGATTGCTGTCCGGTTCTGACGGAAAACTGACTAATAGTGGGATTCACCACGGGATTGCGCGTGATGTAGCCTTCAGACGAAATCCACAAGTTGCCATCCCGAGTCAAGGCCACGCCTTCACTATCTAAGGATTGAGCCGCGATCGGTGCTCCGGTTGCCGTCTTCAAATACGTCGTCGAAACAGGCGTCACTTGCACTGCACTGCCTTGGATTTTCAAGGTGAAGGTATGAAATCTTGCGTCTCCCGTGGGTGCATTGTCATTGATGACGTAGTAGGTGTCATTGCCCGCATAGGTGATGCCGGAGAGGCCATTGAGCGTAGTGGCGGGGGTTCCGGCAATCGGGGCATTGTTGGGAATACTCTGCTGACCGATGAAGGTTGCGTTTTGAATTTCAAAGGCTTGGGCATTGGGCACTTGGGCGGCTAGGGCGATCGCCAGGGTAAACCCGGACCATAGAGCAACTTGGGTAAAAAGTTTCATCATGTTAAAGAATTGAGTGAATTGAGAAAATGTCATAGCAAATTTGACAATGAATGCAACACATCCTGACAAACCGCCCCCCAGCCCCCAATTCTGGGGGAGCCAAACCGAAGAATCGAATTCAAAGTCCCCAAGAATTGGGGGATTTAGGGGGCCGAACGGTATTGGGTTAGGGGGTTGATTACAAAAGTGTAGCGAAGTCTTTTTAATTTACCCTGACCAAACCTAGAAGTTTGCCAAAACAATATTTTACTAAATTCCAATTTTTCACCGCGAGTCCCCTATACTGACGCTGATCAGCTTAAGCCAGAGGCCATCATGACGGAACGCGATATCCAGTTCTGGGATCTTGTATTAAAAACTTGTGAAGCCCTCTGCGATCGGGTGGGCGATCGGCTGTTGCAGGATTTTGGGACGTTGCAGGCGATCGAAAAAGCGGATGGATCCCTGGTGACGCAAGCCGATCAATGGTCTGATGCCGAATTGCGTCAGGGAATTCAATCTGTCTTTCCGGAGCACGGGGTTTTGACCGAAGAGACGACTCATATTTTTCCCGCTGGTGACTGGTGCTGGGTGGTTGATCCGCTGGACGGGACCACGAATTTTACGCGGGGGATTCCGCTGTGGGGGATTTCGATCGGCCTTCTCTATCAGGGAACACCTGTGTTTGGGTATGTGCGGATGCCGACGCTGCGACAGTCGTTTTATGGGTATTGGGCGGGGGATTCGGGGTTGGCGATGCCTGTGGGGGCCTTTCGCGATGGTATTGCGATCGGCGTGAGTCTAGACAATCCCAGCGGCAATCACTTTTTCAATCTCTGCGCCAGAAGCATTGGCATTTTAAAAAATCCCATTCCAGCGAAGATTCGCATGTTGGGGATTTCGACCTATAGTCTATTGGCCGTGGCAATGGGCGCAGCATTAGGTGGGGTAGAAGCAACACCGAAGATCTGGGATATTGCGGCGACTTGGGCGATCGCACAGGCAGCAGGCGCTTGCTGGGTGGCGCTGGAGGAAAAGCCGATTTTTCCATTGACGGTGGGGGTCAATTATGGCGATCGGCCTTACCCAACGTTGGTGGTATCACAGGAGTCGGTCAGAGCGATTTTTGAGCCATTGGTGCGATCGTAGTTGAACTGAATTGAACGATCGTCAGATCTATCGGTTTGACGATGAAATTTAAAAGTGGTCTCTATGTCTTCCTTATTGTGATGTGAAACGAATTGAACTTACACCCACTGCCATGCTTCTATAATCACCGGGTGGATTAATTTCGCCCTCCCGTACATGAATTTTCAGGATTGCTACTTTTCCTGATAACGGAATGGATAGCCGATAGGGTTTTAAATTTTGAATCTGCTGAATTACCGTTAATTGATTATCAACATAGAATTCAACTGTCGTCTGGGGGAGTAACGTTACGAATTTAAACTCAAGCTCGGTACGAGATATGGTGGGTAAATGCCTCAGAATTTTTAAGGTAGCATCTTGTTCAAGCCAACAAAACTCGTCAGAAAGAGAGTTTTTAATCCAAGATTTTTCCAGGTAGTTCCAATTCTGATCGGGGACTAATTCGACGGCCTGTTGCTTTTCAGTTTCTTTCAAATAATAGACATTATTAGTCCAGATAATTTTCGCAGAATCTCCCTCCTGCGAAATCAAGGGTTTCTGTGAAGGTGTCAAATAAAGGGAGTTGGGAGGCACTATTTTATCTAGAAATTTATTGTCGCCATAATAAGGACTATGGGTTGGAAATGCAATAGGGCGGTCTCCTAGAAATTTAGTTATCCACATTTGTTTCCAAGTTTGCGTTTCACCCAGATATATTTTGCGACTTAGATCAATCCTCAGTTGAGATAAATCTGATAGACTTCGATCGACAGCTAAATGGTTCTGATTCATAGCTTTCACTGTCGGCATGATTCCCTGTAGTAATACAGGTGACAATGCGATTAGAATTCCGATCTGAATTATTTTCAACCGAGTGGTTGTCCATTTGAAATATCGAGCTATTTTCTGTATTGCAATTGCTAAACCTGAGGCAAACAGGGCAATGAAGAAAAACAAGGAGAAGACAATCGCTTTATGATATCCATAAGAGTAGATTCGCCAATAGCGTAAGTACAAAAAGATCCCGATAGTGAAAATCAGGTAGGCTAAGGTGAAATCTCGATTTTTCAGCGATCGCGCACCCAAAATCATACAGCCGACGATCGGGATACTGGTGACGAATGGCCAGACAGTTGAGAGGTCTAGACTTCCAGGATAGACATTAAAAAATCCCAGCATATCTGCTGGGGTCGCCCATCGTAGCATTGGCCATCCTGCAGGTGCGTTAGATGTCCGACTGAGCCAATTCAATCCATCATTGACAGCAATTGGATCAATGATGATTGAGCCAATGATCATTAATCCAATTCTTCTGAGATATATTGAAAGATCCGATGACTCTTCTCGAAGTTTTGAACATAGTAGTAAACCTATATACATGAATGATGGAAGTAGCAAAAATGGAGCCATTTCGGCATAAAATGTAAAAAGTGTCGAGACTACAATTGCAATTGGAAAAATGAAATTGCAATATCTTAAAGTACTGAAATCGATTAGATACAGAAGCGTAAAGCCAAAAATTAATAGCCCTTGAGCTGGAATCTGAGCGCCAAATCCGTGGTAATTAAAATATAGGAAATTGATATTTAAAGTTGAAATTAATAGCGCTACTCCCGCAGCAAACGAGTCTCTCGATATAACCTTTGTAAAGATTGCAACAAGTGGCGGCGTGAGTGCAAAAAAGACCGCCAAACTAGTTGTAAAAATCTCATGAGTTGGATGACTTACTAATAGAGATAGGACGCTATATAGCAACCAACAACTGGGACGAATTCCTGGCCCTAACAACTCTGAAATCTGATAGGCATTAGGTTGAAGATCGACGGCTGTGGGTTTTTGATAGATGCCATGGGTTTTCAGGAAATCTCCCATTACGGCATAATTATGAGGATCGCTATTTCCCATGGAGATAGTCGTTGGAAAGCCTTCTACTGAGACCAATGGAGAAAGTGCAAGGTATAGGGACAATAATACTGATGCTGCTATTACACCGTCACTGATCCTAAAAGACGGGATCAATGTCAATCCTTTAAATCTACAGAATCCGATCGCTGCGATACCAATGAGCAATATAAAATACAAACTGATTTCTGTGCCCAACCCAAAACGGCTGAGCCAAATGGATGACATTCCAATAACTATCATTCCAAGCCATGGAGCAAGCCATAGTTGATATTTTTTCAGCTCTATCGGCAATGCCAGTAAGCCTACTCCCCAGCCCATCATGAATAGAAACAAGTAGACTGCAATAGTAATACCAAAAATATCCAGCATACACTCAGATCCTACCAATTAATGATCTCTAGTAATCGTGTTAAAAAGTAATATGGAACAACTAGAAAATTCCCCCACATTGCATCCTAAATTACATTGAATGAGTCCTAAGGACATAACATTTGAATCATTCCAAGGGATCCACTTATATTGAAAGTCTTTGCAAATATGGTGGAAATGGGTGATAAGATGTGCGTACGAAATTGTACAGGAATTCTAGAGATTCTAAAAAAATCCAAGTTGTTCATCACCGTTGACGAAGTTTTCCGGACTCGATTCCGGACTCGATATTGTCTCTCCCAATATGTCCGACTTGACCGAGGATTTGCCGTCCGATTTACGGCTAGATTTCTCACCGCCGCGCCGGAGTCCGATCGCAATTTTGCTGTGCTTTTCAATCTGAGTCATCACTTGTTTAGCCCTTGTAATCACAGAGCTTGGTAATCCTGCCAAACGGCCCGCTTCAATGCCATAGGATTTATCCGCGCCTCCCGGCTGTACACGGTGCAAGAACACAATTTGATCGGGGAGTTCCTTGACGGTGACTTGGTAGTTGGCGACGTTGGGCAAAATTGAGGCCAACTCGTTTAGTTCGTGATAGTGAGTCGCGAAAATAGTGCGAGATCCCAGTTCAGCCGCAAGATATTCGGCAACGGCCCAGGCGATCGAAAGTCCATCAAACGTCGCCGTCCCGCGACCGATTTCATCCAAAAGCACCAACGATCGCGCCGTCGCATGATTCAAAATGTTGGCCGTCTCGTTCATTTCCACCATAAAAGTGGATTGCCCAGTGGCCAGATCGTCAACAGCCCCGACACGGGTGAAAATCCGATCGCAAATGCCCAGCTTGGCCGATCGGGCCGGGACAAAACTTCCCACTTGAGCAAGGAGTTGAATCAATCCGGTTTGACGCAAATAGCAAGATTTTCCCGAGGCGTTGGGTCCTGTCAAGATGACAAGATCGGGAACACTCTTGCCAGAACCCAATCGCGTTGAATTGGGGACGAAAAATCCCGCAGGCAGTGATTGCTCGACGACCGGATGGCGACCGTCTGTGATTTCGAGATCTCGAAACTCGCCCATTTCAGGACAGCAATAGCCTTGGTATACGGCGATTTCAGCCAGACCTGCCAATACATCTGCCGCTGCGATCGCTTTGGCCGCTTCACGGATCAATTCTGCTTGTTCACCCGTGCGCGATCGGACCTGGGAAAAAATCTCATATTCCAAACGACCTAGATCGTCTTTCGCCATCATTAATCGGCTTTCACATTCCTTGAGTTCTGGCGTGTAGTAGCGTTCTTCATTGGTGAGGGTTTGCTTACGGATGTAATTGTCAGGGACTTGATCGGCTTTGGCACGGGTGATGCTGATGAAATAGCCGAAGCTTTTGCTATAGCCCACTTTTAAGGTAGGAATCGCCGTTCTCAGGCGTTCGGTAACTTCGAGATTGGCGATCCATTGCTGGTCGGCTTCAACTTGCTTACGCCGATCGTCGAGACGATCATTAATGCCCGATCGAATCAAGCCACCATCGGTTAAGGACAGCGGCGGTTTTTCAACCAAGTGCGATCGGATATCGGCAGCTACGGTTTCTAATCCCGGTGGCGAGGTTTGTAACACTTGGAGGTAGGGCGATTTTACGTTGCCAACCAAAGCGGCCAAAATGGGAAGTTTCTCCAACGAATCAGCAAGGGCAACCAAATCTCGGGGACTCGCACTGCCCGATCCAGCCCGTCCGGCAAGCCGTTCGAGATCGTAAATTTGGCGCAGGAGTTTTTGTAAATCTTCGCGCAAGATTCCATCGTCTACCAGTTCGCGCAGGGTTTGCTGTCTGGCCTGGATGCCGATCGCACTGAGCAATGGCTGCTGCAACCAACGACGCAACGCCCGCGACCCCATGGGCGTAATCGTCCGATCGATCGCCCAGAGCAATGAGCCGTAATAGGTGCCATCCCGCTGAGTTTGCGTAATTTCCAAGTTTCGCCTGGTCGCACCGTCCAGGACTAAAAATTCAGACAAACTGTAGGTCGAAAGCAGTTGCAGCGGCACTTGGGTCGTAACGGGACTCCGATCGGCTCCCTGTTCCCACGATCGTTCGGAGGTGCGTTCTAGATATTCCAGCAGACCGCCTGCGGCTCGGGTCGCGAGGGGTAAATCCGAACAGCCTAAGCCTTCGAGCGATCGGACCTTAAAACGATTCATCAAGCGACTGCGAGCCTCGGCTTGAGCAAACCCACTCTGAGGCCGCAAGGTGTAGCAAAACTGAGGGGGCATACAGCTTGGCAAATGCTCGGACTTTTCGCCGGGACGGAGCAGACCGACCAAATCCGGGGCATTGGCGGGATAGAGAATTTCGGCGGGTTGAAGGCGTTGGATTTCGTGGGTGAGGTGGTCGAGTCCACTGTGCTGGGCGGTAAAGAATTCGCCTGTGGAAATGTCAGCGTAGGCAATGCCCCAATGGTGATTGGCAATGACGACGGCAGCTAGAAAATTGTTTTTTCGCGCATTCAACATGCCTTCTTCCAGCAGCGTTCCCGGCGTCATCACCCGAGTGACTTCGCGCCGCACCAATCCCTGAGCCATGGCCGGATCTTCCACTTGATCGCAGATCGCCACTGAGAATCCTTTCTCCACAAGCTGCGCGCAGTAGCGATCGACCGAATGGTGAGGAATGCCTGCCAGGGGAACCCGCCCGACGGTTTTGCCGCCTTCTTTGCTGGTGAGGACGAGTTCGAGTTCACGGGCGATCGTCACCGCATCCTGGAAAAAGGTTTCAAAAAAGTCCCCCACCCGATACATCAACAGTGCATGGGGGTACTGATCTTTGGTATCGACGTAGTGCCGCATCATCGGCGAGAGGGCGCTGCGATCGACCGATCGATGGTCAGCATACTTGACTTCATGCTTGATCAGACGATCGGGAAGTTCGGTTGCGGGCGACTCGGGGGGCTGAGACATAGATCCTGGAGGGAGAGTTTACGGTCGGTCGTCAAGAGAAGAGCGTACAATTAAAACCTAAAGCTACGATAAACGACATGACGCTGCAATTCTCAACCGATCGTCTCACGATTCGTCCCGCTGAAGACCGCGATGTCATTTGGGGGGCAGATTTAATGTTTTCCGCTGGACCGGGACTGTTCAGCTATGTTTTTGCTTCTACGCCGGATAAAGCGCAGGAGATTTTGCGGCAGGCGTTTCGGGAGCCGAGTCATGCGTTTAGCTATGAGTTTGCGCAGGTGTTGGAGGTGGACGATCGGCTGGCTGGGATTGTCTTGGGCTATCCCAGTGAGGTCAAGCGTCGGGCTGAAGCCAATGTGCAAGGAATTATGGCCCATATTTTACCGCTGCATCGGGTGCCTCGAATTTTGGGAAATTTGGCGGATTTGAGCCGGATTAAGCAGGACATTTCGGCAGACACCTATTTTCTCTTGAGTCTCTGTATTGCGCCGGAGTTTCAGGGTGGAGGGTTGGGGACTGCGTTGTTGCAGGATACAGAGTTTGGGGCGCAGGAGTTGGGTTGTAAACGAATGGCGTTGGATCTGGCCTACACGAACGATCGGGCGAGGCAGTTGTTTGAGCGGTTGGGTTATCAAGTGACTTGTAGTAAAACGAGTCAGCGGTTTGCGAATATGACGGATGCGGGCGGCTTACACCGCTTGGAGAAAGCGCTGGGTTGAGGGGCGATCGGCTGCGATAGAATAGGGAAACTCTAGGAAGGAAGTACAGTTATGAATTCTCCACGGCCTGAGTTTCTGACCATCGAACAAATTAAGCAGCGATACCGAGACGAATGGCTCTTAATTGGCTACACCGATTTAGATGACAATCTGAACGTTCTATCCGGTGAAGTCCTGGCCCACGCTCAAAATGCCAATGACCTCTACAAGCTGTTGCCCCAATATTCTGATCGCCCTGTGGCTTTCGAGTATGTCGGTGAAATTCCCCCTGACTTTGCCTTCATGCTATGACTTCACGTATTTACCCGGTCCAAAAATCAGGAAGCCTGTTCATCGTCAAAGCCTCGATCGGACGGACCCAGGCACCTCCCAGTATTCTGCAATTGTTGGTAGACACAGGTGCAACGCAGACAGGTTTGCCGATGGAATTTCTGGAAGATATCGGTTGCCCGATCGATGCAACCACCCCACAACGCACCATTACCACAGGTAACGGCATCATTCAAGTTCCGATCGTTAAAATCCCTTGGCTCAATTGTCTCGGTCAGCGCGTCGAAAATTTTCCAGTCCTCGCCCTACAGCTTCCAGTTTCTCGCTATATCAACGGAATTTTAGGAATGGATTTTCTAACTCGTTATCAAGCCGTCATCGATATTGGAAAAGGCCATATCTTACTGCCGTAGCGTAACGATCGCTAAGTCCGCTAAAATTTGAGGAAATCAAGAGAACCCCTAATACTCATGATAAATTCACCGCTTGAAGTGCAACCTCCACAAGAATTCGCAGAATATGCGAAACAAGTTGAATTACGGCTTGCAGCTTTAGAACAAGAACTGACGCAAATGAAGGCTACAATACCCCATTCATCTCCGATACAGAAACAGCCTTGGTGGGTAAAAATGTCAGGTAGTGGTGCCGATAATCCGCTGTTTGAGGATGCAGTCCGTTATGGACAAGAGTGGCGGGACAGTGCTGAATAATGGATTGAGACTCTCGAAATGTACGTTTTAGACACCGATCACATTTCTTTAATTCAGCGGGGTGGAGCAGAAGGGCAACGCATTTTAGCGAAACTTGCCAATTATCGGGAAGACGAAATCTGCATCACCATCATTACCTACGAAGAACAAATCAAAGGCTGGCTGAAGGCATTATCTTCGGCAAAGCGGCGAGAAGATACGGCGTTTGGATACTTAGGACTGAAGCGAACAGCCCGAGATTTTTGTGAGATCGAGATTCTGTCGTTTGATGTTGCAGCGATCGAACAATATGAGATGTTTATGCAACTTGGAGCAGCGAAAGAAATTGAGAAGTTAGAATTGGGAATGAAGAAGATGGGATTTTAGATTTTGGATTGGGGAGGAGGAGGGGCGATCGTTTGTCATCGCCCTTCGCTGTGGCAATGATCTAAAATAAGCACATCCGTCTCACCCAACCCTGTCCCATGGCACAAATTACCCTCGACCTCCCCGAAGATCTCGCCCAAGCCCTCACCCAACAAGGCGATCGACTTCCCGCACTCCTCACCCAAGCCCTCACCCAGCCCGCTCTTCCTGTCCACATCTACCGCCACATCCTAGAATTTCTCACCTCCCACCCGACCCCCGAAGACATTGCCAACTTCCACCCCACACCCGAAATGGTCGATCGACTCCAAACGCTACTTGACCAGAACCGATCGGGTAAACTGACCGCGATAGGAACCCAAGAACTCGAAGAATTTGAACGCATCGAGCACATCATCGTCATGCTCAAATCCAGCAATCTTAGCTATCTTCAGCCCAGTGCATGAGTACCTACATTAGCAAAGACCTTCGACGCCTCGTTGAAGCGCGCGCTGGCAAATGTTGTGAATACTGCAAAATGCCCAGCAACGTCACCTTTCTTCCTCACGAAGTCGATCACGCGATCGCCGAAAAACATGGTGGTTTAACCGAAGCAGAGAATCTTGCTTATGCTTGCTGGCGTTGTAATCGACACAAAGGAAGCGATCTTGGCTCCTTTGATCCACAGACCCACAAATTCAGTTTTCTGTATCATCCACGGCGTCAAATTTGGTCCGATCATTTCTACATCATTGAGTGGAAAATTCTGGGTTTAACAGCAGAAGGTCGAACCACGGTTGAACTTCTACAATTTAATCGTCCCGATCGAATTGCCGAACGTCAACGCTATCTGGCGATATAAATGGTTTAGCATCTAACTGATTATGGCTCCTGCGTAAGAAATTCATGAAACGATCGGCCCAAATTTTAAATAAATGGCTCACCCAAGCACTGACTCAATTTCCAGCGATCGTCCCTCTACTCGGCGGGTTGCTCATGGCCTTAGGTCCTGCACCTGTGAACGCTTGGTTAATGCCTTGGGTAGCGATCGCCTTTTTGTGGGTTGCGGTGTTGCAAGGACGGGGCGCGATTAAGTCCGGTTTGCTTTGGGGCGCAGCTTACAATGGCGTTTCATTGTTTTGGATTACGGGATTGCATCCGTTAACTTGGATGGGCGTTCCCTATATCAATAGCGTTGCGATCGTCACCGTGATTTGGCTGTTGGTGACGCTGTGGGGTGCGCTGAGTGTGGCGCTGTGGGCGTGGGGATTGGGTTGGCTAGTCAAAATGAAAACCTCGGCGATCGTTCGAGTGCTAGCCGCGACAGCATTGTGGTGTGGCATTGAATCGGTGCGATCGTTGTCGTTGTTAGATTGGACGGGCATTGCTTATACGCAAAGTCCAGGAAATCTAGCGATTTTGCATTTGGGTCAGTTGTCGGGAAGTGCGTTGATTACGGCGGCGATCGTAGCGGTGAATGGGACGATCGCGGAAATGATCAAATCGCCCGACGAGCCGCCCCCCCAATTCTGGGGGGACATGAACCTCCGAAGCCCCCAGAATTGGGGGTTGGGGGCGGTTCGTCAGAGGTTTAGGAATCAACTTAGAAATCGTCGTTGGCTTGCGTTTCTTCCAGCGATCGGATTATTTACGATCGCCCATTTGTTAGGCGTTTGCTTGAGCCTAACGGCATCTAGCGATTTAAACAATTCAGTTGAACCCATTCGGATTGGCACCGTTCAAGGCAATATCCCAACGCGAATCAAATTGTCGCCCGCAGGCATTCGGCAGGGCTTTAAAAACTACGGCGAAGGCTACGAACAGCTTGCCAATCAAGGCGCACAGATGGTGCTGTTTCCCGAGGGTTCGCTGCCGTTAGATTGGGCGGATTATCCGAGCAATCCGATCGCAAGACTGGTTCAAACGGTCAAAACGCCCCTGATCGTGGGATCCTTTGGCAATCAGGGCAACCGATCGACCCAAGCGCTGTTGATGTTGGACGATCGAAGCCAAATCACCAGCCAGTACGACAAAGTTAAAGTGGTGCCCCTAGGTGAAGCATTGCCCTTTGAAGAGATCTTGGGTAAATTCATCGGACGACTCTCGCCGATTAAATCCTTTTTGGTTGCAGGCAAACCGGACCAAATTTTCACAACGCCCTTTGGCCAAGCCGCTGTCGGCATTTGCTACGAATCCGCCTTCGCAGAAATCTTCCGCCACCAAGTCCAACAAGGCGCAACCTTCCTGATCACAGCGTCAAACCTGGATCCCTACAGCACTGTTTTGATGGCACAACATGAGGCCCATGACGTGATGCGCGCGATCGAAACCGATCGAAACCTCATCCGCGTCACCAACACAGGCTACTCCGGACTCATCCAATCCACAGGCCAACGAAAATGGAGGTCGCAACCCCAAAGCTACGACCTCCACATCAGCGAAGTATTTCCACGAAAAACAGAAACCCTCTATGTTCGCTACGGCAATTGGATCACGCCGCTGCTCTGTATTTTGAGCTTGGTCGGGATCTGCAAACCGATCGGAAACTAAACGCGGCCGCGCAACATTTGGGCCATTTCGTTTTGCTTGGTCGCCATTTCCAGCGCCACTTCTTCCGTGATGCGCCCTTCTTCGTACAGCTTGTACAACGACTGGTTCATCGTACACATCCCATCGAATCCGCAACGGGAAATCACGCCTTCCACTTCATCGAGTTCACCGCGACGAATGTAGTCCTTAATGGCATCCGTGTTCAGCAAAATGTCATGGAATGCGGCCCGTTTGCCATCGGTGGTCCGGCATAGCCCTTGCGCAATGACACAGACCAAGGATTCCGCGAGAGCGACCCGCATCGCGGCCTGTTCCTCCGGCTGGTACAGACCCAAAACCCGCTCAATGGTTTTGACAGCGCTGTTGGTGTGCAGCGTTCCCATGACCAAGTGTCCGGTTTGGGCGGCTTTGATGGCGGTGTTGACGGTTTCCTTGTCCCGCATTTCTCCCACGAGGATGCAGTCTGGATCTTCCCGCAGCGCCGCTTTCAACGCATTGTCAAACTTGAGGGTGTTGATGCCGACTTCACGGTGCTTAATCAAAGACTTTTTACTCTGATGCACAAACTCGATCGGATCCTCAATGGTAATAATGTGCTTCGGCATCTCCTTGTTCATGTAGTCCACCATGGCGGCCATCGTGGTGGATTTACCAGAACCCGTCGGACCTGTCACCAGGATCAAGCCCTTGTGATAGTGACAAACATCCTTAAACACAGGCGGCAAATTCAGTTGCTCCATGGTCAGGATTTTCAACGGAATCAGTCGCATGACCATCGCTGGCCCTTGCAACGCATCAAAAATATTGATCCGAACCCGTGCGAAGTCATACTGGGTCGCACCATCGAAGTCCAGAGTGCGCTCAAACTTCTCCACATCTTCATCACTGAGAACTTCACGGATCCAGCTATAGAAGGTATCCCGATCGGTGACAGGGAACTCCGTCAGCATCATTTCACCGCGATCGCGGAAGCGCGGCGTTTCCCCCACACCCAAGTGAATATCTGAGAACCCTTCATCAAAGGCCCGACGCACGATCTGCGCTAGGGTCGGAGATCCCGCTGTCGGACCCGATCGGCCTGTCGCAGCAAACGGCGAAGCCGCACGACCACTGGTATTGGATGCGCTGGTATTCGAGGAACCCGTCGCTGGCTGGCTAACTTCAGTCTTAATCGTCGTATGTTCCTGACTAAACGTCGCCATCGGATTGACCACCTGGTGAGGATTCGGTGGTGCAGAAACAGGCATAGTCACATTAGACGGGGCCTGACGAACTTGGGTGAGGGGCTGCGTATTGTTAGCAGGGGCGTGACTAGAGGAAGCCGGATGCGCTGAATGGCTGACGTTCCCCGTGGGGTTCGGCGGGAAAAAGGAGGTGGGTTCGATTTCTCCAGTGGCGGTGGCCATCGCAGGCGCAGCCGATCGCATGGGCGGCGGTGGAGCGATGGGAACACGCGGTACAGGCGGTGGCGTGATGGCAGGGTTGCGGTGGGATTCTGGTGTCATAGGGCCAATAGGATGAATTTAGGGTGCAGGTTGTGTGACCTTAGAATTCCCTGAAATCATCCTATTGGGCTAAGCCGAATTGCTTAGTCTGATGCGTTTGTTGTAATTTGATGCTACTCAGCGACGCGGGGAAGGCCCATGCTGTAGTTGAGGGCGCGGACGTTGAGGTTGTAGGAGATTTCTCCAGCCTGCAGCATCGATCGCACGAGATGTTCGAGATCCGAGCCAATCCGTCGCAGGTTGTAGTCCGTCAAGTCAGCACCGCTGTAGGACTCTACCAGTTCATCAAATTTTTGATAGACCTTCTGAAGACTATCTGTGGCCCAGATAAATTCATTATCAGGATCCACATCCAAGGTCAGGACATTTTCACTAGGAACCAGTTCACTGTCTCGAATTTCCGCAGTGAAGATATGAATATGCCGGGTTGTAGACTTCAAGATCATCATAAGAGAGAGTGACTGTAGAGATTCGTTAGATTCGTTATTGTAAACCGATCGAGGTCTGATTAGATGCTCGTTTTGTTGATGATTGCCAGTGATTCGCTCGTGATTGGCCCGTGACATAACCGTTCTCTTTGAATACAATATATTTTGATCACTTTGTCCAAATCTCTGTCTATATCTCTCGATCGTTCCTGATACTCCATCTGTCTGCGGGACCGCCTTCATGCAATTTTTGAAGCTGCTATTCATTCGTCATGCCGAATCCACAGGCAACATCGAAAAACGAATGCAAGGCCAAGGAGAATACCCCCTCACCAACAAAGGTCGTCACCAAGCAGAGAAACTTGGACAGCTTTTGCTGCGAGAAGGCTGGACCCCTAGCCATGTCTACAGCAGTCCCCTCAAGCGCACCCTGCAAACCACCAAAATCGCCCTTTCCCCTTTTCAGGACCGATCGCCTGCCTTTGTCCGAGACTGGACCAATAGTCTCAGCGTCTCCGAGGACCCAGAGCCAATCATCATTGCCTACATGGACGATTTAAAAGAGTTTCACAATGGCATCTTTCAGGGGCTGACCTGGTCCGAGGCGAAAGGCCGTCACTCAGAACTCTGTGCCAAGCTCGAATCAACCCCCGACTGGATTCAAGTGCCAGAAGCCGAGTCTTTGGTAGAAATTCGCGATCGTGCCCGTCGGTTTATTCTCAAAATTCTCAACCGCCACAAAAATGGAGACAAGCTCTGGGTCGTGACGCACAGTGGATTTTTACCTCACCTGATTGCAGAACTGCTGGGCATGGAACGATCGTGGCGAATTTCGTCCTACAACACGGCAGTTTTTGAATTTTGGATCGATCGCGATCGGTGGCAACTCCAAAATGAAAATCGCTTCAACACAGACCTGTGGCAAATTCGACGGTTTAACGATCACCGTCATCTCCATGAAGGCCAGAACCATTAGCATGAATCTTGAATTCAGAATCTTGAGTTCAGAATCTTACATTCAAATGTGTTGGTTTTGACAAGCTGTGCTTAGATTAGGGTTAGAATTGCGCACCTGACTTTATCACTACCCACCATGTCTACTGTCACTAACCCTGCCAACGATATTCGTAAGCAAGCCCACCAGGGCAGTGTCGCTGCGATTATTCAAGTCCTGAATCAAGAACTCTCCGATGTGGGCGTTCGGACGCGGGCAGTCTATGACGGTGGAGTGCTACAACTCCTATGCGAAGGGGATACGCCCGACCAACTGGACCAGGCGACCTTACCCGATCGGGTTAAAACAATTCTTGAAAGCCTTTCTCCTCGTGGGGTCCGGCGCGTTAATATCAATAGCCGCATCGTCCGTGAACAGCAGCTTCTCTGGCTCGATGAAATTAATAGAGAACCGGACAAGCTGCTCTGGTATCAAGAAATTAATCTGGTCCGCCCGAATTTCATCAAGACCATGATGGAGGATGTGCAAGATTCCCTATCGAGCCGATCGGAGCCGATCGGTGGTCTATCACCGCGTCAACAGCGGGAAAAACAGCAGTTTTGGCGTGGAATTCTCGGCGGCATTGGCGCGACTACGGCGTTAATCCTTTTAGCCTGGGGCATCTTCAGCCTGACCCAGCAAAAGAACACGGATACCGTCAATAATACCTCTGGCAATTCTACGAACCCTGTCAAACCAACGTCCCAACCTCCAGTCCAACAAGCCCAAGCCCAAAAGCCCGCTGATCCCGCCAAACCCGCAGAATCCCCCAAACCCGCTGATTCTGCCAAACCCACAGACAGTGATCCCTTTGGGAACGCGGTTCGGTTAGCAGAAGAAAGTGCCGCCCTCGGGTCCAAAGCTCAAAGCCCTGGCGACTGGCAAGCGATCGCCGACAAATGGGGCAAAGCCTCAGACCTGATGGCCCAGGTTCCCCCATCAGACAAAAACTACGCAACCGCCCAAGACCGCACCACACGCTATAAAAACAACCAAACTGCCGCTCTAACCAAAGCAAAGTAATCTAGCTCCCCCAAAATTGGGGGCCGGGGGGCCTCTAATCTACGCTTCGACCTCGCTTTCTCGGTTCAGCGGACGATCGGCTGTTGGGGATCGCCACGGGGGCTTGTTCGATCGCTCGACTCACCTGACGATGGCTCTGAAAATACCCCATCCATTCCGTCGGAGCATCCATGGTTTCGCCGCCGTGCTTGGTCCAGCGCGGCCTGACCTTACAGAGAATCGGCGTATTGACGCAGGCTCCAGACACAATCACCTGTCCCTTCGTCAGCGCAGGCAGTTCCTTAAGCAAATCGCGTCCGGCAGCTTCCACGCCATATTTCAAACTATCTTGGTCCACGGGATTAATAATTCGCATGATGAACTGACTCATACATTGAGACAGCACGTCAGCGTCAATTTTTCCGGGTCGCTGCGTAATCAACCCCACCCCCATCCCAAACTTCCGTCCCTCACTCAAAATCGTCCGCAAAATCTGCTTACAGCGGGACGGCTCATGGGCAGGCGCAAACCGATGGGCCTCCTCAATCAACATAAAGACGGGATAGGGCAGATAGTTTTCATCTCCCGGCTCAATTTTCTCGCGGACGGTGTTCATGCGGGCTTGGTTGGTCTGTCGCAGCACCGCCGCACAAATCACCTGCTGCTCCTCTTGAGAAATCTCATTCATCTGTAGCACCGTCACCTGCCCAGGCCGAAACAAGTCTCGCGGCGCGACCGAATGCTCAAAGGTGTGGAAATAGTCCGATCGTTCCAGTCCCTCCAGTTTCCATTCCAATGCCTGCACGGAGCTACCCATTTTCTCATTGCCCTCATCATCCACCTGAGTATCCGCCTCCCGCACCGCCGCGATCAAATCCTGTACACTCCAGCGCGCCTCTCCCTTGCGATGCCGATGCAAAATCCGAAAGGCTTTATTCAAAATGGCCTGCTGCCGCTCACTCATTCCGGGCAAGAGCATGAGCAGATCGTAGTAATCCAACGACGACAACCGGATCCGAATATGCTCCGGGGTCATCATTTTCACCTTCGGCTGGTAGCCATCTCTAGGATCCAGAAACCGATCGTTCGTCTGCATTTCCTGAAGCGTGCCATATTCTCCGTGGGGATCAAAAATCAACACTGCCGCTCGGTTGTTCGGCGACATCAATTCCTCGATCAACACCCCCGCCGTATAGGACTTCCCCGATCCCGTCCCGGCCAAGATCGCCATGTGGGTACTAACCAGCTCCTTGACATCGATCGCCACCGGAACCGCATTCGCCTCCCGCAGCAAAATCGACCCAATATGCGCCGATCCCACATCCCCCACCTGTTTTTTACTCAAAATTCGCTTCAGCATGTCATCGCTAGCGAGCAGGACCTTTTCGCCGGGATTGGGGCTTCTGCGCGGGTTCATAAACCCGAGTCCCTTCTGAAAATGGCCGATCACATCGACGCTGACTTCGTAAATCTCTGGATTTTGGTCTGTAAATCCCACGAGAGCTGCGATCGTCTGAGGGCTAATCTCCGTATCCGCAAAAATCCGATCGGGCAGATGCTCAATCAACGATCGATCGGAAATCTTGCCTAAAATCTTTAAGACCTCG
>JAAFJU010000215.1 GCA_013298165.1 Synechococcales cyanobacterium bin31.maxbin.ball.101 | reverse complement strand
GATTTGGAAAATTGCGAAGACTTTTAGATGAGTAGCTAGGTGAGTTTTAGATGGAGATGCCGATTCAGGATTTGTCGTTGCTTTCGATCGGTATCTTGATCGTGGCGTTTTTGTATTCGTCAGTGGGACATGCAGGTGCTTCTGGTTACATTGCCGTGATGTCCTTATTTGGACTTCCTCCAGTGATGATTAAGCCGATCGCGCTGGCATTAAATATTTTGGTGGCTTGCATTACGAGTTGGCAGTTTTGGCGATCGAGGCATTTTTCCTGGCGGTTGTTTTGGCCGTTTGCGGTGTTGGCCATTCCCTGTGCGTTTTTGGGTGGTTATGTTAATTTACCAACTCAAGTTTTCAAAGTGATTGTGGGCGTGATCTTGCTTTTTTCTGCGGTTCGATTTCTGATGCCCTCAAAGCAGGAGTCTGTAATTCAAGAACCCAAACGATCGATCGCCCTCTCTTCTGGTGCGGCTTTGGGGTTGCTGGCGGGATTGACGGGGACGGGAGGTGGGATTTTTTTGACGCCGCTGATGTTGTTGAAACAATGGGCGACGGTGAAGTCTACGGCAGCGGTTTCAGCAATGTTTATTTTGGTGAATTCGGTGGCGGGGTTGTTGGGGAATTTGAGTAGTAGCCGATCGTTTCCCAGTTTTACAATTTTCTTTGCGATCAGTGCCATTCTGGGAGGAAGTTTGGGTTCTTTTTTAGGCAGTCATCGCTTTGATCCGCTGTTGATCAAACGGTTGCTGGCCTGTGTGTTGACGATCGCGGGGCTGAAGCTGATTTTGACTCCGTAGTTGGGGTTCGGCTCCGCTCACCCCGCGACTTTTCGACTCCGCTCACCCCGCGACTTTTCGACTCCGCTTACTCCGTGATTTTTTGCGCTAAAATACAGATGTTCTGGTTGGCAGGATGAATATAGGTAATATCCATGACGATCGCCCAATCCGCTCCGCCGCTTTCCCTTCCCGACCATATCCAACTCTCGGAAAGCGATACTACGCACCTCTCACTGCCTGACCATAATCAATTGCCGGAGAGCAATGGGACCTTTGTGAAAAACTTTCAAGAACATCCCCAGAGCTTGCTGATTAGCAGTTCGATTTTGCCTGTTCTCGAAACACTTCATCCAGATGGTCAGTATGCGATCGGTCAGGACTGCGGGATTTACTGGCGATTGGTCGAACCTTTGGAACAGGGCGCAGAGGCTCCGGATTGGTTCTATGTTCCGAATGTGACGCCGTTGCTGGATGGGGGTTATCGGCGATCGTATGTGATGTGGAAAGAGTTCGTTGTGCCATTGATCGTGATGGAATTTGTCTCGGGGAATGGGTCTGAAGAGAGAGATACCACGTCACCCCTTTCTGGTTCAGGCGAGAAAGCTGGGAAATTTTGGGTGTATGAGCAGGCGATTCGGGTGCCGTTCTACGCGATTTATGAAGCTCGCAAAGCCTCGGTCGAGGTGTATGAATTGATTGGGGGAAAATATCAGAAGATAATGCCAAACGATCGGGGCCATTTTCCGATCGGGCCTTTGGGTGTGGAATTGGGGATTTGGCGAGGGGACTATATGGGTCAAGTCTTGCCTTGGTTGCGGTTGTGGGATTTGGATGGGAATTTACTGCTGTCAGGCGATGAACGCGCTGTGCAGGAGAAGCTTCGGGGAGACCAAGAGAAGCTTCGGGGCGATCAAGAGAAACTTCGGGCGGACCAAGAGACTGAGAGGGCCGATCGGTTGGCTGAGAAGCTTCGGGAATTGGGGATTAATCCAGAGACACTGTGATTTGGATGGATTAGAATTCCGATCGGTCATTGCACAGTCTGAGGCCCCCTAACCCGTGCCGGAATGAATTCGGCACTCTTAGAGCGAAGTCAGTTGAAACTGACTGAAGAATCCTAAAGGGCTGAATAATGTTCCCAGTCTACTTCAGTAGACTTCGCACCCTAGAGCGCCAACTTCTAGTTCGGCGCGCCTCAAGCCAGCGATCGACAAGATTATTCGGGTAGAGGCTTTCTGGGAAACAACCTAAAGCCGAATCCCATCAAAGCCGATCGGATATCGCTCCCAACTGCGGCATCACCTTTTCAAACGCTCGACCGCGATGGCTTAACCGTCGTTTTACCTCATCGGGCATTTGTGCATAGGTCATTCCTGCCTCTGGCACAAAAAACACCGGATCATACCCAAACCCACCATCCCCTTGCACGTCATGCAAAATTTCACCGGGACAAATTCCCACTTCCTGAATCACCACCTTTCCATCGGGACTGGCCACCGCGATCGCACAGACAAATTGAGCCGATCGCGTTTCCTTACCGCTCAGCTCTCGCAATAGTCGCGCAATCCGATCGGCATCATCCACCCCATAGCGCGCACTAAAAATTCCTGGCGCACCATCTAAGGCGTCCACTGCCAAACCGGAATCATCGGCGATCGACCATTTCCCGGTTGCGATCGCAGTTTCCGACGCTTTCAAGCAAGCATTGGCCAAAAACGTCGTGCCTGTTTCGTCTACGTCAATTTCGGGCGGCTTCAACTCTAGCGTCCAAGGCGAGTCTGCCTCAAAATACTGCTGCATCTCCCGCAGCTTGCCCGGATTGCCCGTGCCCAACACCAAAACCGTCATGCGTCACTCCTAAACCGAAAATCTTAAAATTGCATCGTTTAAACCTATCCTCACATAATTTTGGGGCGGTTGGGAGAGGATTTCAGAGTAACGCCGTGGTGGGGTTCAGGCGAAGGTCTCGCAACGCTTCCCAATCCGCCACATCCTGCCCGATCGACACATAGCCCAAACTATTGGGATGCAGGCCATCGCTGGTAAAGCGCGATCGTCGCCAAGCGTCCCCCCGTGGCATCCACAGATCAAATAAGTCCAAATAGGGAATCCCTCGCGCCTCACAAGCCAGTCGCGTCGCCTCTTTGTAGCGATATTGGTCTTCATGGTTGTAGTACAGACAGTCGAGGAATGGCATTTTCTGTTCATCGATCGGCACCATCCCGACAAACCACACGGGACAGAGTCGCTGTGCCCGATCGAGTACCTTTTCCATCTGCTCTTGAAAGAGGCCAAACTCCAGCATATTTCGGCCCGATCGTTTTGCAATGCGGGCGGAATCGTTCGTGCCCACGGATAGAATTAGCCGATCGGGATGGCGGTTGCGCAGTTCGCCCCGCACGACGAACTCAGTTTCCAGTCGTTGCTCCACTTGCCGAACCCCGTCGCCCCGCACGCCCAGATTGTAGATTACCTGCTGCGATCGTTCCGGGGTCATCCAGCCTCGCCGCAGTCGCTCCACCCAGCCGCCGCCGACTTCATCCCCAAAGCCATACACCACACTATCCCCCAGCACAATCCACCGCGTTGTCGCTTGCTTTGGGTGGATGGACTTGAGGAGTGGGGACTTGGCGTCGAGGGTGGGCTGGAAGGGCGGGTGAGAATGTTTCATGGGTTAATGCTGCATAGATTTGGGAGAAATCCGTCGGTTCTGGAAACTGTCTGCGATAATAGAGGAGTAACGCTTACAACAGCAACGTCATTCCGTAAAGTTTTAGCTTAGTTTTTGCTTATGACCCTCCGAAAGTCTGCTTCTAAGTCCGTGGGTTCGATGACCCGTCGTGCCACGATCGACACTGAACAACTCATGCGCCGTGCCGATGAGCTGATCAATGCCGCTTCAAACCGCTACCGCATCACCGTCCAAGTCGCCAACCGAGCCAAGCGCCGCCGCTTTGAAGAGTTCGATGGCATTGATGATCCGATGATCAAGCCCGTCATGCGCGCCATCATCGAAATGTCCGACGAAATGACCCAGCCCGAAATCATCGGCGAATAGAAGCTCTTCTATTCCAAACCCAAAAACCCTCTCGTCAACCAGAGGGTTTTTAGGTTTAATCACTCCCTCACCCCATCCATCACCCCCATGAATCGTCGCCATCTCCGGTTTATCACGATCGCGATCGCCCTAGCCTTCACCCTAATCAGCGCCAGCACCGCCACGGCCCAAGTCGTCCGCACTGCTGAGATTGGGCAAAAGATTCATGCGGAACTGCCTGAGATTCCGATCGAAAACCAATATTTCAGTCGCAAGCTCAATAAGGTTGACCCGACGAATACGTTGGTGGGACGGGTGTTGCGCTATCACGCCTATGTGAAAGGGCGTCCGGTGCAGATGCGTCTGGATTGGAAACTGACGATCGCGGATTATTTGGATGCCAATGATGTCATGGATATGGCGACGTACCCGAGTCAGGATGTGCTGACGGTGAATCCCATGGAGGCCGATCGGGCGGCAATGAACAAGCTATCGAGAGAGACGCGCAATCGGTTGATCGATCGGCTAATGCAGTACACGCGCAGGTAATTAATCCCCGATCCCCCTAAATCCCCCTTAAAAAGGGGGACTTTGAGATATTCTTTTGCCCTTTGTTGATTTTGATATTTTCCGGTCCCCCCTTTTCAAGGGGGCTAGGGGGATCGGGACCTCAAACGCAGTCGCAGAGCCTAACTGAACGAATTCCTCTTCGACTATGAATCCAAAGATCATCACCTACAGTCCGGCCTACACCTTAGTTCCAACCTACGAATGTTTTAATCGTTGTAGCTATTGCAATTTTCGATCGGACATCGGCACGTCGGGCTGGATGAGTTTGGAATTGGCAGAAACAACACTCCGATCGCTCCCGCCTGAAACCCGCGAAATCCTCATTCTCAGCGGCGAAGTGCATCCGGGTAGTGCGAACCGATCGGCTTGGCTCAATCACATTGTCGAACTGTGCAAACTGGCGTTGTCATTAGGATTTTTACCGCATACCAATGTCGGGCCATTGAGTCATTCTGAAATGGCGCAATTGAAGCAGGTCAATGTTTCTATGGGTTTAATGCTGGAGCAATTCACACCCAGTTTACTCAAAACCGTTCACCGTCATGCACCCAGCAAAGAACCTCATTTACGATTACATCAATTACGCCAAGCAGGACAATTAAAGATTCCATTCACCACGGGCATTTTGTTGGGATTGGGTGAATCTAAATCGGATTGGGTTGAGAGTTTGGAGACGATCGCTTCTGTGCAATCCCAATATGGTCATTTACAGGAATGCATTCTGCAACCCTATAGTCCTGGTGAAGATGAGGTTTTAAAAGGCACAGGGTTTGATCTAGAGCAATTGCCGGAGGTGGTGACGATCGCACGGGCGATTCTTCCCGACAGTATTACCATTCAAATTCCACCCAATTTAATTGCATTGCCCGAAACGCTGTTAGCCTGTCTGGATGCGGGCGCAAGGGACTTGGGGGGATTGAGTCCGATCGATGAAGTCAACCCAAACTATCCCCATCCTACTGCAACAAAACTACGCCAAATTTTAGAGCCTGCGGGCTGGGAATTACAGTCTCGACTTCCGATTTATCCGCAATATTTGGATTGGATTGACCTAAACGTTGAAATACTACCCGATCGGGTACCCCATTGTGCCGATCGCTGAGCCTAAGATACCAGTAAGTAAGTCAATTCAGCATCACAACTGTTCCTGAAGTCTCTAGGTAATTAACGATGACACAATCTAACGTGAATCCCGCTCAAGACCCTCAATCACTGGGTGAGCCTCAACTTTCGGTGCAAAATATTGAACAGGCGCTGGATATTCTCAGCGCTGAAGCTGGAAACTTGAGCGATGTTCAATATCAAGAAACCGCCCTGGCCAATGTCAACTTACTCCGCGACCTAATGCGCCAAACCGGAGTCGTCACTCCCATGATGGCTAACCCAGGCGGGCCTGTGGGTGCGGGTCCGGTGGGTGCGATCGGAGATGTGGCCGATCGGGCGATCGGTGTGGCTAAACAAGTGCAAAACTTGGGCTTTGTTGACTTTACAGCCGGGTTAATCAATGGCACCTTTGATGCGATCATCGGAGCCACGATTAAGCAAATGGATGCCTATGCCAAACTCGTCGCTGATTTGGCTAAAACATTGGCTCAATTTCAAGCTGAAAACGTCTCTGATGCACAGGTCAATGCTCACCTCTCCAACCGTTATCCGGATGGTGAAGGGAGTACTTCCGTGCGATTGGGCTTTGTCTTTAAAGATACTGCTGCCGATGCCGCTAAAGGTGTCACAGGCAAGACAGCTAGCGAAAATATGCAGGCTGTCGTGGTCGCCCTAATCCTTGAAACCGTCGGACTCAAAGAAGCCGATCGGCTCACTCGGGTCAAATTAGGCATTGCTGAAACAGACACTCCTACAAGTTTTACAGCAGAACAAATTGCGCTCATTCGTACGACGATCGGGATGACACTCGCCTCAGATATGCTG
>JAAFJU010000032.1 GCA_013298165.1 Synechococcales cyanobacterium bin31.maxbin.ball.101 | reverse complement strand
CTCTGTTTTTCTTCAAGCCGTCTTTCAGTCTCAACCGCTGTAATCTCCCAAACACACTGTCCTATGAACCTTGCACTTGACCTTCCCACCACGCTGTCCTCTGATTTGTCTGAAGCGACCCCTTCAAATTTTGACGATTTGCGATCGACCATGGACCAGCGCCTCAATGCCCTCCGTCCCAATCGCAATCCCGTCCTGCAACAGCTTCGATCGCAGTACCCCACCGGATGCCTATCCGCAGATTTAGTCCAAGTCAATTCTGACCAGTTCGTGGTGCGCGCTAACGTTCAAGTCGAGGGTGTCACGATCGTCACCGCCCTCGCCAGCGCCACCACCGTCGAAGTCGCCGAAGACCGCGCCCGTAGCCGTGCCCTAGAAGCCCTCGGCCTGAATGTGAATCACAGCGCTGTCAGCAGTAACCTGAGCGCAACCCTGCCCATGATGCCGGAGATTTCTCCAGAACTGACCATTCCTCCTGTCATGCAGCCCACCTCCGAACCCACGGAAAAATCGCTGCCCCGCACCGCCACCAAGCGCAAGACCAAGGCGCAACCCGCCGAGCCTGTTAACGAAACCCCGGTCTTAGAGCCGATCGTAGAGCCGACTTTGGAATTGGCGATCGCCGAACCGATGGTTCCAGTTGAAGAAATTGCCAACACCATCGTCGAACCTGAAGTGGTTGCAGAACCCGAAGCGGTTGTAGAAGCGATCGTAGAACCCGAAGTGATCGCAGAACCTGAAGCGATTTCAGAACCCGAAGTGATCGCATCGGCTGCACCGATCGTTGAAGCCGAAGAGACCTTTGAAATCAGCTACGAATCTGAAGAAGTGTTTGAATACACCTATGAAGAGCCTGCTGTGGAGCCGATCGCTGAGCCACTTCTCGAAGCACCAAAAGCCGAAGCACCAAAAGCCGAAGCGCCAAAAGCCTTCACCGCTCCCGTCGCCGCTATTGACCTCTCCGACACGATCGCCCAAATCGGCATGGAAATCGATCGCATCGGCTGGACCAAAAAGCAAGGCAGCGCCTACCTTCAACAGGAATACAGCAAACGCACCCGCGCGGAACTGACCGAAGCCGAACTCTTTAGCTTCCTCGGCTACCTGAAGTCCTTGCCTGCCAAGCTTCAACCCGAACTCAGCCAAATCCCCTTCTAATTGATGGAACGCTCTGCAATGCCGGATGCTTCAGCCGCTGTTTCAACGCCTGCCTCAACTGGTTTGGTTCTCGTCGCAGGAACACCGGGATCGGGAAAGACGGATTGGATTCGATCGCAAGTCGGGTCCAGTCCCGCTTATTTCATCCATCTCGGTGCAGAGGATTTTCCGTTGGATGCTGTGGTTTTAGCTCAAAGCTGTCCCAGCCTCCAGGTTTTGACTGCTTTGCCGAGTCAAGAGCTGCCAGAGGGTTCGGTCTTATATGTGGAATGTGGCTATTCGATCGACGTTCAGAGCCTCTTGTTTCCCGATGATTTGACCGTCCGACGAATTGCGATGTTGTCCCCCGACGCGCCTGCGAAAGATTGGGAAACCTGGGCTGATGAACAGGTTGTTGGCTTGAAGGGACCGATCGCCCCTCCGCAGATCTGGCGACTCAAGCTCTCGGGCCAGGTTTTAGAAACTGCGAGTTTAGAGATCTTTTGGCAGGAGTTATGCCTTGGGGCCTATGGCCAGGTCGATCGGGCTAAAGGCATTTTCGAGGTGAGCGAAGGCATTCCTTTGTTGGCAGACTATACAAGCGGGGTCGAAACCCGCGAAATGACAGAACTGAATCTGCCTCGAAATCTGGAGGGACGGCCCGACAGGTTTAGTGGGATTGAAGTTTTGGGTTGTGATTTAGAGACTGGGGCGATCGTGGAAACCTTAAAACTTTGCCTTTTAACGGACGAGCAAGTGACGATGTATCAAGCGCAGGTACGATCGGCACTTCAGGAGGAGGACCTTTAATCTATGACGGATCCCGACATTACTCCGGAACTCCTCCAGACGATCGATATTCTGGAAGCCCTAGAAAATCTCTACGACACGGCCCCCACGGACGAGATTGCTAAAATTTTGATCAATGCTTGGTTGGAAATTACCCATACCTTTCCTCAGGATTTCCAAGAAGCCACCCAAGAGGATGCGGGAGCGGACGGACTGCGCCGCTACATTCGCGTCAAAGCCTTTTTCTCAAATCCCACCGAAAATCCTATCAGTCAGGCTGATTTGCTTCAATACTACGAAAATCGTCAGGAAATCGAGTGGGAAGACGATGATGAGGATTGGGGGGATGAGGATTAAGTTTAGGCGTTTTGTCGGTTTTGACACCGGACCTCGGCTTCGACTTCCCCTTCGCTAACTTGATAGGCGACAGCGCTAACAGTACTAATGGTGGAACCGCCCCGCTGTTTTTGGGGTAGGGTGCAGCTTTGGAGAAGGAGCAGCAAAGAGAGCAGTAAAAGGAGGGGCGATCGAGTCTTATTCATGGGGATAGATTGCTTAGATTGCTTGGGGCTAGCCCGCATTATCCCAAAGTGGCCACTGTGATCTGGCTCACTTATTAGTTCATCTTTGGCTCACAATAAATTAGATTATCTATCCTCATCCTGTAATCATCGCTCATCCCGGCCAATCTAGTTTTCTGAACTAATACTCTGGGGCGCTATTTAACTGAGAGATTCCTCTTAATATTTATTTGCAAACATACTCTAATAGCTATTCCTCATGACAGGGGTTATATAGAAAAACTTTTCCTAACATAGGTAACTAAGCATTGCATCTAAGTGAGCTAGTGTCAGCCAATCTCCCCAATCGATCTGCTTCTTTAGAGCACGTTAAGAAGCATCAGATCTAGATAATAAATAGCTTATTTTTTAGGCATTTTAGGATTGGCATTATGCCTACTTTTGTAATGTGTTCGATGCAATTTTTGAGTTTTTTTAGGATGGAACAGATGAATAATGTGACACAAGATAACGAAAAAATCATCATTTATGATATCGGATCTAACAATGGTGATGATATCCCTTATTACCTGAAGAAAGCTGATGTTGTCGTTGCTGTTGAGGCTAATCCAGCCCTTTGTCAGCAGATCCAGGAACGTTTTTTGTCTGAAATAAGCCAGGGTAAACTCATTATTGAGAATTGCGTTCTAACGGCCAATCGGGAAAGTGAAAGTGTCCCATTTTATCTTCATAAAGAAGATCATGTTCTTAGCCAATTCCCTTATCCCCGCAATCCTGAGCAATTTGAGCGCGTCTTACTGCCGAGTAAATCCGTCAGTGAGCTATTTGAACATGGTTTTCCCCATTATGTGAAAATTGATATTGAGGGCTATGATCAAGTGATCCTTCGCTCCATTTTCGATAGTGGTATTAAACCGAACTATATCTCTGCGGAATCGCATTGCCTCGAAGTATTTTTAACCCTAACGACTTTAGGGAACTATAACTCATTCAAAATTGTGGAAGGCGTGCATGTCTTCGATCAATATCGTGACCATTCGATCAAGACCATGGGCGGAGAAGAAGTTTATTCATTTCCCTATCACTCAGCCGGACCTTTTGGTGAAGATGTGATGGGGAATTGGATGGATTCTAAATCGCTGTTTCACCGATTACAATTGGAAGGATTAGGATGGAAGGATATTCATGCTAAGAGAGAAGACCGGGAAAGTAACGAACTCCAACCACAATCTTTCTGGCAGAAAAAGTATTGGTTGTATAGAAGTCAATGGGTTTTCAGCCCATGGCTTTTCTTAAGGATTTTCTCAAAGGCTAACCGGAAGATTAAGCGAACACTGAATCTGGCAACGTAGCTTATCATCCTTAAACCCACTAAGATTTCCACTTGGTCAAATAGCTCGCAAAAAAAAGATGCTGTTGGCGAATTAGAAAAAGAAAAAATTAGATTCACTCAATTCCTTGCTCAGCTCCTTGCTCAGCAAGGAAGTTGTTTTTTCCTGAAGAATCCGCCAACAGTATCAAAAATTGCGAGCTATTTTTTGCTCCATGAAGATCTTGCACAATGTTCTGAGTCAGATTGTAGGGTGTCCATTAAGGCCGCTTTGCACTTAAAACCTGAGCGATTGTCAATCCCAACGACGCTGCAATTTGGTCGGGTGTTAGACCCAAACTGAGCAGTTGAGGAATGGCCGATGTCAGCTTCGCTTCGGCGGCTTCTCGGGCCGATCGTTCGGTCTCAACTTCAGTTTGCGCGAGTTGTTTAGCTTCAGCGTCAGTGGGAATCCATTCCCCATTTGCGCCATACCATCGCAACCATTTTCCCTCAACGCCCTGATACTGACCTTGCCATAAACCCAAGCCTAATCCCAATTCCTCAATCCAAAAACGCGGATTGTCAGGATCAAGGCTGACCTCTTGATAACGGACGCCCTGTATGGAAAAGACTCGAAGGTGATTTTGGTAGCGATCGTAAACCACATAAAATGGCACCCGTAAAATGTGTTCATAAACTTCCCATTTCATCGGTGGTTTGTTAATTTCCCGCACAGTCCTCCCCAAATCCTCATCTTCCGTTCCCGGTGACAAGAGTTCCACCACTAGGAGTGGATTCACGCCTTCCTGCCAGGTGACATAGCTGAGGCGTAAAGATTGCTGTTGATCCGCAGGTTGCACTCCCGTGACCAAAAACCAATCGGGGCGCTTGTACCATTTTGTATGGCGCAAATCGTAGTACAGATTTAGATCGACCCCCACGAAAAAATCTGAGGCTAAATAAGTCGAGGGCCGACAGGTCTCACGCAGCAAACTCGGCTGAAATTCATGAAATTGATCGGGCAAACCAGACTCCTCAGGATCTTCGCTCGGTAAATCGTACATTGTGGGCAATGTTTCAGCAGGGGGCCTAGGGTATTGAATTTGATACATGCTGACTCCTGGATCGCGGCGGGTCAATTTTAATTCAGTATATCTTGTGTGCGATTTGCCAGGGCATGGGAGGAGGATGCTATGGTGTTGATTGGCCTATTTTGAACTGCTCCCCAGCCCTACCATGCAGCACCAACCCATTCACGTCATTGGCGGTGGACTCGCCGGAACCGAAGCCGCTTGGCAAATTGCCCAAGCCGGAGTTCCGGTGATCTTGCATGAGATGCGGCCCCTCGTCAAAAGCCCCGCTCACCACAGCGAACACCTCGCCGAACTCGTCTGTAGCAACTCCTTCGGAGCCATGTCGCCCGATCGCGCCTCCGGTCTCGTCCATGAAGAACTCCGTCGTCTCGGGTCGATCGTCATTCACAAAGCCGACGAACACAAAGTCCCTGCGGGTGGGGCCTTGGCGGTCGATCGCGGCGTCTTCGGCGACGATCTAACCGCAACTCTTGCAAACCACCCACTGATCGAACTGCGCCGCAACGAAGTCCACGAAATCCCCCGCGATGGCGTTGTGGTTCTAACCACAGGTCCCTTAACCACCGATGCGCTGGCCCAAGATTTGCGGCAGTTCACGGGGCTGGACTACATGAGCTTTTTTGATGCGGCCAGTCCCATCATTGTGGGCGAATCGATTAACTACGACATCGCGTTTTTGGCCTCTCGCTACGATCGCGGAGAAGCCGCCTACCTCAACTGCCCCATGGATAAGGAGCAGTATCTCGCCTTCTGGACCGCGCTCTGTGCCGCAGAACAGGCGGAACTGAAGGACTTTGAACGAGAAACGGCCAAGTTCTTTGAAGCTTGCTTACCGATCGAAGAAATGGGCAAACGTGGCGAAGACACCATGCGCTACGGACCACTCAAACCCGTCGGCATCTTCGATCCGCGCAACGGCGATTTCAAGATTAACAAAGACAAACGCCCCTACGCCGTCGTCCAACTGCGTCAAGAAGACCGCGCCGGACAACTCTGGAACATGGTCGGCTTCCAAACCAACCTGAAATGGGGCGAACAAAAACGCATCTTCCAAATGATTCCTGGACTGGAAAACGCGGAATTCGTCCGCATGGGCGTCATGCACCGCAACACCTTCATCAACTCCCCCGAACTCCTCTCCTCCACCCTGCAATTCAAGTCCCGCCCGACGCTCCTCACCGCAGGCCAAATCAGCGGCACCGAAGGCTACACTGCCGCCTCTGCTGGAGGCTGGCTGGCGGGAACTAATGCCGCGAGATTGGTACTCGGGAAAGATCCGATCGCCCTGCCCGTCACCACCATGATGGGGGCGCTGTTTGAGTTCATCAGCTCCGCCGAACCCAAGCATTTCCAACCCATGCCCCCCAACTTCGGCATCCTCCCACCCCTGCCTACCAAAGTTCGCAGCAAGGCTGAACGCTATGGGCAATACCGCGATCGGTCCTTCTCCGATCTCACCCAATGGGCCAACCAACACCAGATCCTTTTGACACAAACGCCCTACTCAGTGCTGAGCGCCGTGGAAGAAAAAGTTTCTCTTGAAAACAATTTAGTGGTGCCTTTAGAGAGTCTTCAAGTTTCGGCTTAATCTGGAAGCGCTACTTTTCCTTCGGGAACCTTATCTGTCATCTAAGATTCATATTAAGCAGAACGACTGTGCTAGTATTCTGTGACAGTTTGAGGAGTTTAATGGGTCTAAATACTTAGATTTTTCCCTGGGTTACACCTTGGGACCGATCGGAATTTATCCCTGAAAACGATTACTTTGTGGTGGTAGAGGAGCAACAAACGTGACGAAGCGATTCATGGGGGATTCTAGTATCCCATTTCATAAAAGTTACCCAGAACCCGTTCGGATCGGGGTGATCGGCATCGGGAACATGGGACAGCACCATGTCCGTGTGCTGAGCTTAATGAAAGATATCAAGTTGGTGGGCATCTCAGACGTCAATATCGATCGCGGTTTAGAGACCGCTAGTCGCTATCAGACGCATTTTTTTGAGGATTATCATGAACTATTGCTACATGTTGATGCGGTTTGTATCGCCGTCCCGACGCGGTTTCACCATGCAGTAGGACTTGCGGCCCTCAAGGCAGGGGTCCATGTTCTGATTGAAAAGCCCATCGCAGCCACGATTTCAGAGGCTGAGTCCCTCGTCAACGCTGCCGCTGATAGCGGTTGCTTGCTCCAAGTGGGTCACATTGAGCGCTTTAATCCGGTCTTCCAAGAGTTAAGCAATGTGATGAAAACCGAGGAATTGGTTTCACTCGAAGCGCATCGCATGAGTCCCTACAGCGATCGGGCCAACGATGTGTCCGTGGTCTTGGATCTGATGATTCACGACATTGACCTCTGCTTGGAACTGGCCAACTCTCCCGTCGTTCGTCTGACGGCTAGTGGCAGCAAGGCCAGCCAGACCTCTCAATATCTGGACTACGTCACTGCGACCCTGGGCTTTGCCAATGGCATCGTGGCGACCTTGACCGCCAGCAAGATCACCCACCGCAAGATCCGCAAAATCTCGGCTCACTCGAAGCGATCGCTCACCGAAGCGGATTTCCTCAACAACGAGATCCAAATCCACCGATCGAGCAATGGCATCCCCGCCAGCCTCGGAGCCGTGGGACCTGCGAGTTTTACCCGCCCGAACCTTTACCGTCAAGACGGCATCATCGAAAAAGTGGCGATCGGACGTGTGGAACCCCTCCATGCCGAACTCGAACATTTCGTCGCCTGTGTTCGCGGTGGACTGCCGCCGTTCGTCGGTGGTGAGCAAGCGCTCAAGGCATTACGTCTTGCCAGCTTGATTGAACAGATGGCCATGGACGGTCAAGTCTGGCATCCAGTGGATCTGGGTCTCGGACCGATCGAAACCCCGATGATGGCGATGCTTTAGAACCCGTCCTGATCGCCTAGTCACGATCCCCCTAAATCCCCCTTGCCAAGGGGGGCTTTGAGAAGAGTGATGAGTTTATTCTCTTTTCCAACTCCCTCCTTCTCCGGTCCCCCCTTTTCAAGGGGGTTAGGGGGATCGGGCCTTTCGGAATCGCACCTTACCTTATGCCTGTTTGTCTTTACACACCACGACTCATAATCCGTCTTGCCAATCAGGATGATATTCCTGACCTCTTGACGCACTTTAGAAATAACCAAGATTTTTTGACCGCTTTTGAGCCGACTCGCTCCCCAGATTTTTATAGTCGGAGTTATTGGCGATCGCAGGTGGCCCGCAGTTTTGATCAATATCAGAATGGCCAAGCGCTCCGGTTGATTATCTTTGAACGGGACAAACCCGGTAGCACGAAGGGCAAGGTGATCGGCACGGTTAACTTCAGTAGTTTTGTTTACTATCCCTTCTACTGCTGTAGCTTGGGCTATAGCCTTGCGGAAGATAAACAAGGCTATGGCTTTATGCAGGAAGCCCTGACGGTCAGCATTAACTATGTTTTTAATGCCATGCAATGCCATCGCATTCAAGCGAATTATATGCCCCGCAATCAACGTAGCGGCAATCTTTTGGCACGGTTAGGCTTTAGGATCGAAGGAGATGCGAAACAATATCTCTTGATTAATGGTGTTTGGGAAGATCACATTCTCACGAGTCTCACCAATCCCAATTGGACTGCTCCTTAGTCCTGATTTTCCAGCCCCTGACGAGGCGTCCCCCTAGCCCCCAATTCTGGGGGAACATGATTCAATGCATACTTCAAGCTTGCAAATTCAAAACAATTCAATTCAAAACACGCCAGTTCAAGGTCATACGATCGCAGCCATTGCCACGGCGATCGTTCCTGAACAGGGTAGCGTCGGGATCGTTCGGCTCTCTGGAGCTGAAGCCTATACGATCGCCCGTAAAATCTTTCAAGCCCCCGGCCAGCAACCTTGGGAAAGCCACCGCATTCTTTACGGCTACATTGCGGACCCAAACACTCAGGAGCAGCTTGACGAAGCGCTGCTGTTAATCATGTTGGCTCCGCGATCGTATACGCGGGAAGATGTGATCGAATTTCACTGTCATGGCGGCATGATCGCCGTCCAGCGCGTTCTCCAACTTTGTCTTGAGTCTGGCGCAAAACTTGCACAACCGGGAGAGTTTACCTTACGGGCATTCCTCAATGGTCGCCTCGATCTCACCCAAGCGGAGAGTATTTCTGATCTCGTCGGAGCCAAGTCGCCCCAAGCCGCTGCCGTCGCGCTTGCAGGCATTCAAGGCAAACTCGCGCAGCCGATTCGAGAGTTACGATCGGTTTGCCTAGACCTCCTTGCCGAAGTCGAAGCCCGCATTGATTTTGAAGATGATTTGCCTGCGCTCCAAGAAGAACGCATTCGGCAAAACCTGCGTCAAGCGATCGATCAAGTCACCCAAATTTTACAAACCCGCGATCGGGGTCAGCTTTTGCGCACGGGATTGAAAGTGGCGATCGTCGGGCGTCCTAATGTTGGCAAATCCAGTTTGCTCAATGCGTGGAGCCAGAGCGATCGGGCTATTGTTACCGATTTACCCGGTACCACTCGCGATGTTGTGGAATCGCAGCTTGTGGTGGGTGGAATTCCCATTCAGGTTTTGGATACAGCGGGCATTCGAGAGACGGACGATCGGGTCGAAAGCATTGGGGTCGAACGATCGCGTAAAGCTGCCTTGGAAGCAGATTTGGTGCTATTTGCGATCGCGGCGGATCAAGGCTGGACAGCGGGCGAAGATGAAATTTATGAACAGATTAAAGATCGATCGATCGTCTTTGTTATCAATAAAGTAGATTTAAATTCACCTGATTCTGTTGTTAGTAAAATCAATACGTTAACCAATGCCTCGTCTATTGTTCAAACGATCGCAGAACAAACGGTTGGTATTGCCGAATTAGAACAAGCTATCTTAACTAAAATCAATCAAGAGAGTATCAACCCTAGCAATCTAGATTTTACGATTAACCAACGTCAAGCCAATGCCTTAACTCAGGCGAAAACCTCTCTGGAACAGGTTCAAACGACCATCGACGATCGGCTTCCTCTAGATTTTTGGACGATCGATCTGCGCGGTGCAGCCCAATCTCTGAGTGAAATCCTGGGTGAAGAGGTAACAGAATCGATGCTCGATCGAATTTTTAGTCAATTCTGTATTGGTAAATAGACAGTCGATTATGATCACTCTTTAAATAGTGAAAACTGCACAGGTGGCGATTGGTTGAGTTGACCAAAATTAATTTTGCACCCCTTAGACCAAGGCATATAGCCACAGCTCACTGCCACTAACCGCTCCTTGTTGCGCGCTGTACAGGACAAATTCCAATCCCGATCGGAATCATTATTAATACAGCCGATCGGCTCTAACCCTGCCACCGTTGTAAACTCATGGAGATTGCTTTCGGCATTGCCATAGTAAAAGACAGGCACAATTAAAAACCAAACCGTGCAAACCAAAAATCCCGCGATCGCCAACACCTCAGCAATCAAGATTTGCATCGACCAAAAATCTTTGTCAAATTTCATAAATAATCAATGATGAAATGATATTGAACGGTATTTACACTCAGTTCAGGGAATAGCCATCGATCGGGACCATTGCCAAGTATTATAGCTATTCAGGCTCATCAGGGTGTCGAAAATGTTAGACCTCCAATTTAGAGAAATTCTAACCCTAATCAAAACAGCCCAAAATCGCGTCATCGCGAACACCAATCAAGAACTGATCCAACTGTATTGGACGATCGGTCGGTACATTAGCGAACAACTCAACACCACCGCATGGGGCCAAAAAGCGATCGAACAGCTTGCCACCTTCATCCAAACCCAAGAACCCGGCATCAAAGGCTTTGAGCGACGCAACCTAGAACGAATGCGTCAATTTTATGAAATCTATCCTGACATTACGACCGCACTGCGGACGCAATTAAGCTGGACTCACCATCGGATCATCATGTCACGGTGCAAAACCCAGGAAGAACGACTCTTCTACCTCCAACTCACAAGTACCGAACGCTATAGCACCCGCGAACTCGATCGCCAAATCAACAGTGGCATTTACGAGCGAACCCTTCTTGCCGATGTTCAACTTTCGCCAAACCGATCGCAATCCCAGCCGCTCTCTGGCGTCTTTCGGGATAGCTATATCCTAGACTTTCTCAACCTCCCACCTAATCACTCCGAAGACGATCTCAAAACGGCCCTAGTCCGAAACCTCCGCGACTTCATCCTAGAACTCGGACGCGACTTCACCTTCGTTGGCGAAGAATATCGGCTCCAAGTTGGCAACAGCGACTTCTTCATTGATCTGCTCCTCTACCACCGAGATCTCCAAAGCCTCGTCGCCTTTGAACTCAAAATCGATAAATTCAAACCCGAATACCTCGGACAACTCGAATTTTATTTAGAAGCCTTGGACCGAGACATCAAAAAGCCTCACGAAAACCCCAGCATCGGCGTCCTACTCTGCCGTGACAAAGACGATGAAGTCGTAGAATATGCGCTCAGCCGAACCCTCAGCCCCACCGTCGTCGCAGAATACGAAATCAAACTCATTCCCAAAGAAACACTCCGCAAAAAACTCAACGAATTTTATGAACTCCTAGCTGACAAACAATCATAAACTTTCAGAATCAGGGGTTTGGGGGTGAAAAAACAAACTCTCCCACGATCGGACCTGCTCCCCACAATTAGCCGATCCCTCCGGTGGAAACATCTGTAAAAAATCTTTGTCTATAGCAGGCTGGTAAGGCCCTTCTTTAAGTTCCAAAATCACCGAATTCGGTTCCAAAACCACCAACGTATGAAACAATCCCTCCGCTAATTCAATGCCCATGCGTTCACCATCAGCCTCCAATCGCTCCGATCGCACCACCGTCCCCGCTTCATCCATCACAACCATCCCGATCGCCCCCTGCAACACCAAAAAAAACTCAAACCCATTCACCCCAGTGGCGCGTAAATGCCGATGAGGTCGCACATAGGTTCCTGGCTGCAACACATTGAGAAAGCGTTGAACCCGTTCCGAATGCTCGTGGAAATTGTAGTTTTTCCGTTTACGATCGGTCTTCGCCGCTTCATCACAGAGATTACTCAAAAGCGATCGGGTTAAAAGCTGAATATCAGGACGCTGCATTTAGTCTTCCTCCTCTTCATCCTCGGCTTCCTGGCTTCGACGCTCCAACTCATACACCCCACAAAACAACGTTAATAAAACTCCCCCACTGACGACCCAATCTTCCCCCAACCCCACCTCAACCCCAATACTCAACAGCGTCCCCAACACCAAAAACGGCAGCACACTCAACAGCGACGAATAAAAAACATTCTGCGCCTCCCGAGCCTTGCGCGTCTTTTCGTATTCCTCTTGGGTGGCATAGAGCGATCGTTCCGCATTATTCATCCAACCGGACAACCGATCGGTTAACGTCCCTGCCAAGCGCGAAAACCCCAAATAAAGGCCCAAGGCCCACAGCGCCGCCCCTGCAATCGCAGAAGGCTCAATCTCAAAGGCAAATGGACCCAAATCAATGTACATGAAGAAAATACTGACTCAAATTCAAGGGGAATACTGAATATCTTACTGGGAGCCGTCGAGAATCCCCGCATCAAAATGGCAGAATTAAACCAGTAGCCTCCAATTCCCCCGCTACCCCATTACCCCATCACCCAAAACTCCCCATGGTCGCCGCCAGCATCTTAAACTCCCCCCACCTCAAAAACGTCCGCCTCGATCTCCGATCGCTCCACCCCCAAGTCATCACCTGGCGTAGACAAATCCACCAATACCCCGAACTCGGCTTCGAAGAAACCCTCACCGCCCAGTTCATCGCCGAGAAACTCGAAAGCTGGGGCATCGACTACCAAGCCAATATTGCCAAAACAGGTATTGTTGCAACGATTCAAGGCGATCGGCAACGCGATCGGCCCGGAAAAGTCCTCGCCATTCGAGCCGACATGGACGCCCTGCCGATCCAAGAACAAAACGATCTGGACTACCGATCGCAACACCCCGGTAAAATGCACGCCTGTGGTCATGACGGTCATGTCGCGATCGCCCTCGGCACCGCCTGCTACCTCGCCAGCCACCGCCACACCTTCAACGGCACCGTCAAAATCATCTTCCAACCCGCCGAAGAAGGACCCGGCGGCGCAAAACCCATGATCGAAGCGGGCGTCCTGCAAAACCCGCAAGTAGACGCCATTATCGGCCTACATCTCTGGCAGCAACTCCCCCTCGGCACCGTCGGCGTCCGATCGGGTCCCCTTATGGCTGCGGTTGAAACCTTCCGCTGCACCGTCCTCGGACGCGGTGGCCACGGTGCCATCCCGCAACAGACCGTAGACTCCATCGTCGTCGCCACCCAAATCGTCAACGCCTTGCAAACGATCGTCGCCCGCAACATCGACCCGATCGACTCCGCCGTCGTCACCGTCGGTGAATTTCACGCAGGTACCGCCTGTAACGTCATCGCCGACACCGCCCGCCTCAGCGGCACCATCCGCTACTTCAACCCTAAATACGCCGACTATTTTCATCCTCGCCTAGAGCAACTCATTGCCGGGGTCTGTGGAATGCACGGAGCCACCTACGACCTGAGTTATGAGAAATTTTATCCTCCGGTGATTAACGATGAGACGATCGCCGACCTCGTTCGCCAGATCGCCCAAACCGTCGTCACCGAAACCAGCCTCCCCAACAACCTCGTCACCCCTCACTGCCAAACCATGGGCGGCGAAGACATGTCCTATTTTCTTCAGGAGGTTCCAGGGTGCTACTTCTTCCTTGGCTCGGCCAATGCCGATCGCGGGTTGACCTTTGCCCACCACCATCCCCAATTCAACATTGACGAGACTGCTCTAGCCTTAGGCATGGAGATTTTTATTCAATGTGTGGAAAAGATTCTAACTGGAGTGTGACGTCACAGGAGGGGACCAAATTTGCAGCTACGTACAGTAATGCTTGACACTTACCGATCAAAACAGTAATACTACGTAAATACTTAGCTCCCCTCAAAAAAACTCCGTAGAGCTACAGATTAGTTTACGCCTCAGTTGTAGAAATTTTCACTCACGTAGAAAAATATTGTTTGTGTGACTAGGATCACTATCCTTGTGTGATCTTGGTCACATATCTTTTACATGGGTTTCCACATAATAAAGGGGACTCAACTTTAGCCGAGTCATCAACAGGGAACACACGACTGGCCGACAGCTTTCTTTATGAGAGATGTCGGTTTTTTATTGCCTTTTTTGGGTTGCGTTGGGGGCTGGGATGTCGCAAGATGGGCTTGCTTCGCTTTGGGGGTCAGCATCATGGATGGCGTGGAATTGCAGCGGCGTTATGCTCAGGGCGATCGGGATTTTGCGGGAATTTTTCAATGGAAGCCGGAAGGTGGGATTCAGGCTTTGGATGGGGCTTGCTTTTGGGGTGCAAATCTGGCAGGTGGCGTTTTCAGTGCTTTGAGTTTGCGGGATTGTGATCTGCGGCAGTGTGATTTGCGCAATTGTGATTTGCGAGATTGTGATCTGCGGGGTGCGAATTTGCGCGGCGCTAATTTAATGGGGGCGATCGTGGATGGCGTGCTGTGGCAGGGGGCGATCGTGGATGAACTGACCCAGTTTTCCCACGAGGAGCCGGAGGATGTTTATAAACTGGCTCCGGGTGCAAATTTGGCGGGAAAAGCGTTGCGGAGTGCAATTTTGGAGGGGGCGGATTTGCGGGATGCGGATTGTGGGGGGGCGGATTTGACGCAGACGGAGGCGTTTGGGGTGAATTTGGGGCGGGCGAATTTGCGGGGGACGATCGCCGATCGGGGGCGATGGGTTGAGGCAAATTTGGCGGGGGCGCGGTTAAATCAGTTTCAGATGCGGGAGGGGCGTTTGGACGGGGCTGTTTTAGTTCGGGCGTTACTGTTGGGTGCGGATCTGATGGGGTGTTTTTGTGCGGGGACGCAGTGGCAGGGGGCGGTGTATGACGATCGCACTTGCCTACCGGAGTCTTTACAGAATCCAGAGGTTGAGGGCTTGATCAAAATTGGCCCAGGGCGATCGTTGCGGGGCGTGAATTTGAGTGAAATGGATTTGACGGGGGTGGATTTGCGCGAGGCGGATCTTTGGGGGGCGGATCTTTGGGGCGCAAATCTTTGGGGCGCAGACTTGAGTGGCGCTAACCTGACGGAAGCGAATTTGACGGGGGCCAATTTTATGGGCGCGAGAATGGTCGGGGCTTGTCTAGATCATGCGGAACAGGAGAATACTAATTTGGTGGAGGCAATTTGGGAGTAGGTTTTGGGTGATCGGGTGATGCTTTAGAACCCCTCTTCTGCTCTTAAGGCATCTAATTTACGACGCACTTCTTGAATATCTTGCCAAGTCAACCATTTCGGACTGCCCTGTTCACGGGATTGATTCCGTAATAAATAAGACGGATGGAAAATGGCCATGCAGGACTTTCCTTCCCACTCTCTCCATGCACCTCGAATTTTGGTGATGCCGACGGATTTTTCTTGGAAGAGTCCTTCGATCGCAGAAGCACCCGTCATCAGAATGATTTTTGGATCAACCAGTCGAATTTGTTCTAGCAGGTAAGGCCGACAGGCTTCCATTTCGAGCTTGGTGGGTTTGCGATTTTCGGGGGGACGGCATTTGACAATGTTGCAGATAAAAACGTCATCTTCCGTGAGATTGACGGACTGCAAGATTTTATCAAGAAGCTGACCAGACTTGCCGACAAAGGGTTTGCCCTGAAGATCCTCATTTTCTCCAGGCCCTTCACCAATGATTAAAATCGGAGCCTTGGGATTGCCTCGACTGACGACGGCATTGGTCCGAGTGCTTCCGAGTTCACAGCGCTGACATTCACTGCAATGCACCTGCATCTCCGTCATGTCGTTGTAGGTGCCTACCGGAATGGGAATCTCTTTACTCGTGGGAATTAATGCTGGATCAAAGGTCGCTGGATCAAACGCAGGCTCGATCGGTGCTGGACTTTTCCCTGCCTTTCGTTTTCCCTCCGATGCTTCAGGCTGGGCTTCAGGTGAAGCGTCGGTTGCACCCAAGTCAAAAAGGCTGAACTGTTCGTTGGACATAGGGAAAGGTCGGAGGTTTGAGTTTTAGAGTCTAGCTTATTGTACGGGATCTGATCCAAAAGTGAGCCATTTTTTCGGGAAAAGTGAGCTGAGATACGGATTTGAACGACTTATAATCAATTCAAGGTATTAGATTCAGGGCTGTAAAACCGATCGAAATTTTGCAATGGAGGTGAATGAAATTGTGATATTCAGTATTTTAGTTGCGATCGGAATTGGAATTGCGATCGGTGTTGGAATTGTGATTGCAATCTTAGTTTCTAGAATTAATCCCACCTACAACAGTTTGACGGATATTCGAGATTATCCAGGAAAGATTGCTGAAGTGACGCTGTCGATCACTCCGGATCAGCCTGGAAGCATTCTGATTCGCAGAGAATCGACAACGATCAAAATGCGTGCTATCAGCCGTGATCAGCAGATTTTTCAGGTCGGCGATCGGGTGGTGATTGTCGAAGTCCATGATGGACAAGCTTGGGTGACATCTGCTGAATAATCGCTATTTAATATCCTGGCGAACCGCCCCCTAACCCCCAATTCTGGGGGACCAATCCTGCATTATTAAGGAGACTCAAGCAATGCCAGATTTAATTGCACAATCTAATAGACCTACAACCTACACTGAAATTGCGCCACGAGAACCTGATGGGATTGAAGCGATCGCCATTAAAGCGGCCTATATTGGACTACCGATCGTCGGAACGCTAATCTTGGGCGCGATCGCAACCTGGTTTTTAAAATCCTTCCTTTGCATTTGCAAACCCAACGAAATTGTCGTCCTCGCAGGTCGAAAACACCGCAGCGCCAGTGGAAAAGAAGTTGGCTATCGAGTTCTGACAGGCGGTCGAGCCTTACGAATTCCAGTTTTGGAAACCGTTAAACGGATGAATGTAACAACGATTCCGATCCGAATTGAAGTTCGGAAAGCCTACGCAAAAGGGGGAACGCCGTTAAATATTCAAGCGATCGCGAATGTGAAAATTTCAACCGATGCAGCGATCGTGGGCAATGCGATCGAACGATTTCTAGATTGCGATCGATCGGAATTAGCCCGCGTCGCGCAAGAAACCCTAGAAGGCTATCTCCGTGGGGTTGTGGCGACGTTAACGCCAGAACAACTGAATGAAGACAGGCTTCGATTTGCAGAGCGCATTGCAACGGATGTGAGTAAGGATTTGCGGCAGTTGGGGTTGCAGCTTGACACATTAAAAGTGCAAAGTGTCTCCGATGATATGGACTATCTCCGATCGCTCGGTCGTCAACAAATCGCCATGATTTTGCGAGATGCTGAAATTGCCGAATCCAATGCTCTGACAGAAGCTGAGCAAATCGAAGCCCAATGCGACGAACAGGCAAAAGTCGCCTCAACGCAAAATCAAACGCTGGTTTTGGAACGGGAAAATGAACTGCGTCGTCTCAAAGCGAAACTAGAACAAACCGCGAAATCTGAAGAGGAAATTACGATCGCCGCCGCCAAAGAAAAGCGCGCCAAGGTCGAGCAAGTTCTGCAAGCCCTGCGAACAGAATTCGAAACGCTCAGATTGCAAGCGGATATGGTCTTACCTGCCCAAGCCCAGCGCACGGCGGCTGAGTTTCAGGCTCGTGGGGAAGCGGCGACGATCGAAGAAACCGCCCGCGCCACCGCCATGGCCAATACCCTCTTATCTCAAGTGTGGCAAGACGCCGGAAGCCAAGCCTCTGAGGTCTTTGTTCTACAACAATTGGAGATGATCTTAAATGAAGCAGGCAAAATTCCACAACGCTTACAGCTTGGTGATATCAACGTAATCGACAACGGCGACGGCAATGCATTGTCCAGTCTCATCCAAGTCTATCCACAAATGATTTCCCAATACCTCACGGCAGTTGAACAGATTTTAAACGTAAAACTCGCCTAATCCGGAGGCCCCCTAACCCCCAATTCTGGGGGGACATGAAACAAAACTCTTCGGCTCGGCTCCCCCAGAATTGGGGGCTGGGGGGCGGTTCGCCAGACGGTTCTTACTCACCATTCACAATTTACAACTCCTATGGATCCCATTACTCTTCTCGTTCTCCTTGGCATTGGTGCATTCAGTTCTTCCCGTGTCATTAAAAATCTCTACTACATTTGCCAACCCAGCGAAGTGCTGATTTTAGCGGGAACCCGATCGCCCGCCGTAGGCAACAAGACGATCGGCTATCGACTCGTGAAAGGTGGAAGCAGTCTGCGAATTCCGTTGCTTGAAGAAGCATTTCGCATGGAACTCACCAACATGATTATTGAACTGCGCGTTTCCAATGCTTATTCAAAAGGCGGTATTCCTCTTACCGTTGAAGGCGTCGCGAATATTAAAATCGCAGGCGAAGAGCCGATGATTCACAATGCGATCGAACGATTGCTAGGCAAAACGCGGAAAGAAATTGAATTGCTTGCAAAAGAAACGCTGGAAGGAAATCTCCGTGGGGTTTTAGCCAGCATGACCCCAGAACAAGTCAATGAAGATAAAATCGACTTTGCGCGTAACTTAGCTGAAGAAGCAGAGCGAGATTTGGAAATCTTGGGATTGGTCTTGGACAATTTACAGATCAAAAACATTGCCGATGAAGTGTCCTATTTGGATTCGATCGGACGCAAGCAGCAAGCCGATCTGTTCCGCGATGCCCGCATTGCCGAAGCCCGCACCCGTGCTGAAGCTGCAATTCAAACTTCGGAAAACGATCGCGCCACCGCCCTGCGACGCATTGAACGGGATCTCCAAGTCGCCAAAGCCGACGCCGATCGTCGAGTCCGCGACACCCAAACCAAACGATCGGCCGTCGTCGCCGAAGTCGAAGGCGTCGTCGCCGCCCAAGTTGCCCGAGTCCAGGCCGAAGTCGCCGTCCAACGCGAACGCATTAAGCAAGTCGAGCAGCAACTCAATGCCGATGTCATCGCCCCCGCCGATGCCGCCTGCCAAAGTGCGATCGCCAACGCTCAAGCCCAAGCTTCCCAAATTGTCGAATCCGGCAAAGCCCAAGCCAACGGGATCCGTTTACTGTCTGAATCCTGGACTTCCTCCGGACCCAACGCCCGCGAGATCTTCATCCTCCAAAAACTCGAACCCCTCCTCAAAACCTTGTCTACGAGCATTCCAACGATCGAGGTGAATTCCGTCACGGTGATCGATGGCAAAAATGGCTCGACTGCAACGCAATTGGGCAGCTTTTTAGAACAACTGAAGCAAACCACAGGCATTGATGCCGCCACTGCAATCAATCGTCTGTTGCCGGGAGAACCCGGAAACCAGTAAACTAAGCTAAACGCAACCAAAACCATCATGATTGCAGCACTCGATTCAATTTCGATCGCAGATATTGATCTCCACGAAGGAAGTACTCTAGTGCTGCATGATGTCAGTTGGGAACGCTACGAGGCGCTAAGTACCGCGTTAGAAACTCGCCATGGATACCGCATTTCTTATTTAGATCGGGTGTTAGAAATTATGCCGCCAATGCCCGCCCACGAACGTCCCCACCGATCGATCGGCTACATCGCAACTGCCCTATTGGATTTTGAATCTAGGGATTGGGAAGATTTTGGTTCGACGACGTTGCGCAGAAAAGAAGAGCGGGCTGGATTAGAACCGGATACTTGTTTTTATATTGGTGAGAACGCCGTAAAAGTTCGTAATTGTCAGTCCCAAATGGATCTCAATGTCTATCCCCCACCCGATTTGGCCATTGAATCCGATGTCACCTCCAACACCACACTGGAAATTTACGCTCGATTAAAAGTGCCAGAAGTCTGGATCTATCGCAACAAAACCCTAACCATTCACCTGTTGCAGTCAACAACCTACCTCGAATCAAACCAGAGCCTAATCTTCCCAAACTTTCCGATTCAAACCCTCGTGCCAGAACTCCTCGATCGCGCCTTACTTCAAGGCACCAGCGGAATGCTCCGATCGTTTCGCAATGCATTAATCCAAGGAGAGTTTGGCTAACGATCGGCTTGTTGCTGTAAAATACTCAGGCCCGTTCACTCCAATACACTTATGTCTCTCGATCGCGCCGAAGTCCATAAAGTCGCTAACCTCGCCCGTCTCGCCCTCACCGAAGCTGAAGAAGACCAGTTCGCTGGACAACTCAGCGGCATCCTTGACTACGTCGAACAACTCAACGAACTCGACGTTACGAATGTCGAACCCACCACCAGAGCGATCGATGTCATCAATGTCACCCGCGCCGACGACATGAAAGTTTACGACAACCGCGAGGGCTTGATGAACAGCGCTCCCGATCGGGATGACAACTTTTTCAAAGTGCCCAAAATTATTGCTGGGGATTAATTTTTAGCCTTACTCTGCAACCATCATCTCTAGCGAAGACGGTTTATACCCCTGTTCAAAGGCATAACGGACAAGCTGCGATCGGTTATCCAGTTCTAGCTTATTGAGGATATTGCTCAGGTGGGTCTGGACGGTGCGAGGGCTGACGAAAAGATGTTCACCGATTTGCTTATTCGTGTGACCTTGGATCACTTCCCAAAAAACCTTCTCTTCAGCAGGGGTCAGTGGCAGGGGCGCAGGACTGACAGGTGGGGTCGGCAGCACAGTTGCCTGCTGTAGCAAACGAATGATTTCGGCGTGGGTGCGGCGCGATCGTTCGAGTTGCGACTCAATCTTAGCGAGGAGTTCCCGCGCTTCAAAGGGCTTGATCAGATAGTCATCCGCCCCGATCGAGTGACCTTGGACTCTATCTTCCACATCCGATCGACTCGAAAGAAAAATAAACGGCACCAGTTGGCCCGATCGGCTTGCTCGGATCCGACGGCAAAACTCAAAGCCATCCATCTCCGACATCAAAATGTCAGAAACAATCAGATCAGCGGGATCCTCTTGAAAAGTGCCCAGCGCACTCATGCCCGAAGCCGCCGTCTGCACCACAAATCCCCGCTTCACCAAGTAGCGCTCTAAAGCTACTCGCAGCGTCGTATCATCATCCACAATCAAAATCTTTTTCATATTCGCTGCCCACCCAGACAAAAATAACTCGATCGCTTATCAGCCAATTACCTGATTATTTTCAGCATTCCCTCGTGAGTCTGGGAAATAGAGGCTGACTTAAAGTGGAGTACAGATTTCCGAAAGAATACGGGAATCCTAAAAAGACATCTCCCAAAAACCATTAAATCTGCTGAGGGCTATCGATCTGCTGCCGATCAGGACATTTTGGGTACTGTAACTGCATAAGATCGCTGCTGACCACAGTATCTGTACTTTGATTATTTTCCATAGTTTTTATATATCAAGATCTATTTCTATGCCGATTCTTCAATCATCAGCAAGAAAAACAAACAACAAAGTCAATCTGGATTCTAAAGCGATCGCCCGATCGTTTCTCCAGGTTCTAGATAATCTCTGGAAAGAATCTCCGGAAATTTGTAGCAATGTTAGAGTTTGGGCTGAGACTCAGGATTCATCTGTTGCAGAAGTGATTGCTCAACAGCAAGTCGCCCCCAGAACGCCTCATCGGGCTGTGCCAAAAACCATTGAACCCAAAGCCCCTGATATCTTTCTCAATTCATTGTCTCGGCAGCCGATCGATCGATATTTGGTGCGAATTTCCAATGCGCAAGTGATTGGTAATAAAGGGATCATCATTTTGCCGGACGGCTCTTATACGGAAGAACCCGCTAAAGAAACTCAATTTTTAGAAAGCCTACCCGACTATTACAGCGTCTTCAGACATAAATTTTTAAAGCGTCGATCGGTTCAGGGAAACTATTTCTCGCTGATGCATATCTGGGCCACCACAGGCAATTACTACCATACGTTGCGGGATACAACGCATCGTATTTACGATGTCCTTCAGTCTTTGCCCGAAGATGTGATTTTCTTAGTCCCACAACAATTGAAAGTATGGCAATACGAAATTCTAGAAACTCTGGGTATTCAAAAAGATCGTCTCTGTCACTTTCCCAAGCATGAAATCTGGACCGTTGAAAATCTCTACTTCACACCCTATGGTCAAATTTTAGACACAGGCACGACTGAAGCCTGTCACTGGGGCCGTCAAGCGTTTTACGATCGGCACAACATCACCGCCCAACCCGAACAGCAGACTGAATTGATCTATATCAGTCGCGCATTGACTGCTTGGCGCAGAATCGTCAATGAAGATGATGTCATCAACCTCCTAGAACGTTATGGTTTCAAGACCTATTTGACGGAGCGATTGAGCATTGGAGAACAGGTGGCGCTGTTCTCGCGGGCTAAAGCGGTGGTTTCGGTGACGGGGGCGGCTTTGGCAAATGTGATGTTCTCCCAAGAAGGCACCCAGGTGCTAGAAATTTCAACGGTGGAGCATGATGCTGTGCTGGGAGATTATTATTGTGAAGCGACCTGGGGAACTTGTGAAGATATGGGCCATCACTACTCCTATTTCCACGGGATCGCCGTCGATCGGCCTGATAATGTTCGTCAGGATATTTTTATTCCGCTGGACAAGTTAGAATCATCTATCCAGAATCTATTGTCCACACCCTCGGCTACATCTTCGCTAACCCTACCTACAGCTTATTCCTATGGTTACTAATCCTATTTTTGATCCACAGTCTGAAGTGAGAATCGGAGTCGTCGGGACCGGATACATTGGACAGGGGATTGTCTTAGCCCTAGAAGCGCAGCCCGGTCTGACGGTGACAAAAGTGTTGAGTCGTCGAAAAGCGGGTCCAGAGTTCAAGTTTTCTCGACCTGAGTTGCTGACGGATTCGATCGATGAGTTGATCGCCAATGCGGATCTAGTGGTTGAATGTACGGGTTCGGTCCTGTGGGCGACGAAGGTCCTCGATCGGGTTTTGGAAGCGGGCCTGCCTGTGGTAACGATGGACTCGGAAGTGCATGTGACCACGGGTTCTTATCTGGCGCAAAAGGGATTGATTACGGAAGCGGAAGGCGATCAGCCCGGTTGTTTGGCCGCTTTGAATGAAAGTGTGATTCAGATGGGCTTTAAGCCCTTGGTCTATGGCAATATCAAAGGATTTCTCAATCTACTGCCTACACCGGAAGACATGGCCTACTGGTCTAATCGCCAAGGCATTAGCTATGACCAAGTGACTTCCTTTACCGATGGCACGAAGGTGCAAATTGAGCAGGCATTTGTGGCCAATGGATTGGGGGCGGATGTGTTGCAAGATGGATTGATGGGTCCGTCGTCTGAGGATATTTTCACAGGTGGAGTGCAGATTGCAGAGGCGGCGAAACGCTTAGGGCACTCTGTGAGTGACTACATTCTTTCGCCGAAGTCTCCTGCGGGCGTGTTCATTATTGCGGAACATGAGGCGGAACAACAGGACTATTTGCGCTATTTAAAAATGGGTGAGGGTCCGTTCTATGCCATTCCTCAAACCTACCATTTGTGCCATTTAGAAGTGGCTAAAACCATTCGAAGAGTTGTGAATGGTGGTGGCGTTCTGTTGAACAATACGACAACCCCTAAGGTGGGAGTCATGGCTGTGGCGAAGAAAGATTTGGCGGTGGGAGATACTATTGCTAAAGCCATTGGTGGCTTTGAAGTGCGAGGAATGGCCTGCCGATTCTCCAGTCACCCAAATGCGGTGCCGATCGGTCTTCTGGAAAAAGTGACGATCGTGAAACCGATCGAAGCGGGCCAAATTCTCACTTTTGATGATGTTGAGATTCCAGATAGTTTGGCGTTTGATATTTGCTTGAAAATTAAGGCGGGCTTGTCGATTTAGGAGGTAAATTTCCTCAGAGGGATTTTGTGGCTGCTTTTATGCAAATTCCACAAAATCCCAAACAGATGATTCTGTGCTAGAGTATCACTGGAACGAGTTGGGCATGTAGCTCAGGGGATAGAGCATCAGATTCCGGTTCTGAGGGTCGCAGGTTCGATTCCTGCCATGCTCGTTCATCACGAAGCCCGCAAGTCTTTAGATTTGCGGGCTTCGTTCCTGTATACAGATAAAAAAGAAGGTCGATCGTGGGATAAAACTCACGATCGACCTTCTCATTAGATTTCTTGATTTAAATCCTAGTGTTTAGACGCTTCAAACTCGTTAAACGTTTGATAGAAGCGATCTTCGTGATACAGATGACATTCTTGAGTAATCTGCTTGACCAATTTCAAGTCAAAATTCCGAATCACCATATCATCACCCCAAATGGATTTCAGGTGATTGTGCGCCGCCCGTAAATTGTAAGACGGAATCGCAACCGAAACATGATGTGGAACGTGGACGTTAATGTGGTGACACAAAAATTCAACCCATGCTGGATATTCACAATGCACGGTCCCAAACAACTGCGCCTTCGCTTCATCCCAGACCTTTGGCTCTTGGAACTCGATTTCAGGCAAGGTGTGGTGAACGATCGTAAAGGTGCTCATCCAGAAGTGATAACCCAACCAAGGCATGACCCAGAACTTCACCAAACCCCAAGGGCCAAGGGTGTAGGTCAACAAGGGTAAGAAGATCAAACCTGCTGCAATCACAAACCAATTCGAGAAATTCGCCTTGGCCCGATCGCGGGTGTGGTAATTGCTCAGATCAAAGTGAATCAACGCCCAGTGAAACACGGATCCAATCCACCAGAAGTTGCCGCGAACGAGCTTGTAGCCCACTTTGCGAACAATATCAGAGGACTCATAAAGCTCAGGACGCAGAGGCTGCCACGCATTGTCCACATCCATTTTATTAGTATGGTTGTGGTGCTTGTCATGCAAAAAGCGCCAGCTATGGAACGGGTACAGCAAGGGTAAAAAGGCTAAATGTCCAACGACATCGTTAACCCATTTCCGTTTTGCAAACGATCGGTGTCCACAGTCATGACCAATCACAAAAAATCCAGTCAGCGCTGTCCCCGTGACAAACCAAGCCACAGGCAACAAAAACCAAGGGGTATAAGCTAGGGCCACGTAGCAGAGCGCTACTGAAACGATCGTAATCGCCACTTGGGTCCAGGCTTTTGAGGCACTTTTTTGAAAATATTCACGAGGAATTGTTTTAATAACATCCCGTAGACGCAGCGTTGCACCCGCATCAGCGGGAAATTTTCCAGGTTGAATTGTCGCGGTCATTCACTACTCCAAAAATTGGATCGCACTAGAATTATTAAAAAACAAACGCTCAGTAAGAAAACTTTGATGAGAATTTGTTACAAAACCTCAACAGTTATAGCACGATTCGTAATCATCACTTACCCTGAGTCGCGCAAATCGCTGGAAGTTTGGTGAGACTAGCGGGCTTCGTAATGTCTACAGCCATCGCAGGGACCTGCGGGTTCGACACCACAGCGCAGGAGTTCCGATCGGGCATTAAATCGACAGCTCGCATCGCCAATCACCCAGCGACCTTCTATGAGGCTCTGCTCGGTGGGACGATCGCGTTTTTGGACGTAGAGGGCGATGGTTTGGAGTTGGTATTTGCCGGATTGCAGTTGATAGCGATGGCGACGCTCTAGGACCGCGTAAGTTGCGCCCTCAAGATCTAAATAGGCTCCCGGCTGCGGGGTCCAGTCGAGCTGAATTTTTCCCAGAGAGGTCAAAGTCTTTTGGACAATGACCTCTGTGGGAAGATCAAGAAACTGAGGGGGCGTCGCTTCCATAGGGTTCATGAAACGGTAAAAAGGAAGGGTATCAGAAATCTAGGGTTTGTTGTAGCCAAACCAAGGATTGATTTCTAATTTTCCGCTGGGACGAAAGACGACCTTAAAGGAGGCCGTGCCTTCAGTTTCTCCCGGTTTACCTTTGCTGAGCTTGGGAAGTGGGATCTCGTTTTCATAGCTGCTGGCCGCCCGATTGTCGGGGGTGTAGCTAACGATCGTCCCGTCCCGGTTGACTTGGACGCGATATTGCAGGTCTTCATTAAAGGCGGGACTGACCTGCCAAGCTTTGTCGATTTGGTCATAGAGCTTGGGCTGGATCGCATCTAGGACCGTCGCGTCAGTAATCTCAGCTTTTGCGTCTGCATTGGCGATCGGACTACTGCTGGGGCTTGGACTCGGGCTTTCGCTGGGTTTTGCTTGGGGGGACTCGCTGGGCTTTGGGGCGGGGGATTCGCTCCCTGTGGCAACTGCTTCACTCCAAGGCTGAATGAGAATGCGGTTTTCGGGTTGGAATGTGACGCGATAGTCGGCGATCGACTCCGGTTTCTTATCTGCTGTGGGAACCACTAACAGATCGGGCAAGGGTGTCTCGCGTTCGGATTTTAAAGCAACGTCACCCTCAGCCTTATACCCAATAATCTGACCATCTTTCCCCACACTGACCCGATAGACCAGCGCTTCTGGAATCTTGGCCCCGAGCTTGATTTTGCTAGTCAGAGTTTCGCGAAGCTGCTGCTGAAGTCGCTGAACTTCGGCCGGATCCGTGATGGGGGTTGCTCCCGTGAGATCGGCTTTGATCTGATTGGTTTCAGCGGTGGGAGAAGGCGTCGCACTGGCGGATGGCGTCGGTTGGACGGTGGGTGGCGAACTGGGAGCGGTGCTGGGGGCGGGACTGCTGGTGGTATTGGCTCCGGCTCGGATGCTTTCAGGCTGCTTGACCTGAGGAATCGGTAGGGCAAAGATGGCTAGGGCGGCGATCGCGAGTCCTGACAATCCCACAGCAGCAGGCACGACTTGCTTGCCCATGGCTCCCTTCGGCGCAAACTTCTTCGCAACAGGCGAGAGATTCAACGACCAGAACGGCAGGGTCTGAGTATCGGCGACAAACTGATCGATCGCCTCCACTAGGTCAAAAAACTGAACCGTCGTGAGGTTGATTTTTTCAGGTTTTGCGTTGGGATTGGATTCCTGCTGGGGTTCGTAGCTTAGCTCATGCTGGTTGGGCGCGAGGCGCTTCATTTGAACCATTTGAGGCTTGTCAGAGTAGGCACTGGCTGGCAAATGGACGCCGCTTAGGAATTCTTGCGCGTAGAGACTGACGGCATTGACCAAACTTTCAAAAAACTCACGACCGCCCACTAAAGGTTTGCCGAGGTTTCCATAGCCGTTGCCGATGTGACATTCTGCGTTGAGCAACAAGGCCATAATCGGACGCAAATCCATGGGATTGCTCTGGGTGACATCATCCATGCCATCCAAAATGATGGTGCAGTTAGGCAAACTGTACTGCCGTTGAATTCTACTCATGCCACTTCTCCATCAAACAAACTAATCCACAACCGTTGCATTCCCGATGTCCCAGTACAAAATAAAAGCTGGGCCAGACAGTCTAACGCCAAAGCATCTAAGTCCTGAGGCTCGCCATAGCCAATTTCGATCGATCGGCGATTGCTCATGCGCGCTTTGAAATGCGTCCGAAACCGCTCCAAGTAGGAGGCCAAGTAGTAATCGTCTTCCGCTGTTTTTTCTTGTTCGGCAAGTTGTTGCTGCGTCAAGACATATTGCCGCACCACCCCCGTTAACCGTCTCGCCAAATAGCAAATGATCACCACCAGCGCTTTGCCTTCCGGGAGGGTGAGAGGCTGCTGCTGGGTGAGGCGACGCAGAGGGTTAGTACTGCGGATCCGCCACAGGGCGACCCGATCGGGGATGACGGACTGAAGTTCTAGTTCCCGAACGACCATGAGAATGGCTTCAGATCCAGAGGTATCCAACGCTTCGATCGCCAGCAGCAAAAAATCAAGCTGCATTCGAGCGCGACGAGGACAGGCTCCATCGGACACCGCTGGATCCGGCAAACTGTCTAAAATCAGGGGAGAAGTGGGCGGGTTAATCAACTGCATTACACTCACGGAGACCTTCTTGGGAGTTCACGGCCTAGCACAGGCAGGTCGCACGTACATGGGCACGATCGCTGAATCTACATCATAGAAATAGCGTACCCACCACACCGGGCAACTCATTCAGGTGCATTCTACCGGAATCGCACCTAAGCTGACCAAAATTCTTCCCAGACTCCCTCGCGAGTGTGAGGATTGGTTTGCTATTATTCCTCAGCTTGAGCGATTTTGATGAACTCTTTGACTCGTTTGACGCTCACTTTTAACTCTGTTGCGATCGCTTTCATACTCATCCCTGATTTGAGCAGTGGTAGGACAGCGCGGGATAAGATTTCGTCTTCCATTTCTTGATAGAAACGGCTTTCCCGTAATTCTTTGCTGACTTCTTCCTTGATGTCTTGATAGAAACGGCTTTCCCGTAATTCTTTGGTGACTCCCAACATAGCGGCTATCTCCTCTCGGCTGAGTTGTGAAAACTTGTGGACAAACACCGTCACTATCCATTCTAGAACCCGTCGCCGTTCTGTGGTATCCGAGGTTTGCTCATAGGTTTGAGCCAGGATCGTTTTGGCCCGATCGGGTGCTTCAGTTTCTTTCAGACCGATCAACTGAAGCAATCCCATTTCCAATGACAAATTGCCTATCTCTGGTGGTAACTCGTCAAGGTAGATCCGCTGTAGCCGACCCGTCACGACAAAATCTTGGTAGTGAATAGGGACGCCTGGATCGTACTTGCGCTGGGTGAACATGATCACGGCCCGCCAGTCGTTTTTGGGTTTGAAGTCTCGGAGGTAGAGGAAGATTTTGGTGAAGAAGCTGGGGTAGAACTCGTTTTTGCGATCGAGGTAGCCTTGGTTTTCAAGAAAGAAGATGGGGCTTTTGGTTGAGCGGATTGGCTGCAGGATTCCGTCACCTCGAAGGCTGGTTTGTTTTACCTCGTAGCTACCGAAGGTGTAGGTCGTCCTAGGGACTTTTTCACCGAGCAGCTCAAAAAGAAGGTTCGGCTTTTCTTTAAACAGACGATAGAACAAGGAATCCGTTTCCATCTTGCATCTCGACTCTAGTGATTTCCCGTAGCGTCATACATCTAATGGATGACTTAGGGCATCCTAGCAATTAGGTGAAGCATAATTGAAATCAAGAGTTCTACCCGTCACCCCATCACTCCCCATGTCCCAAATACGTTACTGGATTGCCCGCCTAAAACCGATCGTTCACCCTTCGATCGGCCTATCGCTCCTCTGTGTCGGCGTGACGGGCGCGTTTGTCTGGACCGCTTGGCAAAATCCTGATCTCTTTTCGTTTACGAGCAGTGAATCCAGTGCAGAGGATGCAGAAAATGCGGCGATCGGGGCCGATATCGACAGCCTGGGATTTCTGACCCAATCCACTCGCAGCACGACGCTAGCAGCCAATAGCCCACAAAAAAACGCAGATCCCAATAATCCCGCCAAACCTGACGCCACAAAACCCGCAGAATCCTCCGCTCAAAGTCAGCTTTTGGGGACGAATAGCTTTCCTATTTTGGGCGGTGGTCCAATTAATCTATTGAGTTCAAACGTGAATTCAAACAATGGAACTGGCGTGACGAATCTGGGTTTCCAAATGGATCCACCTCTGCAACCTTCTCGTCCCGGCACCACTTGGACCCAGTTTCCCCAAGCTCCGATCGAAGGCACCACCGCCCTGCCCAACAACAGCCTCACTAACCAACAAAATCCTGGCATTCCCAATAATGGGCTGCAAACCAATGGTCTACCCACCAATGGGTTTCAAAATAATGGTCTCCAAACCAACGGGCTTCAAACCAATGGCTCGCCAGTGAATAACTGGAACAATCCTGCTCAAGGCACGACGGGGCTACCCACGAATACCCCCGCCACTTCCCCCAACGCTTATACCAATCTGACCAATCCAGGCTTCTCAGCTCCCGGACTGCCGATCGACTCTGGCGTTGCAGCACCAGCGGGCTATGCCGCACCGATCGCCCCCGTTCCCCAAATCAACAGCGCGCCCATCACGCCCACGGTGCTTCCGGGTGCTGATCTTCCAGTCCAGCCTTTGCAACCAGACCAAAATTTCACCGCACCAAGACCACTACCAGGCCGAGTCATCGGCGGTGGCAATATCAATACATTCTCAAATCCCTAGGGCCATTATTTCTTCTTCCAAGGGATCAGGTTATCCTTCGCCAATCGCTGCGAAACCACATAGGCCCCATACCGATTTAAATGGCTCGGATCAGAAAATAGCGCGTTCTGCTGGTCTAAACTCCTGCCTAGATCGCGGTACGTAAATTTCAGATCGCTTCCCATTTGCAACATCGATCGCTGGAATTCATCCTCGTACTCCGATCGTCTCGGATCCAAATACTCCATCGTCATCGGCAAATTCACAAAGACCAACGCAATTTTTTGTTCTTGAGTGAAGGTGGCGATCGCTTTCAAGGATTCCTGCTGACGGCCTTCAAGCTGAAACGAATCATAGTCCCCATCAAACGCTCCGGAAACTCGACTGTACTTTTGGTAATAGGTCGCGGGATTAAATTGATTGGATAGGGACAGAAACCCATTTATGTCGGTCATCCCTTCATCCAGCGCAATATTGGTCTCATCATCGGACTTGGGTTTCGCGATCGGATTGCCCAAGAGTTTTTCACGGGCGAGGGAGACGATCGACTCGCGGTTTTGGCCCCCTGCGGAGAAACGATTGACCCAACTCTGTAAGGACTCATCTAAGGTGCGATAGCGATCGGCGAGGGACTGGGGTGGCGGTTCAGGAGCCGAGGCTTTAGAACTGTCTTTGGAATTGTCTTTGGGCTTGCTGCCGATCGGCTGGGGGGGGAGCTTCCGGAAGCCGGGAGAGGCGGCGATCGCATTGTAGGTCACGTCCGTCCGTCCGCTGTTAAACGCCCGCGCCCCGTCCGCCCAAAGAATCATCTTCGGCAACTGCTCCGGTGCAATCAACCGCCGCAGAACCAAATCCACCACCTGTGCCGTCGCGCCATTGACACCAAAGTTAAAGACTCGTTTCCCTCCAAAACCCTGCTGCGTCAAGGTTTCCTGCAGGGCTGAGGGATCCACTCCGCGCAGCGCCCGCGAACTTCCGATCACCAGAACATCCGGCACGCCGTAAACCGACACATACTGCTGATACAGCGCCAGTCGTTCATCTAATTGCGGGGAATTGAGCTTGGGGTAGGGCGATCGGGCGATATCGATCGCGGCCTTGGGCTGTAAGGGCGACGACGGGAGATTGGCATCGAGTCCAGGGTCGATGACCATGGCATTGGGCTTGATGGTGGGGAGGGATTTAGTGGAGAGTTTGGCGGTGTTGGGAGAGGGTTTGGTTGAATTTTTAATGGGCTTGTTGGGGGTGAATTCTGAGGCGTTGAAGGCGTTCACATCACTCTCACTGCCCGATCGGTTCAGCGCAATGGAGGACAAACTCGGTTCATTAGTCTGCGTGGTGGATTCATTTTGGGCCACCTCGCCCAGGTTTTGGGCACGGAGGATGAGACCGATCGCCCAGTCTCCCGTCACCAGTAAGCTCAACCCCAGCAGACCCCAAACCACCGCCACTCGGCCATCCATACCATCCGTCGCCGATCGCGTTACCATCCGCTGATTCACTGAAACCGGGGTGAAAAAGGGTGTACTCAACAGCATCGATCGGGCACCATCGCGCAGTTTTTCAACTTTCTCGCCCCATTTGCGATCGACCTTTCGAGGGACAAAGACAATCTCTCCCGGCGGCGAGAGCAAATCTTCCACGTAGGAATCAGACGCCGTAAACTCTGGAACCGACTCCGGCACCAGACGCTGCTGGGAGGTGCGCCGATCGTTGACCCCTGGAACCACCGCAATGCCCTGCTGCCAACTGGGTTGCATCTGTCCCGCTCTTCGTCCATAGACGCAGAGTCCTGTGATGCCCTCTAGTCCCAAGGGAATCAGCGCTTTTTTGACCGCTTGAAGTAAGAGATCTTTAGGAGGAATTTTCAGGGCATCCGTCATGATGTGCAGGACGGATTCTTTTTGACGGACTTGGACTCGGATGCCACCTGTCGCGAGCTGCTGAGAGATGTCTGGATTGAAGTGCAGGGTGAGAAACTGTCCGATCGCCGTCAGGTTGCCCCGGCGGACCAGGTCTTCAGTGGAGGATGCTAATTCGATCTGCTGAGCTGCGGGTAAGTCTAGCCAATGCACCCATTGAGTGGTTTCCTGTTGCGCATCTTTAAGCACGCCGTACAGACTAGCCCCTTTGATCCCTTGGGGCGCGACTTCGTTGAGAAAGTCTGAGAGCGCCTTGACGACGACGGTTTGGGGGATGACTTGTTGGGGGATGACTTGCCGATTCCCGTTCCGGGAGGCGTTGCCATCGTGACCACAGACCACATGCATCGTGGTTTGTTCCATCGAAACGGTGACGCTTTGGCAGTATGGCTTGAGTAAGGGCGTGAGCAAGCGTTCCATGGCCTGCATGTCGCCCCACTGTGCCCGCGATCGGAGCATTTGGTCGGCGGGGGTGAGATCGACGCGCACGAGCCAGTCGGGTTCTGTTTCGCCTTTGACTTGACCGGAGATTAAGGCATCTTTGCAGTCTCGCAGGGCCAGTTCGCGCAGGCATTGGGCGATCGGTTCGGCGATCACATTGGGGTCGGGGCTGTAGACGGATTCACAGACGACGAAGAGGCGATGCAGTCGATCGTTGAGCGGACGACGTTTGACTCGGACGGCGACGTTGTGTTGACTCAGTTGACGGCTGAGTTGGTGGGCGATGCCTTCATTGGCGATCGGGTCAAGATTGACGTGTGTGAGTGTGGGCTTTAAAGCGGCGGGTTTGGCAGGATGGTCCGGTTTATCTTGACCCGTCGTCCAATCCTCACGGGCTTCCATTCCGAGTTCAAAAGTCTCTCCCCAGATGGGCTTAGCCTCACCTGTGACTCTGCCGTATAGCACCAACCGATGAACCAATGCCCCATCGGGCGTTAACTGCGGCAAAAATCCGCTTTCCGCCAGCCCCTCTTTAATGCGCTGGGTGAGGACGGTGCGATCGGGAACGGTTACGCTTTCACAGAGAATATGGAGAACATTGCCTCGCTGCTTCACCTGAACTTTTCCCTCAGTCCAGCCCAAAGTCGGCCCAAGCCAAGCCCCCAACAATCGTTTTGAGGGCATAGGAAAACCAGTGGATAAAGGACGTTCAGAAACGTTTAGCATGGAGGGCAGTTGAATTAAAAGGTTGAAACTAGAACAGAGTCTTAATTTGCACCGATGATACACCCTGTTTTCGAAATCGATCCCGACTGCCCGCAAATTCCCGATCTTTATCCCTATACATACCCCTATGAATGATCTATTGCTGCCCCTCGTGACCCTACCTGTCTTGACGCTTTGGATGACGGTCCGCACTGCAACGACGCTGGTGACGGAGGCTGGACAGTGGAGTGAGGAACTTTTTCGAGGCGATCGGCTCCCGAGCATTGACTTCGACGCTAATGCTGAGAACGACCGGGATTGCTAAATCACCCCTGCCTCCAAACTCTGAATTCTAGGAGGGTCCGTAGAAAAGCGGCATACACCCCTACAATGTATGGAGATTTCATTCGATAAAGCCTCCTTCTATGAGTTTGTCTCGTCTCTCCTCTGATGAACGCGCCACTCCGATCGCAGCCCTAAAGGTCCCCCCTTTTGAGGTTTCAGAAGATAATCCCCAGGATAGAGCTGCCATGACTTCCCCGATGTTTCTTCGGTACCGGGTGAAGATGGTGGAAGATCTGTGGGAGTCGGTGCTGCGACAAGATTGCGGTCAAGATCTGGTGGACTTACTCAATCAGCTCCTCCAGCTTTGTTCTCCAGAAGGGTTTGCGGCTAACTCGGTGGAATCCAACGCCCTAGCCCTTGTGGAAAAGCTAGAGCTAAATGAAGCGATTCGGGCGGCCCGTGCCTTTGCGCTTTATTTTCAGATCATTAATATTGTTGAACAACATTACGAGCAGCGAGAGCAGCAGCAGCTCTACCGCGCCGCTCAAGAAAGTCTTGCTTCTGCGGAAGATACCGAGAGCTACTGGGCCACGCAGTCGTCTAGTGAAATGTCCCATGCGGCCAATAGCCTAGAGTCCGACGATCGTAGTCCTCTCCTCGGCGTTCAGTCAGAGACTCAAGCGGATGATGTCGCCTCCAACTCTCGCTCGGCTAAAGGCGATCGGCGGCGCGTCACGGGCACGTTCCAATGGCTGTTTCCAAGATTAAAATCTCTTAATGTCCCCGCCCAGCACATTCAAAAGCTGCTCGACCAGCTTGAGGTTTGGCTCGTTTTCACCGCGCACCCCACGGAAATCGTCCGCCACACGATTCGGGATAAGCAGCGGCGGATCTCTGCGATCCTGGGCGAACTCGATCGGCTAGACATGAACCCCGCCGTCAGTTCAGACTCCTGGGAATCCCGCACTTGGCGCGATAAGCTCACCGAAGAAATCCGGCTCTGGTGGCGCACGGACGAGTTGCACCAGTTCAAACCCACGGTTCTCGACGAGGTGGACTACACGCTGCACTATTTTGAAGAAGTGCTGTTCGATGCCATGCCGAACCTCTACCTCCGGCTTCAGCAGGCGCTTCAGACCTCCTTCCCCGAAATGCGATTGCCGCAGTACGACTTTTGCCGCTTCGGGTCTTGGGTGGGGAGCGATCGGGACGGCAACCCCTCGGTCACACCCCAAGTCACCTGGCAGACCGCCTGTTACCAACGCAAACTGGTCCTGGCCAAGTATCTCCAATCGATTAAACGCCTGACGGATTTATTGAGCTTGAGCTTGCACTGGAGCGACGTGCTGCCGGACCTGCTGGAATCCCTAGAGGACGATCGGACCAAGCTGCCTGTGGTCTACGACAAGTTTTCCATTCGCTATCGTCAAGAACCCTATCGCCTCAAATTGGCCTACATCCAGAAACGGCTGGAAAACACCCGCGATCGGAACCAGGTCCTCTTCGACGGGGATTGGCAACAGCCGGAGAATACGGAATGGGAACCCTACTGCTATTACCGATCGGGTGAAGAATTCCTGGAAGAACTGCGGCTGATTCAACGCAACTTGCAGGAAACAGGTCTAAGCTGCCGAGATCTAGAGCATTTAATCTGTCAGGTCGAAATCTACGGATTCACGCTCACCCATCTGGATATTCGCCAAGAAAGCACCCGCCATTCAGACACGCTCGCCGAAATCATTGAACATTTACAAATTCTGCCCCAGTCCTACAACGACATGAGCGAGGCCGATCGGGTCACGTTCCTCTGTCAGGAAATCCAGACTCGTCGGCCGTTGATTCCCCGTGAGTTGACCTTCTCCGATAAAACCAAAGAGACGATCGAAACTCTGCGCATGGTGCGGGCGATTCAGCAGGAGTTTGGTACGCGCATCTGTAAGTCCTATGTCATCAGCATGAGCCATGATCTGAGCGACATTTTGGAAGTGATGCTGTTCGCCAAGGAAGCGGGTCTCTACGATCCCACTAGCAACACCACGACGCTACAAGCTGTCCCCCTGTTTGAAACCGTCGAGGATTTACAAAAGGCGACAGCGGTGATGACGGATCTGTTTCAGTTGCCGTTCTACCGGGAAATGCTCTCCGGTGGTCGCCATGCCACAGAACAGGAAATGCGATCGATCCCGGTTCAGGAAGTCATGTTGGGCTATTCCGACAGCAACAAAGACTCGGGATTCCTCAGCAGCAACTGGGAAATCCACAAAGCCCAGCAAGCCCTCCAGCGCATTGCCCATACCTACGGCGTCGAGTTGCGAATTTTCCATGGTCGAGGCGGATCCGTGGGTCGAGGCGGCGGTCCTGCCTACGAAGCGATCCTGGCGCAGCCCGGAGAAAGTATGCGCGGACGGATCAAAATCACCGAGCAAGGCGAAGTCCTCGCATCGAAATATTCGCTCCCCGAACTGGCACTCTACAACTTAGAAACCGCGACGACGGCTGTGATTCAAGGCAGTTTGCTGGGCACGAAGTTCGATGATATTCAGGCTTGGCATACCCTGATGGAGGAACTGGCCACCCGATCGCGCACCCACTATCGCAAGCTGATCTACGAAGAGCCGGACTTCATCGACTTCTTCCACCAGGTCACACCTATTGAAGAAATCAGCCAACTGCAAATCAGTTCTCGCCCTGCCCGTCGGGGTGGCAAAAAAGACTTGGATAGTTTGCGGGCGATTCCTTGGGTATTCAGTTGGACCCAGAGCCGCTTTTTGCTTCCAGCCTGGTATGGCGTCGGCACGGCGTTGCAGGAGTTCCTAGACGAGCGCCCTGAAAATCTGCGGTTGCTGCGGTATTTCTACAGCAAATGGCCGTTCTTCAAAATGGTGATTTCTAAAGCTGAAATGACCCTGGCCAAAGTGGATCTACAAATCGCCCAACACTACGTCCAGCAGTTGACGCCGGAAGCCGATCGCGAACGGTTCGATCGGCTCTTCGACATCATCGCCACCGAGTACTACACCACCCGCAACGTCGTCCTCACCATCACAGGCCATCAAAAGCTCTTAGATGGCGATCTCGAACTGCAACGATCGGTGCAACTCCGCAACGGTACGATCGTTCCCCTGGGCTTCCTCCAAGTGTCATTGCTGAAACGACTGCGTCAACACAAGAGCAGCAGTGCCAGCGGCATGGTCCGATCGCGCTACAGCAAAGGCGAACTCCTGCGGGGTGCGCTGCTGACGATCAACGGCATCGCCGCCGGAATGCGAAACACGGGTTGATCTCACAACAAGACTGCTCCTCTCCCAACGTTGGGAGAGGGCTGTGATGGGAAAATCAAGAGTGGTCTGGTTAGGAGATCTGATTGGATTATGTTTGAGCAGGTGTTGTGGGATATTCGAGCGAAGGTGCGGTCGGGCAACTATGTGGTGACGATCCATGCGGATGAGGAGATGGATGATGATCAGCTTGCGATCGGAGATGTGGAGTTCTGTATTCTGAGTGGGGAGGTTGTGGAGCGCCAGCGAGATCGGGTGACAGGTGAAAGCAAGTACCGAGTTCGGGGAATGTCACTCGATGGCCTCATGCTCGAAACTATTGTTAAACTAGGAGCGACGGGTAAAGTTGTGATTATTACAGTCTATGCACTCTGATCAAACGACTTGTGATTGTGATGTGTGCGGGTTCGAGTCGGCTCGGATTCGTCGGATGCCTCGAAGCTACGGGTCGGGGGATCGTTTGTTGGTGATTGAGCAGGTTCCAGTGGTAAGTTGCCCTAATTGTGGTTCTAGCTATTTAACAGCGGTGACGATGCAGGCGATCGATCAAATCAAACAACATCGCAGCGATCGATCGCAATCCAAGCCGATCGCAGTTGCAAGTTTTTAACCCAACAGACAAGCCGATCGCATTCAGTAGTGATTTCTATGGTCGCCGCCCTATCTGCCTCATTCCTCAGCCACGCCGAAGTTGAAGAGAAACTCAACTTGGTCGAAGTGTTGGCTGTAAATTTCTTCGCTGAGCTAGAGTCGGTCCCTCCAGAACTAGATAACCTGACCGAGCATTGGCTAGACAAAATCCAAGCTGATTTTCTGTCGCTGAGCAAGAAAAATTTTCCCGAAGGCGTGGTGCAAATTTTGGTCCTTCCCCATCTTCTCTCCGCTGCTCACCTCTCGGCATTACCGTTCTGTCCCAACCTCAAAGAATCGGTTGAAATTGAGCTTGATGACGATCCTAGATCTGATGAAGCGGGCGTGATTGTCCGAGGACGGATTGATTGTTTTATGGTGCATCCCCAACTCTGGGCGATCGTAGTCGAATCCAAACGCTCTCAACTTAATGTCCGCATGGGACTTGCCCAGGCACTCGTTCACATGATGGCAAGCCCCAATGACAACCAACCTACCTATGGATTGGTCATCAACGGCAGCGATTGCATGTTTGTTAAATTGGTTAAAGGGAACCCCAACAAATACGCACTGTCGCCCTTGTTCTCCATGGAACGATCGGGGCATAGAATCCACAATGCAGTCCAAATCCTGAGAAAACTCCGATCGATCGTCCTCGGTGAATGATCAAGAAAATTGTCGGACAAGGTCCCC
>JAAFJU010000279.1 GCA_013298165.1 Synechococcales cyanobacterium bin31.maxbin.ball.101 | reverse complement strand
TTTATTGCAGACGATCCCATCAACATGACCCACGGAAAAGCCCGCTATCTCGTCGTGCCAAGCGATCGAGACACTAAATTCCGCAACGCGCTCAAAAAAATAGGTTACACCCTTGCAAACCTTTAATAACTATCGATCGGCGACGAGACTCATTCGATCGCGTCTATGAGAACAATCTTTCCCCACCTCATCGCCGATCGCATTCGTTATACTGAAACAAATCTTCGACGCGCAGCATTCCTATGCTCATCATTTCAAATTTCTCTGACTACTACGACGGTGTTGCAAGTTCTGGAATCGACACCACCATTCGCTATCACCGCGAGACCTCCACAATCAAAGCCCAAACCACCTTTTATATCAACCACCTCCCCAACAGCTTAATGGGGCAAGATTTTGACGCTATTCTGGCAAGCTATCGCCAAGACTTCGATCGATCGGCAATCGAAAAATCATCCTGTGAATTTCAAATTTTAGGGTTCTGCGGAATCCACATCGTCACCGCTCGGGTTGGACAACAGCATTACTTTGGCGAAGACATTCTAAATTGTGATTGGTCCACGAAAAAAAATTACGGAAAATGCACTGTTCGTCAAACCGTAACCGACCTGATCCAGCAATTTCATGGCAAACCAGACAACACGATCTTTCAGCAATTCAAAACACCCCTCTTTCTCGTGCCGTTACTCTCCTCTGAACATCGCACCCCGCAAAAACTGGAAACCCTTCAAGCCCCATTCAAGCTCAATCCCAATCTAAAAGATCTCCAATTCCAAAAATACAAAGACGCCTACAGCACCTTCCAAGACATCCAAAGCTACATCTCCGGCATCCTCGGCATCACCACCCCAAAAACCGTAGAACTTTCCGATCGCTCCAAAATCATCAAAGCCGGATTTGATCCTAAAATCTCATTCCGCAAAGGCAAACAACTCCCACACTAAAACAGTGAAGCAACGACATCAGTCCCGATCGTACTCATTATCGCTTCGACAAACAGCAGCCGATCGATTCAAGCCTTCTTTTGCGGTGGACTGGGGCGATTGAGTAAGCGGCTTTTCGCTTTTGCCGCCTCGTAGGCATCCTGATACACCTTCCCACCCAACATCAAATCACCATAATATTCGTAGGGCATTTTGCCGTAGATCGGCAGCGGCTCATCCTCGGGATAATCCTCCTTCGCCTCCTCCACCGTCTCCTTCAGCTCCTCCACCGTCAACCCATGGGCCGGGAAATAAAACAACTCCTCCGCCGTCTTTTTTAACACCTTCAAGTTTGGGTCAATGCGACAGGACTCAATCTCCACCCAAGCATGTTCCTCAGGCTTCCCCCCCGCAAATAGCACAAAACCCTGCACATACTGCACCTCAGGATGCTCCGGCTCCAGAACGATCGCCGCCTGCATGGCATATTCAAAGACACTCTTCGCTCCCTTCACCAATTTGCGAACCTGATTCGATCGCACCTCGTCGAGCAGCAGCGCTTCCGTCATATCCTTTGGCTGATCCATACCGTCACCCCATCCCAAAACAGCACAGATATTAGTCTAGCGTTTTCGTTGAACGTTTCAAGCGGTGGTCTAGGGCCAGCATCAATTCTTCCAAGGTTTCAAAGTCGCCGATGTCGAGGATCCAGTCCGACTCTAATTCAAAGCGCGTCCCAAACTGCTCCGTAAACACCATCTCCCAATCAAACCAGCAGACCAGCGGCAACTGCAAATCCGGCATCAACCGATCGCTCGGCAGCAACCGCCCACTCTCCAACCCCGAACATTCTCCCAGCAACTCATACACAAACTCCGACAGCAACCGCTGCACCCCTAACGGATACCAAAACCGCTGATGCCATTCCACAGAGCTGTAAAGAGGCCGATCGGCATGACTGCGGTTGACCTGTTGACGGATTTTATAGTCAGGCCGCATATCTGGATAGGCGTTGAGGTCCATCCAGCGATTTTGAAGTTGGGTAGCGAGCCGACTTAGCATGTGATCTGATGAAGGAACAACACGGGAGAAAAATCCGTAATTACAGTATTCCCGATCTCGGAAAAGAATCAAGAGATCAGCATACTGAAAAAATGCACCGGGTTCAAACTAAAATATTTCGAGAAAATATCCTAGGGTTTCAACGTCATCAGCTTTGCCACGCCGATCGCCGCTTCGGTTTCGATCGCCTGGACGACGGGCTTGCCGATCGCTCGTTCCCGCAGCACGGCCCAGGTTTCGTTCCTTGCGCCACCGCCTGCGGTATAGACCTGACGCAGCTCACTCGCGCCTAATCGCGTCAGCAACCCATAAGCCTCCGCCTCAATGCGCGCCATTCCCTCCAGCATCCCCTGCAAAAACACAACCGCATTTTCCGATCGGGGCGAGAGGCGAGGTTTTAAGTCCGGATCGTTAATGGGGAACCGATCGCCCGGTTTCGGCAGGGGGTAGTAGTCGAGACCTGTGGGGTTGGTAGGATCCAGTTGAGGGGTGAGTTCGAGCAGTTCTGCATCGGTGAAAAACTGTTTCAGCACAGCCCCGCCTGTATTGGATGCACCGCCTACGAGCCACTGATTCCCCAGCCGATGACTGTAGAGACCGTAGCGGGAGTCCTCTAGGCGCACCGCACTCAAAAGTTTGATCACCAGCGTAGAGCCGAGGGACGTGACGGCATCGCCCACTTGATCTGCGCCACTGGCTAGGAAAGCGGCAATGCTGTCGGTGGTTCCGGCATGGATTTGGCAGAGTGGCGAAATCCCAAACCGAGCGCACCACTCGGGTAAAACGGGACCGATCGGCTCTCCTGGGGTACGAATTTCGGGCAGGAGCGATCGGAGTTCATGCTGCTCTAACCAATCTGGATACGCCAAGTTTTCCACGTCATAGCCCAACTTCAGCGCATTGTGATAGTCGCTCAGCCCCAACCGCCCATGCAACAAAAACGCCAACCAATCCGCCTGATGCAACAAAACATGGGCTTGCTCAAAGTCAGACTGTTTTGATAGCCAGAGCAGTTTTGCCAAGCTGGAAGTAGCGCTGACGACGGTGTGATTCGGGGGCGCAAACGACCGGATTTGATCTAGTACGATCGCCGCCCGATCGTCGTTGTACATCAAGGTTTCACCCAACGGGTTTCCCTGACGATCGCACAACAGAACCGTACTAGAAGTCCCATCGATCGCAATCCCCACCAACCGTTGACAGACTTCTCGCGGGATTTGTTCAAAAAGCTGAACTAACGCCGATCGCCAAGTTGCCGGGGTTTGGCTCCCATAGTCCGCCCGCGTTTCGCTTAGGACTTGCCCTTGGGCATCAATGGCGATCGCGCGTGCCCCACTCGTCCCAAAATCAATCCCCAGCCAAGCCCGTTCGTCATTCATCATTGCGACAACCAAGAAATCGATCGTCGGATCCATTCCTCAGCATCGGCTGTTTTGGATAGAGTACTGCTTTGACCGATCGTATTGAGGGCTTTCGTGATTTCGGCATTGGTGTAACCCAGGGCCAGGAGCGTCATTTCCACGTCTTCCTGAATGTGGGCCACGGGACCTGCACTGGGCTGGGCCGTCAGTCCCGCTTGGTTGCGCCATTCTGCCAGTTTTGTCTTCAGTTCCAGGGCGATGCGTTCTGCGGTTTTGCCGCCGACACCGGGGGTTTTGGACAGTAGGCGGGTGTTGCCAGAGACGATCGCACTCACTAACTCCTGCAGACTCAAAGTATCCAACAGCGCCATGGCCAACTGCGGCCCAATGCCACTCACACTAATCAACTGCCGAAACAGATCGCGCTCCGCTGACGCTGAAAACCCGAACAGCGTAATCTGGTCCTCTCTAGCGTTGAGATGGGTAAACACCTGCACCGTTTCACCAAAGGGGGGAAGCTGTTGCCAATGGCGGCTGGTAATTTGCACGTCATAGCCGAGACCACTGACTTCAACCGTAATCACCACACGGTTATTTGCCGATTTTTGGCTGTAAATGAGGCTGCCTTTGAGATAACTCAGCATATCGATCGCTAGGGGCTTAACCAGTACTAGGGGTTTAAAAGGGGGGTTTAAGAAGTGGGGTTCGCAATGCCTTGATTTA
>JAAFJU010000126.1 GCA_013298165.1 Synechococcales cyanobacterium bin31.maxbin.ball.101 | reverse complement strand
CGTCGGGATTGCCAGACTGGATGATTGAACGAAGCATTCAATTGGGCGTTTGCAAATTCAATGTCAATACAGAAGTGCGTCAAGCCTATATGCAATCGCTGAAAGATGAACTCTGTGGAACAGGTCCACAAGATTTGCTCGATGTCACCGCTGGGTCGATCGCCGCTATGGAATCGGTGATTGCTGAAAAGCTGCAACTCTTTGGGTCTGCGGGGAAAGCACATCTTCACCAAACGCCCTATGCCGCGAGTTTGGTGTATTAGGGTTCGGCTCCGCTCACCCTACGAATCATGGCTTGAGGACTGAGCGGAGTCGTTCGAGAAGCGTTGCGTCAGCAAAGTCCGGATTTAGACCACCTCACTAATCAAAGCTTGAGGACTGAGCGGAGTCGAAGTCCGGGTTGATAAATGACCATACTCATTTACTTAGCTACGATATTCGTCACCACAATCGCCGATCGTCCTAAATAAATCATTCGATCGACTCCAAATACTTTGCAGTTTGCCATAATCTTCCGCATCTAACGTAAAGTCAAAGGTGCGTGAATTGCTGGCGACATGTTGCGATCGGCCTAAATGCGTTCCGACAATCACCCCCGCCACTTGAGGCTGATCTAAAACATAGCGCAATGCCACATTCGGCAATGTCACACCATGCTTATGGGAAATGCTTTGCAAAATCAACAGCAATTCCTGAAACAATCGCCAACCACTCCAATCATTAATACTTTGTTGAGCGCGCAGTAAAGAGGGATTGGCAATCTGCTGTCGGCGGGGTTCCGGGGCACCGATCCATTGCTCAGACATAAAGCCCCCGCAGAGACTGCTGTAGGCTAAAAGCGCAATGCCATTGGCTTTACAAAATTCGGTCATTCTAACCAGAGGACGCCGATCGATCAATGAAAACGCCACTTGATTTGAAACAATCTGAATTCCAGCATCGAGAATGATTTGCAGTCGATCGGTGTCAAAATTCGAAAGTCCAATCTGTTTGATTTTGCCTTCAGACTGGAGATCGGCCAAATGTTTCAGTGCCTCCAGATAGTTTAAATCTCGATATTCCCACCAATGAAACTGCAATAGATCCAAACAATCGGTATTCATCCGCGATCGGGAGACATCAATACTGGACTCCACAATTTGTCGAGTCATCCGACCCGGACGCGGAACCCATTGGGTCAACGCTTGAAAGCTTGGCAAACTCTCGGCCCCGCGATCGGCAATCCATTGCTGCCGAAACATCCCAATGAAATCCTCCGCAGGACCATAGTGATCAGCCAGTTCCCAAGTACAAAACCCGGCATCGACATACTGAAACATTTCCGCGATCGCAAGCTGGGGTTGAACCGTCCCATGACCGCCACCGACCTGCCACATTCCATTGAGAATGCGACAGATTTTCAGATCTGGAGCCAATTGAAAATAGGCAGAGGGAGGAAGAGACATTACTTAACCTGAACCGAGTCTACATCCACTGTTTTCCCGTCAGTTGCATCTGCGGTACTAGAAGCTTCTGACGGGCTGTCTGCCTCCGTTTTCTTCTCTTTCACTTTTTCCATCAAAATCGCCGACACTTCCGTGAGTAGAAGGGTCAGAACAAGACCATCATCAATCCAGCCCACGATCGGCAGAAAGTCCGGTGAAATATCAAATGGGCTAAGAATATACAGCGCAGAACCGACAATGATCAACCAACGAAACTTCGACTCGCGGATGAGTTTACGGTACTGGTCATAGATTAGATCTTTCATAGCGATCGCTCCGGTAGACGTTCTAGGCCCATGGTATAGCAGAAGATCAATGCTAGAAGACTCCCTTCAAGTTACTTCTTTTTAGGCGCAGAGGATGGGGTCGGGCTGGGTTTGACCATGGGGCTGGGTTTGACGGTAGGGCTTGGGAGGACACCGGGGGCTGCACCTTGCTTCAGGAGGACGATCGAATCATAGCGAATGGTCCGATCGCTCGTTGACGCAATGGTGACACCGATCGATCGAATGGCATCAGTCCAAAATTGATTACTTAAGGGAAACCGCAGCAAGGGCAAATTTTTATAAGTCGCCGCTTTTTCTAAATCGATAAAAACTTCCCCACTTCTAGCTGTCTTGGGATCCGCCGTAACTTGCTTAAAGGTCGTTTGGTTGGTCAGGGGCGCAGCAGGGCGAGGCATAAAGGTACTGGCCACAGGACCGCCCAGACTCAAGAACGCCACATTATTGTCGAGCCAGCCTCGGGTGACGCTGGGTTCTCCGTTAGGCAGTTTCCAATTGACCACATCTTGGCCAGACACCTTGCTCGGTTCTACTTTGAAATTGTATTTGCGGGCCATGGTCTCATCAAGCTGAGTCAGGGCTTTATCCGCCGCACGCCGATCGCTCGCCTGCACCATCAGCACCATGGCCACCGGATTCATCGGCGAACTGCCCGCAGGTGCAGGTAACAGCGACATGGAAAACTCGCCTTCCATCCAGGGCATAAAGTCCTGCTCTAGATCCATATTGATGGCCCCGCGCACTTCCTGCTTAAAACTGGCAGGGTCCAGCACCTTAATCGGATTTGCGCCGTAGTCCCGACTGTATTCTGTCCAAAATTGCTTCAGGTTGCCACCGGACAAACTCATCACTGCTTCGGTCGGAAGACGAGCAGACATAGTTTTGGCATCGTTGTTCGTGCTGAAGGTGCGCTTGCTGTCGGGATTGAGCCAGAGAATACTTTTGAGATTGAGACCCTCATTTTGCAGCGTTACCGTCATGGCCCAGCCTTGAGGGGCGGAGAGGTCTTTATTGGGTTCCCTTTTAGGCGCACTGCGTCCACCCTGCTGCACCATGGCCGGGAGATTCATATATAACGTGGCAAAACTAGGACCTGTCTGAATCTGACCCAGGGCATTGGTGTAGCCAGGAAGATTTGCGATCGAATTGCTCCCTTTATAGGTATCGATCGCCTGTTCGATCGCTCGGGTGCTATTGGTGACGAGTAAAAACTTGCCATCGATCGCCGCTGCCGCCATGGATTGCTTAGGGGGCTTATTGCTGGCCTGGTTGCTGGTCTGGGTATCAGCGGATTGGCTTTCTTGAATCTCAATGTCCTTATATTTGCGACGATTCCAGGACTGACCCTCTCGGGGCTTTTCCAGAAGTTCTTTCGCTTTCAGCCCATCTTGAATCGGCAACACCAGCACCGCAGGCTGAGGATTGGCCGGACGGATGGGGGTGCCTTCGGCGGGAGGTAAGGTTTCGCCTTGGGGGGAGAGGAGGGCAAAACTCGCTTCACCCCCAACCCAGGGCTGGATATCGCGTTCGTAGTCCAAGCCATTGTCAAATAAGAACCGATCGCGGACTTGAGCAATATTTTGATCTAAGAATCCTTGACTTTGCGCTGTGCCAAAGCTTCGTAGTTGACGCCATTGATTGGGATCGGTACTCATGGAGAGAACCATCAAGGCATCCTGGGGGATCACGTTGGAGCCGATCGGCAGCGTACCCGGAGCGAAATTCGGTCTGGTCAAAGCCCAAAAAGCGACAGTCCCCGAAGCAATGAGAGCGATCGAGCCTCCCACAGGCAAGAGCAAGGGAGAGTCTTTGAGTTGTTTCAACAAAGTTTTCGCAGTTGTTTTCGCAGTTTTCGCATTCATTGCAGGAGTCAGCTTTTGGAACGAAGCAAAAGACAAATAAACAATAATCTGAAGCAGTGTATCAAACTCTGTGATCCCGCGATCGTCTTCATCCATGCATTAATGCGTTACGGATCTTAAATTCAATGCGTATCGTAGTTAACCGTTTGTCAGATTACGTCAAGTTTTAAGTCGAGAATCCGGTGGATTGTGACTGATTTTACTAAGGAACCCCTGACCAATCGAACAAAAAGCTTACGAATTGGGGCCTTCCCCTAAGACGTAGGGTAGCGTGAGTCTCAAGATAGAGATAGAACCTTTCTTCAATCGTCTTTTAGGATCTTTTAGGAGTAGTCACTATGACCATTCGGGTTGCAATTAATGGATTTGGCCGAATTGGCCGACTGGTGTTTCGTGCAGGATTGCAGCACCCAGAGATTGAATTTGTTGGAATCAATGACCTCGTCCCACCGGACAATCTAGCGTATCTACTCAAGTACGACTCCACCCACGGCACCTACACGGGAAACCTCGCCGCTAAGACCGATGGCATCCAAATGGGCGATCATTTCGTTCCCTGTAGCTCCATCCGGAACCCCGAGGAGCTTCCTTGGAAAGCGCTAAAAGCAGACTATGTCGTGGAAGCCACAGGTCTGTTTACGGATTTTGAAACCGCTGGTAAACACCTTAAGGCAGGTGCTAAGCGCGTGATTATTTCGGCTCCGACCAAAGATCCCGATCGCGTTAAGACCCTATTGATGGGCGTCAATCATCACGACTTTGATCCCAAGAGCCACACCGTCGTCTCCAATGCCAGTTGCACCACCAACTGCCTCGCCCCGATCGCCAAGGTCCTCAACGACAAATTCGGTCTCACGGAAGGACTGATGACCACGGTTCATGCCATGACCGCCACCCAACCGACCGTGGACGGACCCAGCTCGAAGGACTGGCGCGGCGGACGGGGTGCTTCTCAAAACATCATCCCCTCGTCTACAGGTGCCGCTAAGGCCGTGGGTCTCGTCCTACCCGAATTGAAGGGCAAACTATCCGGCATGGCATTCCGCGTCCCAACGCCCGATGTCTCGGTTGTAGACCTCACCTTCAAGACCGAAAAAGCGACGAGCTACGGTGAAATCTGTGAGGCATTGAAAAAAGCCTCGGAAAACGGGTTATCCGGCATTTTGGGCTATACCGACGAAGAAGTCGTTTCTACAGATTTCCAGGGCAATCCCCACTCCAGTATTTTTGATGCGGGGGCAGGAATGGAGTTGAATGATCGCTTCTTCAAAGTTGTGGCTTGGTACGACAACGAGTGGGGCTATTCCAATCGCGTCATTGACTTGATCCTACATATGGCGAAGTGTGATGGTCTCATGGATGAGCCGATCGCCCCACCCCTCAAAACACTGGTTGCAGTGTAGGGTTTAGTCTCTCTGATTTAACTCGGGGGATCATCTGAGCGAGTTCTGAAAAGGAAATATTCAGAACTCGCTCTAAATATTCAGGAATACCGGATAATTGGGAGGTCTTTTTCCCCTGATTTACCCATGCCTGAGATCCTTCGTAAAATTCGCTGGGCCGTTGTCTTCCTTTCGATCGGCTGTGTATTAGCCTTTGTCGGCGGATGTTATGCCCTGAAAAACACCTCCGTCCCTTCTACAGTTGCCCTGTTAGTTGGAGTACCGATGAGTGTCGTGGGATTGGGCCTCAAGGGAACAGAGCTGCCTCCGGTACCGATCGTTGAGCCTGCACCAGAGGTGGAATCGGTGCGCAGCAAAGCTACCAGTACTCAGACTCAAATTATTTTGGACGTGACCCGTTACCAGTACGGAATGTCGGTTCATTTAGAGCCTGCACTGGAGAAATTAGGCTTAGAATCTGAAGAAGAAAATCAGCATCCGACGCTGCTCAGCCTTCAAGAAGCGGCGATCGACAATCAATATGCGTTGATTTTGACCTTTGGCTCTTTGGAGATTCCCTACGAAGTGTGGAAAGAGAAAGAAGCTCAGATGACGAAATTCTTCGGGCCAGGGGTCGCAGTGACGACGGCGGAAGTGACGAAAGACAAGAAGTTTGCGGTGACGATCGCCACGGTTTGAGAGATTTGCTCGTAGAGTCTGGCGAACCGCCCCCAACCCCCAATTCTGGGGGCTTCAGAAATTCATGTTCCCCCAAAATTGGGGGCTAGGGGGCTAGGTTAGCCAGGGATGTAGATTGAGTTGCGAATCTCTAAGCCGCTACGGGTTCTGGCCTAAGGCTTCGATGGTCTGTGACCGACCGAAGGTCATCGGGAAATTCAAAGGTATCCGGAATGGCCAGATCCCGACAGGTCAGGGTATCTGACAAAATAGAACTCGCCATCATTCCCGTGTGAATTTCGAGGTGAGCATCACCCGGGGCCGAGAAAACCAACTGCTGCCCAGGAAAGACAACCCGCTCAAAATACCAGTTGATGATGTTGGTGATGCGGACGATTTGGATCTGACTCGTGTGGTTTGCATAGGTGCAAGTGAGACGATCGGAGTGGTCACTGGGAACAGGATCAAGAATTTGTGGCATGAGTCTATGAAGTGGTGTGGTGGGGAGGAATATTCTTGAACCTAGCACAGGCTAAATGGGGCGAACTGTCAAGTCTGGCACTATCTATTGATCTAATCCGGCTTCTGTCGGTTACTGAGGACTTTTTAGGTTGGGTAGAGGCAGGCTAATCAAGGGATTGAATGCTACTATTAAGATATGTAAAACATTCTCATGAGAGACTCGAATTACGTTTGGATCTCCCGCGCCATTGATTTTCTCTTAACACTTCTTCGTTAAACCGCCATGAATCCTCGTATTTTGTACGTTCGCCTCCCTTGCAACCCGATTTTCCCGATCGGCGTAGTCTACCTGGCGGATCATGTTCATAAGCTTTTTCCGGATGTGTCACAGCGAATTTTTGACCTAGGGACCGTGCCGCCGCTGGACTACGGTTCGGCATTGGAGCGGGCGATCGATGACTTTAAGCCCACGCTCTTGATTTTCTCTTGGCGCGATATTCAGATCTACGCACCCGTTGGCGGTCGCGGTGGCAATCCCCTACAGAATGCCTTTGAGTTTTTCTATTCCAAAAATTTACTGCTGAAACTTCGCGGGGCCTTAGGCGGAGCGAAGATGCTGCTCTGGTACTACGGCGAACTATGGCGCAACCAAGGCTTGATTAAGCGCGGTCTCAAGCGGGCAAAACGCTACGCACCAGCGGTAACAACGGTGGTGGGCGGCGGTGCCGTGAGTGTGTTTTATGAGCAGCTTGGCGATAAGTTGCCCAAGGGGACGATCGTGTCCGTAGGGGAAGGCGAATCGCTTCTGGAGCGGTTGATTCGGGGTGAGAGCTTGGAAGGTGAGCGCTGCTATGTGGCAGGCATGGAGACGCCCCGCGATCGGTTGATTCATGAGGTGCCCAAGGCGATCGAAAAGTCAGCCTGTAACTACAACTACATCGAAGGAATTTGGTCGGACTTTAGCTATTATTTCGAATCTGATGACTTTTATGTCGGCGTGCAAACAAAACGCGGCTGTCCTCATAATTGCTGCTACTGCGTCTACACCGTCATTGAAGGAAAACAGGTGCGGATCAATCCCACGGACGAAGTCGTGGCGGAGATGCGGCAACTGTACGATCGGGGCATTCGCAATTTCTGGTTTACGGATGCGCAGTTTATTCCGGCTCGCAAATACATTGAAGATGCGAAGATTTTGCTCCGTAAGGTTCTTGCGGAAGGAATGCAGGACATTCACTGGGCGGCTTATATTCGGGCGGACAATATGGATCCCGAACTGGCGGATCTGATGGTGCAGACGGGAATGAATTATTTCGAGATTGGGATCACGAGTGGGTCACAGGAGCTAGTGCGGAAGATGCGCATGGGTTACAACCTCCGCACAGTGCTGCAAAACTGTCGCGATCTAAAGGCGGCGGGCTTTGATGCGATGGTTTCGGTCAATTACTCCTTCAATGTGATTGATGAAACCTTTGAGACCATTCGTCAGACGATCGCCTATCACCGCGAACTGGAGAACATCTTCGGGGCGGACAAAGTAGAACCTGCGATTTTCTTCATTGGGCTACAGCCCCACACCCATTTGGAAGATTACGCCTTTAAGACAGGCGTGTTGAATCGGGACTATGATCCCATGAATCAAATGCCTTGGAATGCCATGAAACTCCTGTGGAACCCAGGGAAAATGGGCGACTATTTTGGGGATATTTGTCTTCAGGCTTGGCGGCGGAATTCGGCAGACTTTGGCCGTGAGGTGATGCTGGTCCTAGAAGAACAGCTTGGCCGAGCGCCCCTAGAGGAAGCGCTGACAGCGGCGATCGTAGAGAAACCCCGCGAAATGGTGAGAATGTAGGGAGAAAATTCAGCTTCTAGGATATATAGGGTTTTCTGAGTAGAAAGGCGGTCGGCCCTCAGCAGTTCGATCGCCTAGAATGAGCATAGTTTCATATCCAAAAGCCATTTTATGAGTGACTATACCAATCCTCGATTAGAAGCGATCGACGAACGACTCGCGCTTCTTACCCAAGTCCTTCAAGACCAACAAACCCTCACTGCAACCCACCGCCTCGACAGCCAAGAGCGCCGACTAGAGTCAAACGAGCGTATGTCTAGAGTCGAGGAAGTTATAGCCCAGAACCTCAATGAGTCAAACGAACGTATGTCTAGAGTCGAAGAAGCGATCGCCCAAACCCTCGATGTCGTCCAACAGCTTGGCAATAGCACCAACGCACGAATCAGTCAGCACGACCAAGAACTAGATGATCAAGACGAACGCACAGAGCGCCTAGAGAAGAACCACCTAGAACATGCATCCCGCATGGCTAAGCTCGAAGACATCCAAGCCGATATCAAGGTCATGCTCCAAATTCTTCTGCAACGATCGGTCGGTGATTCAGAAGAACTAAGCTGAGGGTCTGGCGAAGATCATGCGTCCGGCGCTGGTTTGGAGGGCGCTGGTGACGACGACTTGGATCTCGGTGCCGAGGTAGGGTTTGCCTTCTTCGACGACGACCATGGTGCCGTCCTGGAGGTAGCCGATGCCTTGAGTCGGTTCTTTGCCTGATTTCAGAACTTTTAAATCTAGGGTGTCGCCGGGAATGTAGGTGGGTCGCAGGGCTTGGGCGAGATCGTTGATGTTTAGGACGATGATGTCTTGGACGGTGGCGACTTTGTTGAGGTTGTAGTCGGTGGTGAGGAGCGTGCCGTTGATTTCCTGGGCGAGACGAATCAGTTTGTTATCGACGGTGGCGATGTCGGGATAGTCAGCAGGGTGGATGACGACCCGATCGGGGTTTTCCGATCGCATGGTGTTGATAATATCCAACCCACGTCTCCCACGACCGCGCTTTTGGTCATTGGAGGCATCGGCGAGGGTTTGCAGTTCTTCCAGGACAAAATGGGGCACGAGGAGCTGGCCTTCGATGAAGTTCGTCCGAAGCAGCTCATGAATGCGGCCATCAATGATGCAACTGGTATCCAACACTTTGGCGCTAGCGGATTGCAGGGTGCCTTCGGCGAGGAGGAGGGCGGAGACGCTGTTGGGGTTGATGAGGCGGAGGAGGTTTTGGCCGTGGGTGTCGGCTAGGCTGACGCCGAGGTAGGCAAAGAGGATGCTCCCCATGACGGCCGTGAGGGGCTTGATGAAGGAAAATTCACTGGGAATGGGCAGTAGGAAGATTGGGGCAAGCAAGAGATTTGCGATCAGCAATCCTAGGACGAGTCCCACGGCTCGGCTGAGGAGACTCGCTGCCGTCATATCCTTAATCTGCTTTTCGAGGCGGCGGTAGCTGGTCTGGGCCAAAATTCCAAAGGCCGTCCCCAGCAGTCCGCCAAAGGGTGCAATGACCAGGCGAAGCGCTTCAGGGTTGCTGACTTGGCTTTGGACTTCGAGGGGTAGAGCTTCGATGCCTCGGTAGCCGATGCCTGCACCTGCAAGGATGAATGAAAGAATGATGATTGCGTCGAGCATGGTGAGGCGTTGAGCGCAATGCGCAATGCTTAGGATTATAGGGATGGATGAGAGGGTTTAGGTCGCTGGCGCAGGTGTCAGTGATTTTATTATATCGTTTGTGTCTTGTGGATAATGTTTTTTGATATTACAGGATGTGCTCGAAATGAGTGTGTTGTGGGAAATGCAGGCACCGAGGGCGGTTTATGTGCATGTGCCGTTTTGTCGGCGGCGGTGTTTTTATTGCGATTTTCCGATTTCGGTGGTGGGCGATCGGCTAGTGGGCGAGTCGTCGGGGATGATGGCAGAGTACGTCAGAGCGTTGATTCAAGAGATTTCTCTAGAGCAGAACCAGGGATTTAGCTTAAAAACCGTGTTCTTTGGTGGAGGAACGCCGTCGCTGTTGTCGCCCGGTCAGGTGGGCGAGATTTTGAACGCACTAGAGCGAACGTTTGGGTTTGATGCCGAAATTGAGATTTCCATGGAGGTGGATCCGGGGACGTTTGACCTTGAGCGGCTTCGATCGTGGATGAAGTCCGGCGTAAACCGCTTTAGTTTGGGCGTGCAGGCGTTTCAGGATGAGCTTTTGGAGGCTTGTGGTCGATCGCATCGCTTGAAAGATGTTTGGGCGAGTGTGGAGTATTTCCGATCGGCGGGGGTGGGGAATTGGAGTTTGGATCTGATGTCGGGGTTGCCGGGGCAGACGTTATCGATGTGGGCGGAGTCGCTGGAGCTAGCGATTCAGACGGGTTCGACCCATTTGTCGGTGTATGACTTGACGGTGGAGCCGGAGACGGTCTTTGGGAAGCGGGAGGCGAGGGGGATTTTGAATGTGCCGTTGGAGGAGGATGTGGTGGAGATGTACCGATCGACTGCGGTGAGGCTTGCGGCGGCCGGGTTTGGGCGCTATGAGGTGTCGAGTTATGCGCGGGAGGCGCGGTTTGAATGTCGGCACAATCGGGTGTATTGGGAAGGTTTGCCGTTTTATGGGTTCGGGATGGGGGCGACGAGTTTTGTCGGGGGAGTAAGGTTTGCGAGGGCGCGGACCCGATCGGAGTATTTTGCTTGGGTGCAGGGTTTGGCTTCGGGCGATCGGTCCCTTAACTCCCAATTCTGGGGGGACCGAGCCAGTGATTTGGAGTTAGGGCGGGAGCGGGAGATTTTTTTGGAGCGGGTGATGATGGGGTTGCGGTTGGTTCGGGGGATTGAGGTTGCGCCGTTGGTCGATCGGTTTGGGCCTGAATTAGTCGCGGAGTTTATGCAGGTTTTGGCGGAGTTTGTGGCGTCGGGGTTGGTGATTGTGGAGGGGGGATGGGTAAGGTTGTCGGATCCGGATGGGCTATTGATGTCGAATGTGGTTTTAGTGAAGTTGTTTGAGGTGATGGAGAAATGAGGTTGGGTTTGGGGTTTGTGGTGTATTTTTGTGGGGTGTTTTTCGGGTTCTTGAGATGAAGATGCTTTTGGGTTTGGGATTGGGTTTGATCTTAGGGCTTGGGTTGCCGATCGCAGAAGTCACGCAGGCTGCAAATAAACCTGCAAAATCGACTAAGCCTGCGGCCAAAAACACAGGTGCGAAAAAAGATAAAAAAACGAATTTAATCAAAGCCGTGTCCCATCCCTTTGGAAAATGGTGTTTGGGATATGGTGGTTTGGATAGCGATCGGAAGCGCACGGTGGATGTATTAGCTCGGGTGGCGGGTTCGAGAGATTGCGATCGAATGGTGACGAGTTTGGCCGGACTCAAGGTTTTGGATTTGACGGGAATGGGCATTTTTGATTTGGTGCCGATCGGGGATTTGACGCAATTAGAAGGATTGGTTTTGAGCCGGAATCTGATGGTGGATATTGCTCCTGTGGCAAAGTTGACCAAACTAAAATCCTTTGTGATTCGCGGGAGTAAGGTCAAGGAATTAAATGCTTTGTCTGGTTTGGGTGAATTGCGTCGTGTGATTATTGAGGATTCACGAGTGGAGGATGTGACGCCGTTGCGGGGATTGCGAAAGCTGGGCGAGGTGTCGATCGCAAGTAATCCTATTAAAGATATTTCCCCATTGGCGAGTTTGGGTGAATTAACTAAATTAAATGCAAGTCGGACATTGGTGGAGGATTTGAGTCCGTTGACAAGTTTGCAGTATCTGACGGAGTTGCGATTGGATGGGTCGCTGGTGCGGAGTTTGAGACCGATCGTGGGGCTGATGGGATTGCAGGTGTTAACGCTAAATGAGACGCCGTTAGATTTGGCGGGAATTGCAGATTTAGGCGTGTTTGTGAATTTGAAACGGTTAGAGGTGTTGGGGATTCCGATGAAGACGAGTCCTTGTCCGAAAATGCGATCGGGTTCGGTTTGTTTATTTCATCAGGGGTAGCGATCGATTTTCATCTCGATGTGAACGATATCGAAACGGGATCCTTTGAACTGGCTGATGACACGATGCTAGCTGCCCGACAACTGTATGCACGAGTCCCAGACGCCCAGCCTTGGCTGATTCGGATCGGGTATCGCGCTGTTCATCGATTTGGGGCACGTAGCCTGAAGGACACACTATGATACAAGGATACGTATCGCTATGCTACCCAGGCATTTTGAGAATACATACTGTCAGAAGCTGAAGTGAATGCTTGAATATTGTAGGTCGATCGAGTCTGCATAACCGCATTCTTCCATGAGCTAAGTTCTACTACCGACTAATCCTATGAAGGATGCTCAGTCTCATCTGAGCCTACACAGAACAATGCAATCTAAACCCTCCATCATTCGAGATCTACAGTGCAAAGCACACACCTTAGCGGGACCGATCGACAATCGAGTCATTGAATACATCCGTGAGAGCTATCCACTGGACGATTACTTTTTAGAGCAATTTGCAACCTGTCATGGTGGAGTTCCGACGATCGACACCTTTATGGTGGGGGACAAAACAGCATCCATTGGTCGATTTCTGACATTGATCGATAACAAATCCATTTTGAAAGGACCAATACGTCCCCATTTCGAGGCGGGTGATGTCGATGAGCGCATCATGATGGGGATTCCATACTTGCTGTACGGCGAGCATCCAACAGCTTATGGATTGTTTGAGCATTTGGTCCCGTTTGCGGCCCTTGAGGACGAAATGCGTCGAGAGTGATCTAGATTTTGTGTAAGGGATCTAGAATCCTGATAAAGGAGGATCTCAACCATGGTAAGACGGAAACGACCGCTGACAAATCTGGACCACCTAATTGACGATTTACTGGGGGAGAA
>JAAFJU010000028.1 GCA_013298165.1 Synechococcales cyanobacterium bin31.maxbin.ball.101 | reverse complement strand
TATTCACGGCCTGCTCCCAATGACGGAGATGCTCCAGACAAAGCCCGCGATTGTACCAAGCTTTATAGTTTTCAGGCTTCAGTTGCAGCACGCGCTTAAAGCAAGCGATCGCATCCTCATAGCGCTCCACCTTCATCAACGCCTTGCCACGATTGTGCCAACCCCGATAATTGTCAGGGTTATGCAAAATTACCTGTTCAAAACAAGCGATCGCCCCTTCCGCTTCATTCATCTCCCCTAAACAAATTCCCTTCCCCTGCCAAGCATCCGCAATCCTGACATCCAACTCAAGCGCTGTATCAAAACAAACAATCGCTTCTTCGTAGTTTCCCAGACGATGTAACCCGTAGCCTCGCTCCACCCAAGCCTGACCTTCACGGGACACCCGATGGGCCTGAATCACCGTGACATCGGGATTCTGAGGCGATTTCATGCCATCGGGCGTACGGGCGTAACCATGGGTGAACACATTGGTTGAGGTGAGATCTTCTGGCATCGTCTCTTGCCAAGTGAGGAACGCTTCAGAGGAAGGTGAAGTCGCTGAATTAATCGACGCAGGTGATGAAATGGCGGTAGGTGATGAATATGGCAGTCCCGATTTCATAATCCAACGATTCCTCAAGATAAAAGTACCCTCAAGCTTCAAAATGCCTCATTTCACCCTGTGAAAACAATGCCACTGGGAGAGTTTTATCAAAGCTTTAATTGAAATTAAATTGTAACTGAGCCTTAATGCCCTCTACTCAACATACCCAATGCAATATACCCAATGCCATGTATCCGATCGATCATTGTTAATTTCTGTCACACGTAGATTTTACCGAAGTCGAGTTCGGTGGGGAATCAACCCATCGAAAAAATGAGTCATAAAAATTAATAAAAGGGCTTGTATTGTGCGACGCTCTAGCCGTATCGTCTAAGTGACTTGCATCAAATCATCCTTGGAGAACCTAGGCACTTATGGGAGTCCCCCTCGTTGCGAACTACTATTTGACCTACCGCTGTAATGCTCGCTGTCACTTCTGCGACATTTGGGCCTTAGAACCAAAGAAAGAAGCGGATTTTGAGACCATCAAGAAAAATCTCCATGACCTGAAGCGTCTTGGGGTCAAGTACATCGACTTTACCGGAGGAGAACCGCTCCTTAAAGCTGAAGCGCCGCAGATTTATGCGGAAGCCAAGCGCCTCGGTTTCACCACCAGCATGACCACCAACACCATTCTCTATCCCAAACGGGCCAGAGAAATGCAGGGCTTAGTGGACTTCTTAAACTTCTCCCTGGATGGCGGAGATGCAGACACCCATAATCAGTCCCGTGGGGTTGCCATCTTCGATACCCTCGTGGAATCCGTCAAGCTTGCAAAAGAACTGGGAGAGTACCCCGTCCTTAACCACACCGTCACCGCCCAGAACTTCGATCGTCTCGACGAAGTCGCAAAGCTGGCTCGGGAACTGGGAGCGCGTGTTTGGATGAATCCGGCGTTTACGGCTTATTCCAACTACAACTCCAAGAAAAATCCCAATGCGGAAATGGTCCAAAAAATCGAAGCCGTTGCCCGCAAGTTTGGTAGCGTCGTCGGATACAATAAAGCGGCATTAGCCTTCATTGAAGCGGGCGGAAATGACACCGAAAACCCACGCTGTAAAGCCGTGGATGCGGTCATTGCCATCTCTCCCAACGATGAGTTGCTGCTTCCCTGTTACCACTTCGCCCAAAAGGGTGTGCCGATCGCAGGGAATCTCTACGATCTATACAGAGAATCAGAAGTCGTCGAAGAATTCCGACAAAGTCAGGGAAAACTCTCTGTCTGCGAAGGATGCACCGTTTGGTGTTATCTGATTCCCAGTTTCTTCAAAGGTTTGGATAAGTATTGGGTGTTGAACAGTGCTACCTATGTCGGAGAATTCCTGGCCCGAAAACGATTCCTCGCAGGGGTCTGAATATAGCTCTCTCCCAGATTTAACCCTGGGAGAGACGATCGCTTTAGACTCAGACAGCGATCGGTTTGAGGACTGTTTTGAGTCGTCGCCCCTGGATGATGGATTCGAGGGGCGACGGCTTAAATCGGCGTTTTTATTAACGGGGACTTGGGGCATTTTGTACCTGGTTCATAATCTCAGCTATGGCCTGTGGTTAATGACGGCATTATCCGGTCTCATGTCCCTTCATTTGCTTCGAGCCTTCACTGCAAAGCCAACGATCGAAGCGCCTGATTGTGATTTGCATGATGTTGTTCAAGGCTCAGCGTTGCCGATGGTGACGCTGCTGGTGTCGGCTAAGAATGAAGAGGCTGTGATTGAAACATTGGTGCGCAATCTCTGTACCCTCGACTATCCTGCCGATCGCTACGAGCTATGGATTGTGGATGATGCCAGCACCGATCGCACCACTGAAGTTTTGACGCAACTTCGGCAGGAGTTCCCCCAACTCAATCTCTATCGTCGCGCCGCTGGGGCTACGGGTGGTAAATCCGGTGCGTTAAATCAAGTTTTTGCTAAAACTAAGGGCGAATTTTTAGTCGTGTTCGATGCGGATGCCCGCATTCAGCCTGACTTTATTCAAAAGACCTTACCGATCTTTTTGAAAAACGATCGGGTCGGAGCAATTCAACTCCGTAAAGCGATCGCTCAATATGAAATTCCTGGCAGCGCGGAAGCCAATAACTTTTGGGTTAAAGGGCAACATGCTGAGATGTTGCTGGATGCCTTTATGCAGCAGCAACGCATTGCTGTGGGCGGGGTCGGTGAACTGCGAGGGAACGGACAGTTTGTAAGACGATCGGCCCTAATTGAATGCGGGGGTTGGAATGAGGAGACGATTACGGACGATTTGGATTTGACATTCCGCTTGCATTTAAATCAATGGGATATTCAATGTCTCACGATTCCGCCAGTCTACGAAGAAGGTGTGACCACGGCCAAAGCTCTCTGGCATCAACGAAATCGCTGGGGTGAAGGCGGCTATCAACGCTATCTAGATTACTGGCGTTTTATTTTACGCAACCGGATGGGGACCGCAAAGACCCTGGATTTGTCCGTGTTCTGGATCATGCAGTACTTCATGCCGACAGCGGCATTGCCTGACTTTTTCTGGGCTTTGAAATATCACCATGTCTTGATGTTGATGCCACTGTCTCTTCTAGTCTTTGTTTTCTTTGTTGCGAGTACGACCCGTGGACTGCGTCGTCGCAAGCTGGCTTCAGGTGGAACCTACAGCAATCTGTGGCAAGCTTGGGGAATTCCTTTAATTCAAGCGGTTCAGGGGTTTATCTATATGATCCATTGGTTTATTGTTGTGGGGAGTGTCACGACGCGAATGGCCTTTTTTCCGAAGCGCTTAAAGTGGGTCAAGACGGTCCATACAGGCGAGTAATTTTTCCGAAACCTACAGAATTTCCCACAAAAACTCACTTTTCCCCACAAACTCATATTGTCTTTCTCCGTAAATACCCGTAGTATATGGCGATCGGGGTGAGAGGTTTTGGGATGCATTTATTGAAGTTTTTGGCGGTTACGGGCGCAGTTTTGACGGTCGGTGGCTACGGAACCGATCGGGCGATCGCTCAGAACATTCCAATTTCTGACGGAACGACGGGTTCTATAGTGGTTCCGGGTGGGGGGACTGTACCGACCTTAATTAATGGAGGGACAGCACGAGGCGCGTCTTTGTTTCACAGTTTTAGTGAGTTTAATGTCGGGGCTGGGAATCAGGTTTATTTCAATCCGGATACGGGGATTCGTAATATTCTCAGTCGTGTGACGGGCAATAATGTTTCTAACATTTTTGGGACACTTGGGGTCAATGGTTCTGCAAATTTGTTTTTGATTAATCCCCGTGGCGTTGTCTTTGGGAAGGACGTGAGATTAGATATTGCAGGTGGCTTTGTCGCGAGTACAGCCGATCGGTGGCTCTTTGAAGATGGATATGCTTATCAGACCACCAACCCAAACGCTCCTCCCTTACTGACTGTTGAAATCAAACCAGGACTACAGTATGGAGCCAATGCTTCAGCGATTCAGAGACCTGGGAACATTACAAACTTTGGCAGACTCTCTGTGGGCGGTGGATTACAGCTAGCCGCCAATCAAATTGAATTTCAAGGTGGACGTGCATTGGCGGGCAACGACATTGTTTTGTATGCGCCCACAATTATGTTAGCCAATCAATCACTGGTCCAATTGAGTGTTCCGGAGACCGCAACGGCAAAAGGCGACGACCTTGTGATCCAAACTCAAAATTTATCAATAATAGAGGGATCGACGATTAGCACCTCTACCTTCTCCACTCAGGGCGCAAAGTCAGGAGATATTGATATTTTACCGATCGATCGCACTAAGCCTTCCACCGTAACGCTGAACGGGTATGCTCCCTTTAAAGGACTGCGGCCTGACGGAACCTCAGATGGCGGGTTTTCCAGTGGGATCTTTGTGTCGAGTGAGGAAGTTCCGGGCGGTGTCGATAAAACCACGGGCGCAGGTGGAATTTTGCGGCTCTATGACATTACCAATTTAAATCTTGAAAATGGGGCTGTGATTAGTGGCCGATCGTTCAGTAAAGGATCGGGTGGCAATGTTTTTATCAATGTAACCAATCTCAATATTACAGGCGGCGCACAAATTACGGTCCCGTCTTACAAAACTGGAACCCCGGGTAACATGGTAATCAATGCAGAGACGATTAATATCTCTGGTTCAGATCCCACTTGGAACGATCGGTTTACAGCGATTCAGCAAGCTTATATCAATGCGGGGAAGTCGAGAAGAGAAGCACTTGAACAGGCGCAGTTTACCGTTGATCCGTTTGGCGCAGCTAGTGGTCTGCAAAGTAGTTTGCTGGTAGGTAGCGGTGTCAGCAATAAAGATGCAGGCATTATCCTGGTCAATGCTTCAAAATCTTTGAGTTTAAGTAATGATGCCGATATTTCTAGTAGTACCTTTGGCAAAGGAGATGGTGGATTTATATCCATTTCCACTGGAAAGTCTTATCCGTCCGTCCCAGCATTTCTCAATCAAGTCTTCAGCACCTATGAAAGCTCAGATTTTGATACCAAGCTGTCCTTAGGTGGCAATAATGGAATCTTAAAACTGGATCGGAGTAGTTACATTCGGAGTAGCGTCCGTAGTGGTGCAGAGGGCAATGCAGGCACCATTCACATCAGCACAGGCAAACTCAGTCTCGATCGCGGTGGCCAAATTCAAACCCTTGTGTTTCGCCCCAGTGAGACGAGAGGCGGGGCCAAGGGGAATGCGGGTTCTGTTTGGATTAAGGCGATCGAAGATGTGCGGATATCGGGTCGGGAAGGAGAGTTTGGGTCTGGGATTTTAAGTTCGATCGAGCAAGGTGCAACAGGCGAGAAAAGCGGTGTTATTGCGATCAAAACGCCGCTACTCTATATCAATAATGGCGCGTTTATTAACACGAGCAATTTTAGTGGCGGTGGATTTGCTGGATATATTTTAGCTGAAACTGATTTCATCGTACTCGATCGGGCTTCCTTCATTTTTGCAGCGAGTCTTTCGGGTAAGGGCGGTAATGTTGGATTGCAATCTCGCTATTTGATGGGAGTCAGTCGAGGCAGCCGAGTGTCTACCGCAGCAGGGAGCAATGCTGGTGGCGGGGATGGTGGCAATCTCGCGATCGGATCGGATCTAACGTTAGATTCTAATTTCAATGTCGTCCTTAATTCCAATCGTCAAACCTTGCTGACCTATGGGTTTCCTTACAAAAACAGTGACATTGTAGCCAATGCTTTTGGTGGATCTGGCGGACGAATTGATTTGTCCACGTTGGCATTGAGAAATCTTGCTAAACGAACGGACACCATTATTAGTGACGATTTAGATGCGAGTTCTGATGTTGGATTAAATGGTGTGGTTAATGTCAGCACGTTTAATTTAGATGTCGATCGCGGTCTCCAACCCATGAACGATCGATTCCGCGACTACGCCTTAAGTGAAGGTTGTGACCCGCGCACTCGTCAAGAAGACAATTCATTAAAACAAACGGGAACAGGCGTCTTAGCGCAAGATGCCACCCAGCAACTAGAGCGCCGCAGCACGATCGCCGTCAGTCCATTGCAAAATCCAACTAGGCCGCAAGCCAGCGTTCCGATCGCCGCTGCACCCACCCGTCTAATTCCCGCCCAAGGTTGGACTAAAACGCCCGATGGCCAATTGCAATTCATTGCAGCGAGTTTGCCCTATGCAGGGGTGAGTAGTGGCGGTCTTTGTTCAGTGGGGCGATCGTAACTTGCCTAGGCTCGATCCCCCTAGCCCCCTTGAAAAGGGGGGACATGAAGGGGAGGAGGGTTATGAATTGATTTTTAGATTTTTAGATTTCTATGGTCTTAGAATCACAACTAAAAAACGAGCTAAACACTCATAGTCCCCCTTAAAAAGGGGGATTTAGGGGGATCGGGCTTATGCAATCACCAAGTTTCCATTCATTCATCATCATGAAACGCATCTACCAAATCTCTTTTCTCACATTGCTCTTTACCCAAATTTCTATCATCCAAACGATCGCCCAAACCCTCCCAAAACCTCAAACCCTCCCAAAAGAAGGCCCCATCGTTCCCCTCCCAGAACCCAAGGCTCTTCCCACTGCACCTGAACTCAACGATCGGCTTCCCCCGCAATCGTCTCCCGGTTCTAGTGGCGAGGTATTGCCTACGGTCATTCAAGATTTTGACATTCAGGGTAATAGCAAATTTTCAAATGAGATCTTGAAAGCGGCGATCGTTCAACGCATTGGTGAATTCAAAAATAAATCGCTCACCTTTGCCCAATTGCTTCAGGCGGCTGAAGCGGTTACGCAGTATTACCTCGATCGCAAATACATCACCACCGGAGCCTTCATTCCCGCTGATGATCAGCCCGGACTCAATCAAGGCATTGTGCGCATTCGAGTCGTGGAAGGCAGTCTCGAAGAAATTCGGATCAAGTTTCCACCGCAAAAACGTCAGCGCATTAGTGATGAATACGTTCGCAGTCGCATTCGGAGTACGGTAAAAACGCCCCTCAATCTCGAAGAACTGCGCGAAGGTATTCAACTTCTAACCCTCAATCCCCTCCTACGAAACATTCAAGCCAATTTGTCTCCCGGCGCAGAACCGGGAACCAGTGCGCTGACCTTGACCTTAGAAGAAGCGCCTAGTATGAGTGCTGAATTGTTACTGGACAATAACCGATCGCCCAGTGTTGGCAGTATTCGAAGGCAATTTCAATTTAATCAAGGCAATCTCTTGGGATTGGGGGATGGATTGGGATTTGTTTATAGCAATACGAATGGCAGTAATCTCGCGACGCTCAATTACACCTTACCGCTCAATCCCAAAGGCGGAACGCTGAGTTTGAATGCAGGGCTTTCGTCGAGTCGAATTATCGAAGCGCCCTTTAATGTGCTGAACATTGATGCGAACTCCCAAAGCCTTGAGCTTTCTGTTCGTCAACCTATTCTCCGCAAACCGATGCGTGAGTTTGGGATTGGGGCGAGTTTAGGCTATCGGGTGAGTGAGGCGACCTTGCTGAATGGGTTGACGCCGTTTCCGAGCATCGGTGCTGAAGCCGATGGTAAAACTCGCGTTACGTCTTTGCGATTGTTTCAAGATGCTCTGTGGCGCGGTGAAAAAAGTGTGATTGCCCTCCGATCGCAACTCAATCTAGGCTTGGGTTTCCTCGGAGGCACCGTAAACGATCGCGGTCCCGATAGTCGATTTATTTCCTGGCTCGGTCAAGCCCAATGGATTACGACCTTTGCTCCGGATACTCAATTGGTATTGCGGAGTGATTTGCAATTGGCCGATCGGGGATTGCTGCCGAGTGAACAGTTTGGACTTGGGGGACAGAGCAGTGTGCGGGGGTATCGGCAGGATGCACTACTGAATGATGCCGGATTCTTTGCGTCTGCTGAATACCGCTTTCCCATTTGGCGATCGCAACCCAATCCCAGTAATCCAGCCAATGGTTTTTTATTACAGGCAGCCCCGTTTATCGACTTTGGTTCCGCCTGGACCATTGGTCAGCCCCAGGACAATCTCCCGGCTGAATTCCGCAGCTTAGCCTCCGTGGGTTTGGGTCTACGTTTGCAAGTCAACGATCGCTTTTCTGCCCGTCTAGACTGGGGATTGCCGATTATTAAATTAGCAGAACCGATTCCAGGAGGTAATCGATCGCTCCAAGAAAATGGATTGTACTTTTCGTTTGTTTATAAATTGCTTTAGTTCGGGCTTCGGCTCCGCTCAGCCCACGGTAATCAAGGCTGAGCGGAGTCAAAATTTGGCTCTTCACTATTACACGACGATCGAGGGGTGAGCGGAGCCGAACCCCGGCTCTTCACCCTCCCAACCATCGAGGGGTTCGGACTTCGACTCCGCTCAGTCCACGACGATCGAGGGGTGAGCGGAGCCGAACCCCGGCTCTTCACCCTCCCAACCATCGAGGGGTGAGCGGAGCCGAACCCCGGCAGTCCCACAATCTACCAACCATCTTCATCCAAACAATCACCATGTTCTCCAAACTCTTCCAACGCATTCCAAAAGCCGATCGGTTTCTCCTCCTCTCCCTAATCACGATCGTCCTCTGCATCACCCTCCCCTTCATTCCCACCGCTATTTCCCAACCCACTTGTAATCTGACGGAACTCAATAAATTTCAAGATAAAAACAATAATCGCTCCTTTGAAATTCTCACCACCTGCCGCAATACCCTTCCCGACTCACCGGAAAAAGCAGAAGTCCTCCGTCGCCTAGCTTTTATTGCCTACGATCGGGTTGATAGCAAAGCCGTGATCCAATCTGGGACCAGGGTGGAACGGATTCAAGCGATTGAATCACTGTTAAAAGAGAGCTTAGAATTAGGTAAAAAATTAAATGATCCAAAACTGATTAGAGACGCCCATTACAGCCTAGCTCAACTCAAAACCCGGGAACTCAATCGGCTGGACCGCACTCCTACTGAAACCGATTCATCACTCCAAATGAATCTTCAAAAAGCTCTAGATCTCCAAGCGCAAATCACCGCAACCCTTCAGGAGTTTCGAGACAGTGAGCGGACTCCAGGCATTCAATCCCTTTCGCCATCTCCTGCAAAGCCGTCGCTCGAAAATGCCGACGCTCAAATCGAACAACTCCAGCCTAAACTCTACCAAGCTCGACTCTTAATCGATTACTTACCTAAACTCTACACCCTGGTTTCCACGCAGAACAATGCGATCGTCGATGATCAAATCAACCAAGCTCAAGACATTAAAGATCTTCTTAGACAAGGGCGTCCATTGCCCAAAATTCAACCCAACCCCGCAGAAGCAGAAGTCAAAAAACTTGAGAAAACCATGATTGATTGGACCCAAGATCTAGTCAATCTTCTACAGACCCTTCCCACCGACTTACAACGGACTCAATCCTCTACGTCTAGCGCCGAGTCTCTTGCCCTGAATATCTATCACGCCACCACCCTCAGAAGACTCAAACCGATCGCCGAAGGCATTCACCAACATGAGACCGATCGACAGGCCCTTCAAGATCGCTTCTATCGTGCAACTTTAAAACAAACCCAACAGCCCTCTTCCAATAAACCGACCTACCAAAGCTTATTTCCGATCGCCCTTCAAACCCAAATCCAAACCCTTTACAGCAACGCTAATTCAGATGCGGCTAATCTTCTGATTCAAACGATCGATCGTCTCCGAAAAGCCCAACTCAATCAACCCGAAGAGTCAATCAAATCTCGCCTAAAACGCAATGAAGTTCAGGCGATCAACGCTCTCTCCAGTCTCTATGAAGACGCAGGACAAAGCGAAGTTGCGGCCTCATTGATCAATGAACAAGCGCTGCTGAGTGCCGACACCTTAAATTCTCCCGAAATCTCAGGACTCCTCTACGGACGTGCCGCTCGTATCAAACTCCAGCAGGTTCGTAATCAACTCAAGCAATCTGCAAATCAATCTGCCAATTCTACCCAAACCCAACAAGCGAGCCGTGATGCCCTAGGTCTTTCTGAGACTGCGATCAAACGCATTGAACTAGTGCGCGGAGAACTCGTCTCGCTCTCAACTGATCTGCAATACAACTACCGCGATAGCGTCGAACCCATTTATCGCGACAACATCGAACTCCAACTCCTCCAACCCAACCCCGACCTCAAAACCATTCTCGAACGGGTTGAATCGCTCAAAATTGCCGAAATTCATAACTATTTCCGCGAACCCTGCATTGAGACCAAAGTGGAACTCGATCAATTCATCACTCAGAAGCTGTCTAGTCTTGATGCGAAAGGCAATGCAAATTCGATCGCACTGATCTACACCATTTTACAAAACGATCGCCTAGAAATCATCACCAAACTCCCCAACCAAACCGGACTGCGGCATTATCAATCCTCCGTCCAACGCAGCGAAATCAACAAAATCGTCCGTGAACTCAAAGTCGATCTACAGAAAAACTGGACGAATGATGTCAATACAAAGTCTGCTCAAATTCACCAATGGATCTTCAATGCCAAGGACACTCAGACGCAAGCACCCCTGATCGATAGCCTCCCGGAAAACACAACCCTCGTCATGGTCCTAGACGGTAGCCTGCGGGAAATCCCCATGGCCGCGCTCTATGATGCCGGACGTCAACAATATCTAATCGATCGCTATGCCATTGCCATCAGCCCTGGCCTAAAACTCTTTGAACCTCAAACCATTCAAAAACCCAGCATTCTCTTCTCCGGCCAAACCCAATTCTCCAATAACCTCCAAGCCCTCCCCGACAGCGAAACCGAACTGCAACAACTCACCGAAATCCTTCCCCCTCAAAAAGTCCTGATCGACACCAACGCCGATCGCTACCAACCGCCCACGCTCGACAATTTCCGAGACCTCGTTGCTCGTAATCCGTTCAATATCGTTCACCTCTCCACCCACGCCAGCTTTAGTTCTCAACAGGAAAATACCTTTATCGTCATGGGCGATCGCAATGTTACAACCGATCAATTTAGCGAAGTCCTGCGTCAACGCACCCGTAATCGATCGGAAGCGATCGAACTCCTCATCCTCAGCGCTTGTCAAACCGTTTCTGGGGACGATCGTGCGGCCCTAGGACTCGCAGGCATCGCCATCCGATCGGGCGCGAGGAGCACCTTGGCTTCACTGTGGAGCATCAATGCCACCGTCACCGCCGAAGTCATCAACGATTTTTATCAAGGCATCCTCAAAGACAACATCAGCAAAGCCAATGCCCTCCGCAATGCCCAACTCAAACTCAAAAAAAACGGAGCAGACCTTCCCAAATGGGCACCCTACGTCATCGTCGGGAACTGGCTATAGACCCATGATCGATGAATGGGCTATTTGCCCCTGAAAGCAAGCATCAACAAATAATTCGTGATAATCTTGAATGAGTGGGCAAGATAAGTTTGTTGTATCGCAATTCATCTATTTGCGGAGAATCTTAGAAATGGGTAGATTTTGGAGTCTGGGCAACTCGATCGCAATCCTGAATGCGATCGGTCTTTCAACGGTTATGTCGGTGTCTTCTTTAGTTTTAATTGCGCCTCAATCGATCGCGCAGTCCTGCTATATGGTGACAGCCTCAGGGAAAAAAGTTGCATTGGGAACCCTTTGCGGAGAAGTCCCACCCGAACCCACCAGCACGACACCTGCCGCTGGACAATCGTCTGGCCCAGCCAAAAATGGAATCTACCGTGTTCCCATTAAGCGCCGTCTAGCCTCCACTCCAGTGATCGACGTGTCCTTCAATGGCAAAACCTTTGAGATGATCTTGGATACAGGCGCAAGTAGCACCCTGATCACGAAGCGCATGTCCGATCGGTTGGGCTTGAAGCCGACGGGTGTACGGAACATGATCATTGCCGATGGCTCCAGAGTTCGTTTTCCCATGGCCACGGTTGGGACCGTTTCCACAGGGGGACTCACGGCGCGTCAACTTGTTGTGACTGTCGCAAATAACTCAGATATTGGTCTTTTGGGTCATGATTTCTTTGGGAAATATGATGTCAAGATCAAACGGAATGTGATCGAATTCCAGCCACAAACTGAGTAGGAAGCGGGTCTTAATCGAAGGATAATATCTGCGTTTTGTTGCGCGATGCGACGACATGAGTATTCCGTGGCATAATTTTCACTATGTAATTCTTGATGTATGTGAAGGTTTTTAACATCATGATGACAAAGTATTATGGTTTGGGATGTGCATTGGTGACGATCGCAACGGCGATTGCATCAGCACCTGCGGCGATGGCGGCAGATGGACTCATGGGTGAATGTCGCGCTGCAAAGCAGTCTACAGGACTCTATAAAGAACGTTCTAGCACTAGCGTTTTGCTGACCTCTTTGAAAACAAATGACAAAGTGACGATCGCTGAAGCTGCGCCTAAGGATGGCATGGCGGCAGTGAGTACGCCGACGAAGGGATTTGTGCAGGCGATGAACTTGAAAATGTGCGACGGTGCTAAGCCGAAGCCCAACCCTAGTCCTAACCCTTCTGCTTGCCGTCTGGTCACTCAGGTGAAAGGACTGGCAATTCGTAAGGAGCCAATGGCTACGGCAGAGGCCGTCGGTGGCGTCGGACCTAACGAAAAAATTACGCTTGTCATGCCTGCTGAGTCTAAGAACACGGACGATGGCCGGACTTGGATTAAGATTGTCAAGCCCGCTGAAGGTTGGGTTTCGGAAGGCTTTACGAATGGCGGTAAAAATGTGACAGCTTGTCCGTAGGTTCTGAAGGTTCTGAATTTAGAATTTATTAGAAAAGCGATCGGAGTTTTTACTTCGATCGCTTTTTTGTTTTGGGCGTAAGTTTTGGGCTATTCGGCTTGGACGAAGGGGGTGGCCCAGAAGGTCCAATTTTCTTTGTTGAAGGGCGATCGCCAGCGGTAGATCAGTTCGGATTCGAGGCGTTGTCGATCGCGGGTTTGAGGGGGTGCGTCTTTCCAGAAGGCGATTCCCAGTTGAGTTGGGAGGTCGAGGTTGTAGTGGGCTTGTTGGTAGTGGAGGAGATAGCGTTTGCAGTCGTGGGTGCCTTTCCATCGGGAGTCTGAGTGAACAGTTTCGCCGACGTAGAGGAGGAGGTTGGCTTCGTAGTCGATGACGAAATAGAGGGCTGAGACTCCAGCGTCAGTGGCTTTCCAGCGCCAGAATTGGGTGTTTTGGCGGGGGAGGTGGAAGGGGTTGGGGAGATTGTTTGGAGCAGGAGTGAGATCGAAGAGTTGGGGTTGGGCTGGGGTGAGGTCTTCGAGTGACTGTTGGTAGGTGTGGATGCGCTGTTTCCATTGGGTCAGGGCGATCGGGTCTTGGTCTAGGGTCTTGTGCGAGGGGGCTTGGTGCGTGGTGTAGCTGCCCGCAAGGTCTTTGGCGGTGAAGAGGTTGCCTTGTTCGGGAATGTAGGGATTGGACACGGGGGAATTGGGGGTGGGGTTTAGTAAATCTCTGGCGGACGGCCCCCTAAATCCCCCAATTCTGGGGGACTTTAAGAGAAATTCTTCGCTCCAGTTCCCCCAGAATTGGGGGTTAGGGGGCCTTATTTCCTGGGAAACCGATCAATCGTCCAGTTTTTTCGTCTGAATCAACTCGACTTTGTAGCCGTCGGGATCTTCAACGAACGCAATCACCGTCGTGCCATGCTTCATGGGTCCGGGTTCCCGCGTCACGTTTCCGCCTTGGGCCTTGATCCCGTCGCAGGTGGCGTAGATGTCATCAACCCCGATCGCAATATGACCGTAGGCATCTCCTAACACATAGTTGTCCTTGCCCCAGTTATAGGTCAACTCCAACACCGCTGTGTCCGCTTCGTTGCCGTATCCCACGAAGGCCAAGGTGAATTCGCCACCGGGATAATCTTTCTTTCGGAGGAGAGACATTCCGAGCCGATCGCAGTAAAAGGAAATGGACTGGTCGAGATTCTTAACTCGCAACATCGTATGCAGTAATCGCATGTATTTCAACCTTCTAGAGTTAATTTCTTTGACTATTCTATCGAATCTTCCCTAACGGCTCATTCCGACGTATTCTAAGCGATGGATTATGGAAGTCTAGCGTTAACTTACTGCCGAGTTCAGAGGATTGCTTTTTTATGTTTGATGTACCCGATACTGCGATCGACAATATTATTGCCCGTGAGGTCCTCGATTCGCGAGGACGCCCCACTGTCGAAGCAGAAGTGACGCTGCTTTCTGGGGCAAAGGGACTAGCTCAAGTACCGAGCGGCGCTTCGACGGGATCGTTTGAAGCCCATGAATTGCGAGATGGCGACCCGAAGCGCTATGGCGGAGCGGGCGTCCTGAAGGCGGTGGAGAATATTGATACCTTGATTACGCCTGCTCTGGTGGACATGGATGCCACCCAACAGGAACGAATCGATCGGACGATGATCGCCCTCGACAGCGATGCGAACAAAAAAAATATCGGTGCGAACGCCATCTTGGCTGTGTCTCTCGCAACGGCAAAGGCGGCAGCGACCTCGCTCGGTCTTCCGCTCTATCGCTATCTGGGTGGCCCCCTGGCGAATCTCTTGCCTGTGCCCTTGATGAACGTCATTAATGGCGGTGCCCATGCGGATAACAATGTGGACTTTCAGGAGTTCATGATCGTTCCGGTCGGCGCACCCACCTTCCGGGAAGCCTTGCGCTGGGGGACGGAGGTGTTCCATGCGCTGAGTAAGGTGCTGAAGGAAAAAGGCCAAATGACGGGTGTGGGCGATGAAGGGGGCTTTGCGCCAAACCTTGAGTCGAACCAAGCGGCCCTTGATCTGCTGATGGTGGCGATTAAGAAAGCTGGGTATGAGCCTGGAACGGAAATCGCGATCGCCTTGGATGTGGCGGCCAGTGAGTTCTACAAGGATGGCATGTACACTTTCGACGGCAAGGCCCATACTCCGGCGGAAACCATTGACTACTTGGTGAAACTGACGGAAGCCTATCCCATTGTTTCGATCGAAGATGGTCTCCATGAAGAGGACTGGGACAGTTGGAAGCTGTTGACCCAGCGCATTGGCGATCGGGTTCAATTGGTCGGCGATGATCTCTTTGTCACCAACGTCACTCGTTTACAACGAGGGATTAGCGAGAAGGCGGGAACGGCGATTTTGATTAAGCTCAATCAAATTGGCTCCCTGACGGAAACGTTGCAGGCGATCGACCTCGGTGCTCGCAATGGGTTCTGCTCGATCATCAGTCACCGATCGGGTGAGACGGAAGATACGACGATCGCGGATCTGGCTGTGGCGACTCGCGCCGGACAGATTAAAACAGGTTCTCTGAGCCGTAGTGAGCGGGTTGCGAAATACAACCGTTTGCTTCGGATTGAGGATGAGTTGGGTGATACGGCGGTCTATGCGGGAACGACCAATATGGTTCCTAAGTGGAAGATCGGGAGTTAAGTAGCGTCTGGCGAGCGTGGCCCCCTAACCCCCAATTCTGGGGGGACCGGATTTAGGGGGCGGTTCGTCAGCCCTCATTATTGTTTGAGTGATTGCGATTAAAGATCATGCGTTGGTTGAGGCGATTCCCGTTTCGGGATGCTATGCAAACGGTTTTAGAATTTTTTATAACGATCGCTGTCGTATTGGTCTGGGCGTTGCCGTTTACCCAACATAGCGATTCCAATTGTGATGCGGAGGCGTTTCTTACGTCACCGGGTCAGCAATACACTGTGACGGCGGAGCGCGTGTATGTGAATCCGAAGGCGGGACAACATCAGGTCTTTGGGGTGTTTGTTTTGCCGAAGTCGATCGAGCAATGGTCGCCTGCGTTATTGACTGTTGATGAGATTGGGGTCTACTGTAGCCGAGTGCAGCGCTATAACGGCGATTATGATGGCATCGTGGCTCCGAAGGGTGCTGTTTTGATGCTGGATCATGTGCGGACGCGGACGGCGATCGGTTTGTTTTTACAAGGGAAGTTAAACCGAATTCGCGATCGGAAAACATGGCATTACACTTACAAATTACCGTCTTAAAACAAGCTACGATCGTAAAGCAAGTTAAATAGATTCGTCTAATTAAATGATTCGTGAGGTTCGGGGTTCGACTCCGCTCACCCCACGTGAATTGTGTCTATGTTCTAGGATTTTTGGAAGGGTGATTGTGATGGATTGGCAAGTGGTTAAGGAGTATGAGGATATTCAATATTTTAAGGCGGAGGGGATTGCGAAGATTGTGATTAATCGTCCTCATAAGCGCAATGCGTTTCGGCCTAAGACGGTGATGGAATTGTATGAGGCGTTTTCTAATGCGCGGGAGGATGTGCGGATTGGGGTGGTGCTGTTTATGGGGGCGGGTCCGCATACGGATGGGAAGTATGCGTTTTGTGCGGGGGGTGATCAGTCGGTGCGCGGGGATGGTGGGTATATTGATGATTCGGGTATGCCGCGTTTGAATGTGTTGGATTTGCAGCGGTTGATTCGATCGATGCCTAAAGTGGTAATTGCGTTAGTTGCAGGGTATGCGATCGGCGGTGGCCATGTGTTGCATTTGCTGTGTGATTTGACGATCGCGGCGGAGAATGCGGTGTTTGGGCAGACGGGTCCGAAGGTGGGAAGTTTTGATGGGGGGTTTGGGGCGAGCTATATGGCGCGGGTGGTGGGGCAGAAGAAGGCGCGGGAGATTTGGTATTTGTGTCGGCAGTATGATGCGGCGGCGGCGCTGGAGATGGGGTTGGTGAATACTGTGGTGCCGATCGAACAGTTGGAGCTTGAGGGGATTCAGTGGGCGCGGGAGATTTTGGAGAAGAGTCCGATCGCGATTCGCTGTTTGAAGTCGGCGTTTAATGCGGATTGTGATGGGCAGGCGGGGATTCAGGAACTGGCGGGGAATGCGACGATGTTGTATTACATGACGGAGGAAGGGGCGGAAGGGAAGCGGGCGTTTTTGGAGAAGCGGATGCCTGATTTTACGCAGTATCCTTGGTTGCCGTAGGGGAATTGAGGGCCGATCGCCATTTGATTAAGCGGTACTGATGATTCAATCGCGGATACGGAAATCCGTTGTTCAATCGACTGCTATCAACCGTAGGTTTTATCGAAATATTCCTTCGAGTTTTGCTGGCTAAATGTCACGTTGCTGTAATCACGCAATCGCTTTGTTATTTCTCTCAGGTCAAAACCATAACCTGAAAATGAAAAACTGCCCCAAATTCCAGGATATTCCTCATCTTCATTCTCATCAAGAATATCGTAACGACAAAGAAAATCTAGCGAGTCTGGATAGAAAGCGCGGTAAACGTCACAATCTTGGTGTCGCGACTGGTACAGCGACTCATCAGACTCTAAAACTGAACGTAAATCATGAAAAGTTATTAGATCACTATCCGTTAGATAGCCATCATGCTCATGCCAGTCGTCAAATTTGTAAAGGGCGCAGTAATCGGATGGATAATATAATTCACAATGCCCAACAATCGATATCAGAATCTGACGCAGTGTGGAGATTGAAATTAAATCGTCTGAAACAATCGTTTCTGCATGAAACGGCTTCTCTTGTTGCTTCCACGCTATCTCCAAAATCCGATCCATAAAACGAACCAACGCTAGTGACCCAATCAAGAATATTTTAGCTGATGCCTCGATCGATTCTGTGCGTTTCCCATCAATTCGTCCCCGCACGTTTCACAGTACTGATTCCCAAACCAATCATCCCAACCGATCGCGCAACCAAAGTCCCAGCATCGGAAGCGCGATCGCAGTTACTGTTTTAAGCTGTAGTAGGCATTGTCGGAAGAGCCGTAATTTTGACTTCACTTCCGGGTCTTACGTCTATTTCCAATTTACAGTCTTCCATCAATCCCATTCCGATTAATGAATCTGTTTCTGCAACATGGATTTCCACCTGCCGCACCTGTCCATCCCAAATCACAGAGCCAACATACATATCAAAATATTGAGTGCTACCGTCTCCCAATGTCACCTTTTGAAATCCTCGCAAGATGAATCCTAAATCATTGACGTATCCTGACATCATTTTGAGAGGACCACTTGAGTTTGTCGCATTTTATGAACGGTATCATGGCCAATTCTGACAAACCAGATCTGAGCATTGGGATACTGGAGCAACAGCCGATCGGAGGCGTCGATACTGTTTTTGCCCACTTCAAAGGCTCCTGTCCTGACATCGATCGCGACGATCTTTCCGTGATTGCCGTCTTCGACTTGCGGTGGCATTAGCCTATGCGAAGCATGTATCGGATATGGGTTTCGTAGAGTTCATCCCCGAGCCGAATGACATCTTCCTTGGAGTATTGAGCTTGTTGCGCGACTGTCATAAGGTTGACCTTGTGATCACTTGACGTTGTTATTGTAGCTTGATCATTGGGCGGATACAGAGATCGATTGCGATCGTTCAACTATGCTATTTAAAGATACCTCTCGCTTTAAGAGTGCCTTCTCGTTCGATTTGGAACAGTTTTTCAATAGTTAACCCTTTACGGCAAACCACAGAATTATTTTGATACTTATAAAACTCCTGAGGATAGTATTTTGGGCGATCAATGACTGGGATGTCAGTGACATCAATGATCACCTCCGGTTGGAAATTCATGAATTCTGCTTGGATATTGCGTTGTTGGATCACCTTTAAATATCCTGGGGAAACACAGCCAGCCCATTTTCCGTCAGCAGTACTGTAAACAGGCTGAGCCATATATTTTTCATGAACGTATCGAGGCTGTAAAAGCCATGAACGACGCATTACAACATAAAGCAATACCGTGTCATATTTCCCAAACCGAGCAATACCCCAGTGATCCAACGCTTTAAATTCAATGGTCTCTCCAGTATATTGACCATGAATAACCTGTAGCACTTTGTAGTGAGCCTTGGACATTGTGTCATTAATGCCATATCGACCAGGTTGTTTTTCGAGGGTAATTTTCTTACCCACAAAAACGATCAAATTTTTGGATTCATCCGAATCAACTAAAAAACTCGGAGGAGGGTTTTCAGGTATGACTAGCCACCCTATTCCACCGAGGATTACGCCAAATAATAGATACTCTAGTAATTTTCGGCTCATAAAATAGCTAGTCAGAATTTTTCGTATCATAGTGTTTGAATCAAGACTATGCCCCATTTGGGTAGAGTATGTCTCCCATTAATTGCTCTAACGTATCCTGATTTAATAGGGAACACAAGCTGTTTTCCCTAAAGAACTATTAATTTCTATGACCATTGGCCACACCTCCCGCAACGGGAATCGTCCCCACACATTTCACATTACTGATTCCCAAACCCATTACCCCAACCGATCGCACAACCAAAGTCCCAACATCGAAAGTGCGATCGCATAACCCATCAACGATGGAATAAATGTTCTGTCTTAGGCTTCTAACGAGCCGATCGCATCTTTCAACAAGAGCATCATAAGAAACGGATCAAGAGGTGACGACTTGAAATCATATTTTTCATAAAACCGTCTAGCATTCTCCAAAATTGCATTAACCACGATCGCCCGGACTCCCACCATATCAGACACCTGAATCGTCCGCAGAATGGCATCCCGCAATAGCGCCTGCCCTAAGGCTTGACCCTGCCAACGCCGATCGATCGCCAATCGCCCCAACAACATCACTGGAATTGGATCGGGCATGTTTCGTCGAATCCGACCTGGCGCGCTGACTGAGGCGATCGAACCTGTGGACAACGCATAATAGCCAACCACTACATTGTTAGCGCAAACCACATAGGTCCGTGATGCACCCTCTCGCTCATTTCTCAAGGCCCGTTGTAAAATCCATTCATCAAGCGATCGTTCACCTGACTCAAAATTTTGCACATCATGATCCAGTGTTAATCGCACTGGCGCACTCAATTTCTCAGATTGCATCTTGCTTTATTCCCACGGAGCCTTTGTCTTGAGCAACTTCTGCAATCGATCGCTGTACACAGGAGGCTGATCTAGCAAGTCGAGAAAATCATTAAACTTCTGCTCATCAACATTGAAAAACGTTCGGTCGAGAATAACGTCCTGCGCCTTTTGAATCGCCACTTCCAAAACGAACTCCGATCGACTCTTTCCTTGAGCCGTCGCCGCCGCATCAATCAAATCTCGTTGAACCTGTGTCACACGAATATTCATGGTGACATCGCGAGTCGTAACAGCAGGTTTATCAGCTAAAGACTCAATCATGATGACCTCATAGAGAGCAAGTTGTTATAGCTAGTCTTACAGTAATTATCATACTAAGCATGTATATACAATGTCAACACAGGGCTAGCCCATTACCCCAACCGATACCGTAACCAAAGGCCCAACATCGGAAGCGCGATCGCATAGCCCCGATCGGCTCCATAAATCAAACCCTTATGCTCCAAACTCAACAGCGCACCTTGAAGCGTTCCACCCCGTGACAACTGATGCTTTTGCATATACTCCTTAGCATGGGGTCGCAACGTCGGATCAAGCGCCAAACTTTCCAATAGCCGCACCTGCGTACTCGGCAATAGCAAAATCAACGACTCAAACGTCACCGACAAATCCTCAATTAACGACACCGAACTGCGATACACCTGATGCGATCGAACCTGCGACGACACCCCACCGCGATGCTCTAACCAAATACGCCGAGACAACACGATCGCATCGCCAAAATGCCCCTGCACCGTATCCAAAATCAATTGAATCGCATCCTGATCCAGCGACAACTCCACCTGCCGCATCGACGTGACTAGCCACGATCGTAAATCCGTATCCGCCACCGGAGACAAAAACATCGACTCCATTTCAGCCTGCTCCTCCCACTTTTCCGCCACCGTCGCAATGATCGCATAGCTCACCCTCGTCTGAAGCTGAATCTCCTGACGCAAATAATGCTCCCACTTCGAGGATCGATCCCACGATCGTAAATGCGGAAAATTTTGAAACATCAACACCACTCGACAATCCATCGACTCCGCCAACCGCTGCGGCAACGCCAACAACACCTGAAAAATCTCCCAATGCCGCATCGCCTCCCCCCCCGGCACAAACTGCATCAACAACTTCGCCCGTCCCGTACTACTCGTATCCAACTCCAACGCATGAGGCTCAATCCAAGACTGAATCAAACTCAACTCCATCGGTCTCGAAAACACCGACAAAATTGCATCCGACAGTAATTGCAAAAACCGAGCATAGTCCGTCGCCCGCAGACAATCAATCTCCACCACCCGCGCCCCCACCTGCTGCGCCGCCGCCCGCACCAACGTCCGCCGACCCACCCCCGGCACCCCCGTCAACAAAAAATCCCCATCCGATCGCAAGATCTCACTCACCCGCGCCACCTCAGCCGATCGGCCTACGACCATCGGTGGTAGCGCACTAGCCAGTTTAGAGGGGTTAAAGGGATTCATAGAGCAAGGTCTCACTTAATTATAAATAGTCCTAAGGGACGTAAAGAATCCTAAGGGATTCCCATTACTACTGAGGGGTTCGCATTACTGCGGTATTCTTACACGATAATCGATTCCAAAACACAGTAACACTAAAAACTAGTGCTATCGTGGTGAAATGTGGCACTATTAATTATTAATTTCCTTGTAATGATGACTAAAGTCATCGCTTTTAAAGCCTTCCCTTTATAAACCCGACTTCCCCGTCCACCTTCTCTGGCCCTAGTAACCGTAACTATGTCTGCTAAACTCTCACCCCAATTCGATGCCGCTTGGCACACTCAGTCCATTGAAGACACCCTCGAACTCCTTCAGACCAGTGATGAAAATGGTCTGCAAAGCGCTCAAGTCCAAGAGCGACAGATTAAGTTTGGCCCGAATGAACTAGAAGAATCCGCAGGCCGATCGAAATGGGAAATCCTGATTGACCAGTTCAAAAACATCATGCTGATCATGTTGATCGGGGTGGCGATCGTCTCGGGGATATTGGACTTGGTGGCTTGGCAGACAGGGACCTTGAAGGCGGGTGACATTCCCTTTAAGGATACCATTGCAATTTTGGCGATCGTGATTTTGAATGGCATCTTGGGCTTTGTCCAGGAGAGTGGCGCAGAGAAAGCTTTGGCTGCGTTGAAACAGCTCTCCTCGCCCCGTGTGCGCGTTCTCCGCAATGGCAAACTCTCTGAAATTGACTCGTCCGAGTTGGTGCCGGGGGATGTCATGCAGTTGGAAGCTGGAGTGCAGATTGCAGCAGATGGTCGATTGATTGAAGATGCGAGTTTACAAATTCGTGAATCTGCCCTCACAGGAGAGTCACAGGCTGTTACAAAGAAGGCCGATCGGCAATTGGAGAGCGATGCGGCCTTAGGCGATCGGATCAACGTTGTCTATCAGGGCACGGAAGTACTGCAAGGGCGCGGCAATGTGATCGTTACCGCCACCGGAATGCGGACGGAACTGGGCAAAATTGCCACCATGCTCCAGGAAGTCGAGACCGAACCCACCCCGCTTCAGCAGCGGATGGACCAATTGAGTAATGTGCTGGTGAGCGGCTCGATGTCGTTGGTCGGTGTGATTATTGTGATTGGGGTGATTCATTCTTGGTTTACGTTGGGGAAATTTGATCTGGCGAACTTCCAGCAGTTGGTGGAGATGTCGCTGTCGATGGCCGTTGCTGTGGTACCTGAAGGATTGCCCGCTGTGATTACGGTGACATTGGCGATCGGCACCCAGCGCATGGTTCGCCGTAATGCGTTAATTCGTAAATTGCCTGCAGTAGAAACCCTGGGTTCTGTGACCACGATTTGTTCTGATAAAACCGGAACCCTGACCCAAAACAAAATGGTCGTGCAGGGATTGCACACCGCTAGCATTGCCCCTCGCATTAGCGGTGAAGGGTATCGACCTGTGGGAGACTTCACCGTCTCAGGCCAGAAGATTCAGCCGACGGAGAATGCCGAAGTCCGATCGCTCCTCCTCGCCTGCGCGCTTTGTAATGATGCCGTGTTGCAACAGGATGGCAAAACTTGGGTAATCTTGGGCGACCCGACGGAAGGTGCATTGGTGGTTGCAGCGGCGAAGGCGGGGTTTGAAGCGGATCAGTGGAGTGCTAGATTGCCCCGCGTGGTGGAGTTTCCATTCACGTCGGAACGCAAACGCATGAGCATTGTGGTTCAGGATAAGAACCAAATCATGGAGCGCGAAACAGGGATTTTGTCTGCGCCCTATTTGATGTTTACCAAAGGATCGCCAGAATTGATTTTGGAGCGCTGCACCCAGATTCAAATCGGTGAAAACGTCGTTCCTTTGAATGATGCCGCTAGACAGGAAATCCTCGATCGCAACAACCAACTCGCATCCAATGGGTTGCGGGTATTGGGCTTTTCCTATCGGCCTCTTTCAAACTGCCCGGACAGCAGCGACGAAGTGAAAACTGAAACCGATTTAATCTGGTTGGGTTTGATTGATATGCTTGATGCGCCGAGACCTGAAGTGCGTGGGGCGGTGGCGAAATGCCGATCGGCGGGGATTCGTCCGGTGATGATTACGGGCGACCATCAGTTGACGGCCATGGCGATCGCGATCGACCTTGGCATTGCTAATTCCGGCGATAAAGTCGTCACAGGCAAAGAACTCGAAAAAATGAGTCACCACGACTTAGAAGAAACCGTCGAAAACGTCAGCGTCTACGCCCGAGTCGCACCGGAACATAAATTGCGAATTGTCCAAGCGCTGCAAGCCAAAGGCCATGTCGTCGCGATGACCGGAGACGGCGTGAACGACGCACCCGCATTGAAACAAGCCGACATCGGGATTGCAATGGGTATTACTGGAACGGACGTGAGTAAAGAAGCGAGTGACACGGTGTTGCTGGATGACAACTTTGCCACGATCGTCGCCGCTGCCGAAGAAGGTCGCGTTGTGTATACCAACATTCGACGATTTATCAAATACATTTTGGGATCGAACATTGGGGAAGTGATTACGATCGCCGCCACATTGCCCTTAGGCGTCGGTGGCATTCCCTTGTCCCCGCTGCAAATCCTTTGGATGAACCTCGTGACCGACGGATTGCCTGCATTGGCCCTAGCCGTCGAACCCGCCGAACCCAATGTGATGAATCGCCCACCTCATGATCCGAAAGAAAGCATTTTTGCTCGGGGATTGGGTTGGTACATGGTACGGGTTGGATTGATTTTGGCGATTTTGACGATCGGGATGATGATGTGGGCCTATCCTTATTGCAAGGCCAATGTGAGTGATCTGTTGGATGCCGATCGGTGGAAGACCATGGTGTTTACGACGCTTTGTTTGGCACAAATGGGTCATGCTATGGCGATTCGATCGAATACCCAGCTCACCATTCACCTTAATCCTTGGAGTAACCCCTACGTTCTCGGGTCCGTGGTACTGACAACTCTTTTACAGTTGGCGTTAGTGTATGTCGAGCCGTTGCGTAATTTCTTTGGAACCCATTACTTGAGTTTCAATGAATTAATGGTTTGTTTTGGATTTAGTGCGTTGATGTTTGTTTGGATTGAGATGGAAAAACTCTTCCTGAGCGGTCGTCACGCGGAGTAGGAGGCCCCCCGACCCCCAATTCTGGGGGAGTAAGAGTCATAGCCCCCAGAATTGGGGGTTTGGGGGCGGTTCACCAGGAATCTTGAGCCAGTAAAAGCGATCGGGAGTTTATTGTGATTCCCGATCGCTTTTACGTTTTTTGGGATAAGTTTTGGTATAAGGTAAACAGTGGTTCCGATCGGCCCTTACTTTATGTATCTTGAGTCCCTTAATCTACGTCACTTTCGGAACTACAGCGAGCAGCAGGTCTCCTTCACCGCCGCCAAGACCATCATTCTCGGCGACAATGCCCAAGGCAAATCCAATCTCATCGAAGCCGTCGAAATATTATCTGCATTAAAATCGCACCGCACCAGCCGCGATCGGGAATTGATTCAATCTAGCGAAACCAGCGCCCAAATTACAGGAAACCTCGATCGGCTTGCCACAGGCAACATTGAACTCTCGATTACGCTTCGAGCAAACGGTCGTCGCACCGTCGCCCTCAACGGACTCACCCAGCGTCGCCAATTGGATTTCCTCGGCAAACTCAACATGGTGCAGTTTTCCAGTTTGGATTTGGATTTGGTGCGGGGTGGGCCGGACTGTCGGCGGACTTGGATCGATGGATTGCTGATTCAACTCGAACCCATTTACGCCCACATTCTTCAGCAATACAATCAAATTCTCCGCCAACGCAATGCCCGCATCAAGACCATCAAAGCCGCGCAGCAGGATGGCCAAAGCATTGCGATCGATGATTTAGCCCTATGGGATGCACAATTGGCGGTGGCGGGGTCTCGGGTGATTCGGCGGCGCGATCGGGTGATTCAGCGACTTCTGCCGTTTGCACAACATTGGCATGAAGCTATTAGCGGCAAGGTGGAGCAATTGGAAATTAGCTATCGGCCTAATGTGACGATCGAAGCGGATATAACAAGTAGTCCCGAAGCGATTCAATCAGCATTTCTAGATCGGATTCAAGAAAAGCGGACGATCGAGCTGTATCAAGGCACCAGCCTCGTCGGACCGCACCGCGACGACATTGAATTTACGGTGAATGGAACGGCAGCGAGACAATATGGATCTCAAGGCCAGCAGCGCACCTTGGTTTTGGCGTTGAAACTTGCAGAATTAAAACTAATTGAGGATGTGATCGGGGAGCCGCCGATTTTGCTTTTAGACGATGTCCTAGCCGAACTCGACCTACACCGCCAAAATCAACTCCTAGACGCCATCCAAGATCGATTCCAAACACTTATTACTACAACGCATTTAGGCAGTTTTGACGCGCAATGGTTAAACTCCGCCCAGATTCTTCATATCAATGCGGGACAACTGACGGCCCAATCCGGAGGCCCCCTAACCCCCAATTCTGGGGGGACATGAGATAATCTAAACTCATAACTTCTTGGCTTTGACCATGACGATTCGCACTATTTTAATTTTTAATCCCAATGCAGGGCAAGCGGCGCAACTTCAACCGCAGCTCGATCGTGCGGTCCAACTTTGGCAAGAGGCAGGCTGGCAGGTCGATCGCGCCCCCACCCAATACAGCGGTCACGCCACCGAAATCGCCCGACAAGCCGCTCTAGAGGGCTACGATTACGCGATCGCAGCGGGTGGAGATGGAACGGTCAACGAAGTCATGAATGGATTGATTCATAGCAACACCGCCTTAGGCACTGTGCCGATCGGCACTGTCAACATTTGGGCGAGGGAAATGGGATTGCCCATGGACATCGTCGGAGCCGCAAAACAATTGCTCACGGCCCAAATCAAACTCATCGATGTCGGCCAAACTCGCCAAATCATCAAACCCATCAAACCCGCCAAAAACCTCACCCTCGCCGCCCAGCTTTCAGAACCCTTCCAAACCTCAACCACCGATCGGGCCTTTCTCCTCATGGCAGGCATTGGCTTTGATGCGGCGGTGACGGAGACGGTGGATGTGCGGGAGAAGAAAAAGCTGGGAGCGATCGCCTACGTCAAACAAGCCATTCAACTCGCATGGCAATTTCAAGGGGTTCGCACCTTACTTCGGATTGATGGAAAACGGGTGCGCGGACGCATTCTGATGATTATTATTGGAAATAGTCAACTGTATGGTGGAGTGGTAAAAATGACGGCCCATGCGATCGTAGATGATGGTTTACTAGATGTGTGCGTGATTAAAGGTCGCAGTATGCTCACCGCCCCACTCCGCCTATTTTCCATTTTCACCCGCAACTACAACCGCGATCCCAAAGTCGCCTATTTCAAAGCCAAACGCATTGACATCCAAGGCAAAAAGAAGCTCCCGATTCAAATCGACGGTGACTTCCTAGGCCGATCGCCCATGCAATTTGAAATCATCCCCCGATCGCTCCGAGTCTTAGTTCCCGCCAACGCCGATCGATCGTTGTGGGGTTCGGCTCCGCTCACCCCACGCAAGATCGAGGACTGAGCGGAGTCGAAGTCCGGTATAAAGCTAAGCCAATACAACCTATAACATCATGGATTTACTACAACTCGGACTCGAACAATTAGAATCTCAAAACTTTGAAGCGGCATTGGAAACCCTAACCCGATCGCTCGACCAATCCCCAACCCCGATCGCCTACATCTATCGCGGCAATGTCTTTAGCAATCTCCAAAAATACCCTGAAGCGATCGCAGATTTTCGTCAAGCGATCGTTCTCACGCAAGATCAACCAATCCTACAAGCCACAGCCTACCGAGGTTTGGGTCTAGCGCAGTACAAGTCAGCGAGTTTAGACGCCAACAAGCTAAATGAACCCATTGCCTCTCTTCAGAAAGCCACCGAACTCAACCCCAACTACGCCGAAGCCTGGAGCGATTTGGGACTGCTGCATAACGACTTAGGGTTATTTGAAGTTGCATTGAAACATTTGAACCGATCGATCGAGCTTGAACCCAATTCAACCACAACCCATCTGAATCGAGGCCGTGCCCTCTACGGACTGGGCGACCACTACAAAGCCCTCGCCGACTTCACCCAAAGCCTGCTGCTATCCCCAAACTCTGCCGTGGCCTTCTACAATCGCGGTCTCACCCACAGCGCCCTCAACAGCTTCAAACTCGCTTTTGAAGACTTTGCCAAAGCCCTCGAACTCCAACCCGATCTCGCCCCCGCCCATCTCGAACGCGGCAAACTCTACGATCGTCAAGGCAACAACGTCAAAGCCCTCGCCGACTTCAACTCAGTCGTCCGCCTCAACCCCAGCTTCACCGAAGTCTACCTCCATCGCGGCAACCTCTACCTGCGGGCCGGAAACCTACGCGGCGCGATCGCCGACTACACCACAGGACTCGAACAAAACAACAATGTCCCCTCGCTCTACTACAATCGCGGCATGGCTCACCAAGCCTTGATGCAACATGAAAAGGCCATCAGCGACTACACACAAGCCCTCATGATCAGCCCCGGTGATGCACAAACCTATCTGAGTCTAGGCATCTCCCGATCGTTTCAACAGGATTACATGGGTGCGATCGAAGACTTCAACGAAGCAATTCAACTTGATCCAACGCTAGTGGAAGCCTATTACGCAAGGGGTTTAAACTCAGAACGAATGGAGAATTATCTGGGAGCGATCGACGACTACACCCAAACATTGCAATTCAACAAAACCCATATCCCTGCCTTAATGAATCGCGGAAATGCTTATCTAGCCCTAGGTCGCGCCGAAGTAGCGATCGGTGACTACGAACGCATCACGCAACTGCAACCCAGCAACGCCCTCGCCTACACCAACATTGGCAGAGCATACAAACGGCTGGGCGATCGGACCAAAGCCCAAGACACCCTCCAACTCGCCGCCCAACTCGCAACGAATCAAGGCGACTTCCAACTGAATACTATTATTCAAAATGAGCTTAAGTAGAGTTGGGCTTCGACTCCGCTCAGCCCGCGAAGATTGTAGGCTGAGCGGAGCCGAAGCCTAAATCCCCTGCTTCGTCAAAAACTCCGCTAACCAATCCTTCATGCGATGCGTCGCCCGACAATCATCCTCGTTATAAACCACGATCGACTCCAAAAATTCCCGATCGCCCGTCGTTAACCACTGCGCATACCAATAGATCGACTGCGCCCCATTTGCCCGCTCATCGCGCCAGGTAAACCCCATCCATTTCGCGATCGCCTTCAACGCATAGCCTTCCACCGGAAGCACCACCAGCCGCGTCACCCGCTCATGCAAATCCACAAACCGGGACATTAATGGCTCAATCAACGATCGATCGGTTTCGTATTGCTTAGCGAGTTTATTTACCGTCTGGACTTCGTAGGGACAAAAGTGATAAATCGGAGCCGTCGGATAGCGCCACACTAAATCCAGAAACTCCTGCCAAACCCTCGCTTCACCGTCCGGAGTCTCAGCCAATAATGCATGAAACTCTTCGGTTTTGTTCACGCGATCGACTACCAACACACCATGTAAATAAATCAATTCCAAAGACGGTTCAGATTCAATGTCAAAATAGAGTTCGATCGGACTGTCGGATAATTCGGTGCGGAGGAGATGTTCGATCGATCGGCCTTGGGGAAAAGCTTCCGTCGGTAAAGCAATATCATTGAGGGAAGACTGCGCCTGACGGATGAGGCGTTTGGCCATGTCGGGACCGAAGCCAGGAGCATTATCGAGGAGTTTAGGTTCGGTTGTCGAAAGCGTTTCTAAATCGTGAATGTGGAAATTGACTAACTCGTTGTAGCGAACTTGTGTAACACCGGGGAGAAGCGAAAGATGATTCGTTGATTTGGCGAGGTTGTAGCAATCGGTATACCATTGACAGAGGGCGCAGCGATTGCGTGAGATAAAGACTTCTGGCGGTGTGGGGGATTGTAATTCTTGTATACAACTTTGCAATATCTCTTCCATTCTCGGATAGACCTCCCACAGATCAATATCCGATGGCGGTTTGTCCTTTAAATAGATCTGAACCGACTCACTCCAAGCCTCCTGCACCGCCGCCAACACCTTCATATGGTAAGCCACAACTACCTGATATTCAGCCTTCGATCGTTTACTCAGTTTGATCTCCACCGGACTGTATAGCCAATCACCAAACCTAGAGAGTCCCGGCTGCCTGAGTAATAGATCAGGCCGACTGACTAAGGTAACGCCGTTTTCTTCCGTGAGCAACACGCCTTGATAAATGCATTCAACACCCTGGGCCATCATTGCGATCGTTGCTTCTGCCCCCGCCGCCCAGTCCCTCGATTTAAACTGAGGTCGCTCATAGGGCCGATCCAAACCCGTCAGCACCGTCTTTTGGTTTTCAGAGCTATCTTGAATCAACTTCACGACATAGTCACTGGTTTCATCCCGCAGGGATTTGTCACCGTGGACATCGAGAAATGCACGACGGTTACATCGTTGATAATTCAACAGAAGTTCAGCCGTTAGCAACATAGAACCGATCTCGAACGTGAAGAGAAGACCTAATGCATTGCCGATCGTCCGGTGGTTTTGCCGTACCACACCCAGGGCGATCTGACTAGTAAGCTCTAGTGTAGGACAGAAATCTATATTTGATGTTAATTTCTACGATCATCTCCCGCTAACCACCATGCACATCCCCTCTGAAGCGTTTCCCACGCTCAATCACCACTACTTCAACTACGGCGGTCAGGGCCTTCTCCCCAGCCGCTGCATCGAAGCCCTACACCAATCCCAACTCCATCTCCAGTCGATCGCCCCCTTCAGCAACGCCGCCTACGCCTGGACCACCCAGATCACGAAGGATTTGAGAAACCAAATCGCAACCACGCTCAAGATCCACCCCAACGATCTCACCCTCACCGAAAACACCACTGCAGGCTGCAACATTGCCCTCTGGGGTCTGGACTGGCGATCGGGCGATCACATTCTCCTCACCGACTGCGAACACCAGGGGATCCAGGGCATCGTCAACGAAGTCGTCCACCGCTTCGACCTCACCCAATCCACCTGCCCCGTCATGGCCACGCTCAACGGTGGAGACCCGATCGCCGTCATCCGCAACGCCCTCACCCCCAAGACTCGCCTCTTGGTGATCAGCCACATCCTCTGGACCACGGGCCAAGTTTTACCCCTGCGGGAGATTGTGGAACTCTGCCACGATCGGGGCGTTCAAGTTTTGGTGGATGGAGCGCAGTCGGTGGGCGTGTTACCGCTGGATTTGGGGGCGATCGGGGCGGATTTTTATGCGTTTACGGTGCATAAGTGGTGGTGCGGACCTCAGGGCATCGGTGGCTTACATGTGCGATCGGACCAGCGGGAGAGCTTGCGGCCTACGACGATCGGCTGGCGCAGTGTCACGACAGATTCTGAGGGCAACGCCGCTGGATGGGAAAGCGGGGGAAAACGGTACGAGGTTTCGACGACGGGGTTTTATGCGTTTCCAGCGGCAACGATGGCGATCGAGCTTCACCAGCAAGTCGGCAGCAATGCAGAACGGTATCAACGGATCTGCGATCGGGCAGCCTACCTCTGGAACGGTTTGAGCCAAATTCCTGGGATCCAAATGGTGAAATCCAGTCCACCCGAGTCAGGACTCGTCGCGTTCCAACTCGACTCCGCCAAACATCGGCAGTTAGTTGAAACACTCGAAGCTAAAAAGCATTTCGTCCGACTGCTCGCTAATCCGCACTGTGTGAGGGCTTGCACCCATTATTTCACCCGCGAAGCCGACTGTGATTCACTTTGTCGGGAGGTAGCTGAGGCGATCGGTTAGAGGCTTAATCCTGTGATTTGGGCATTTTCGGGATGTTCTATTGCAAATTGGTAGTACACCTCGATTTGACGGTTGGCGGCAAGGTCGAGGTGCCAGTGGAGTCGTCCAAGTTCTCCTAGCGCAATGGTGGGCGTGATTTTATTGAGTTTGACTTTGATCACATCGGTGCGGCTGTGGGGGATTTGGTCATGGAGATCGAGTTTTATGGGCCGATCGGTTAGGTTTGTCACGGTGATTCGGTAGGCGTAGGTGATGCGACGATTGCTGCCGAGGAGTTTTTTGTCGGCTTGGCGTTCGATGAGCGTGCGATCGAGCTTTAAGGCTTCGTCAATGCCGAGGTTGATTTTGAAGTCTTGGCTGGGGGCGATGTTTTCGAGATCGGTGGTGCCGACGAAGACCTGTTCGCGGAAGATGTTGGCTTTGCCGGGGAGGAGGGTGGCTCCGTCACTGCGGTTTTGGGCGTTGGCTTGGAGGTAGGCGAAGCTGACGAGACTGGGCATGGCCAGGTAGGTGAATTGGCAGGGGATGGGTTCATTGAGGATGGTGACTTTGTGGGGGTTGCCGTCACTGGGAATATTTGAATCACCGCTGATTTGGAAGGTGACAACACCGCCATCCTGGGAGATTTCGGCCATGGCAATTTCTGCTTCTGCCTCATATTCCGGCTCTTCGGGGAACGCTTGCTCCACTACACTCCTCTGTGCTCTTCCTTTATACAATTCATCATCTGGTGCGGGTGCCGCTCTTGAAATCAGTCCTTTGCTGAAGTCTCGCGATCGCATTCTTGGAACATCGATATACCAAGCTTCGAGTTTAGGGGGAAGCGTTCCGAGACCCGGTTTTGCGGTGGAGAGGGTGAGTCGGATATCTGACCAGTCTTCGCCGCTGGTCTGGGTGATGGCGGCGAGGTAGGTGAGGTGGAGGGTTTGGTGCTGGACTCGTAGGTCGTAGAGGGGTTTCCAGGAGGCGTTCTGGACGACGTAGGTGACTTCGAGTTGGAATTCAGGTGTGGTTTCAGAGATGGTTTCGGTAGGGATTTCGGAGACGTTGGCGCAGCCTCTCCCCTGGAGAATCGCTACAGTGATTTGAAAGTTCTCTTTGCTGCGGGGGTGCTGAAGTTGTTGGAATTGAGATTGCAGGGCTTGGAGTTGTTTTTCAAGCTGTTGTTTTTGCAGGAGAATCTCTTCGCGAGTTGTGGCGTATTCAGTGTTTTTAGTTCCAATGAAATTGAGCAGGTTTGAGGTGTCTTCCAGGTCGATATTTTTGGTGGCGAGGTTGCGGGAGAAGGATTGTTCGGTTTTTTGGCGAAGTCCTTGGATGAATTCGGATTGGAGGGTGAGGGTATCGAGTTGGACTTGAAGGCGGGTCTTTTCGACTTCGAGCCGATCGATTTCTTGGCTAATACTTCGAAGCTGATCGCCGACGGGTTCTGTGGTGAATTGACGATCGATCGTCACGCCCTGAAGTTTGACCGGAATTTGGCCTCGACCACTGACTCGGACGGAATCGGGGTCGAGGGTGGTGGGGAGATTTGCGATCGTAAGGGCGGTTTCATCCCCAGTAAGGGCGATCGTGCCTCGGCGGGTGATTAGGGCGCGATCGGTGTAGACGGTGACAGCGACGATCGGGGCTTCGATGGGTTTGAGCATTGTGGTGAGATGGGGTGGTGGTTTTTCCATGCTAGCTCGTTGATTTCAATGGTCAAGGACCGATCGGAGATCATCGGTCTTCGGTGATGGTGGGCTGGGGCGAATTAGCGTTAAAATTTGGACTAAATCCTGGCGAACCGCCCCCCAGCCCCCAATTCTGGGGGAGCCAGAGCTAGGTTAAGTTTCCGGTCCCCCCAGAATTGGGGGTTAGGGGGCTTGATCTGTTTCAATAGAAGACGGATTGTTGGTTTTTGCGGCAGTCCGTTCAGTCATCAGTAAAGGATTTAGACACCATGGCAATTCCAGTCGTCGTCAATGGCGCAACGGGCAAAATGGGCCGGGAAATTATCAAAACGATCGTCAACGCTCCAGGACTCGATCTCTTCGGAGCCGTCGCCCACAATCCCAAATGGGAAGGCCAAGACATTGGCGAAGTCGTCGGCATGGGACCGCTGGAAATCCCCATTACGAAAGACTACGAACCCATGATGGCGATGCTGTCCCAAGAGCGGGAACTGGGCGTAGTCATCGATGTCACCCATCCCGATGCGGTGTATCACAATATTCGGACGGCGATCGCTTACGGCGTCCGTCCTGTCGTCGGTACCACGGGATTGAGTCTAGAACAAATTCAGGACTTGACGGAGTTTGCTGACAAAGCCAGTACAGGCTGTATTCTCGCCCCCAATTTTTGTATCGGCGTGGTGTTGATGCAGCAAGCGGCGCTGCAAGCCTCAAAATATTTTGACAATGTAGAAATCCTCGAACTCCACCACAACCAAAAAGCTGATGCCCCTAGTGGTACCGCCGTCCAAACCGCGCAACTCCTCGCGGAAATGGGCAAAACCTACAACGCCCAACTCGTCGAAGAAACTGAAAAACTTCCCGGTTCTCGTGGAGGTTTGGCTGAAGAAAATATCCGCATTCATAGTGTGCGCTTACCGGGGTTTGTGGCGCGTCAAGAGGTGATCTTTGGAGCAGCGGGACAGATTTATACGATTAAGCATGAGGCGACCGATCGGGGCTGCTATATGCCGGGGGTGGAGCTTTGTGTGCGGAAGGCGATCGGGCTTAAGTCGTTGGTTTATGGATTGGAGAAGTTGTTGTAGTTGGGGGTTAGGGGTCGGTTTGCCGGACGTTTAACGATCGACCCCGACGAAATCTCCTAGAACTGGAATCCTCAACGTTCCTAGTCAGCGGCTGTGAGCCACGCTTCGACTATGATAGATGAATCTTGCCAGTCCGTTGCACTAGACTTGTTCGGGTGCGTTGCACTCATAATTGGTTTTGTTAACTGCTTCCAAAGCCTAGCATTAATTGTCGAACATTTTCTCGCAGAGCTGGTACAAAATACCCTCCTTCTTGCACGAATAATGTTGGCAGTTGTAGCGATTTAAGCATTCTACCAATTTCATAGTAAGAACTAGACTCAAGCTCAAAACAACCGAGTGGATCATCTTTAAATGTATCGAATCCCGTAGCAACGATCGCCGCTTCTGCGCCAAACTCTAGTATTTTATTGACCGCCGTATTGAGCGCATCTAAATAAATCACCTCATGAGTTCCGGCTGGTAGGGGTAAGTTGACATTGAATCCTTCGCCTTGCTCAACTCCGTTCTCTTGTTCAAATCCCGCATAAAAGGGATAAAAGTGAGTTGGATCGCCATGAATGGATACCGTCAGTACGTCATTACGCCGATAAAAGATTTGTTGGGTTCCATTTCCATGATGCATATCAATATCGAGGATTGCAACTCTACAAAACTGTTGTCGAAGAACCTGAGCAGCAATCGCTGAATTATTCAAGAAGCACATCCCCATGGCCATATCTTGACAAGCATGGTGCCCACTGGGTCTACACAAGGCGTACATCGCTGATTCCCCGTGTTTTAGTCCAGATGCAGCCTCAATTACCGCAGATACACTCCCTAAAGCGTTACGCCATGTATGTTCTCCAATCGGCGCAGCAGCATCACCGATATACCAACCCGCTAATGCAACTGGGTGTTCATTAAATTGAGCGATATGTCGATTGGGAGAGATATTAGGCAGTATTTCAGCACTTGAATGTTGTATCTTCGACCAGTTGACCCAAGCGTTTTTAAGATAGTCAATGTATCTGGCATCGTGGATCGATAAAATTAAGTCACGGCACTCAGAGTTCTCATCATCTAGCAATGTAGCAGTCTCGATCGTACAACCTGCCTCAACTAAGCCCGAATATATTGCTTGTCCTCTCTGTAAAACGTCGTAATGCTTTACAAAGCTGCCTCTGTGAAGCATTTGAGATGGTCCAGTGGCTTCATAATATGGGCTGATAACTGCTCTCATAACACTCTCATCATTGTCTAATGCTTCTTCACGAAATTCTGAGCAGCCGAACGTTCGTGTTCAGCGGTGGCAAGTAATTTTTGCATCGCCACCAAGGTCGTAATACCATCCGCTGCAACACGGTTGTTAGACCGCGTACTGGTGTAGAAACAAACCCTGCAACACAGCTTACTTATTGAAAAGGTGGAGTATGAAACGAACTACAAATACTGCTAACAGAACCCAAACAATCAAAATTATTCCTGCCGCGATCCAATTCTTTGGCTTGTTGCGTGGTGTGGCAGACTGCACCTTAACTCGACATTCGACCATTACCGCCGGAGGAATCATCTTGAGTACAAGCATAATACCAAGCGGAACGATTATCAAATCGTCAAGATATCCCAAAATTGGGATGAAATCAGGAATCAGGTCAATCGGGCTAAAAGCATAGCCAACAACACAAATTGCAAAGGCTCGCGCATACCAGGGCACACGAGGATCATGACAGGCCAAATATAGAGCGTATAACTCAGTTTTTAATCGCTTGGCTTGTTGCTTGAGCTTCTGTAGGCTTGTCATGCACTATCCAAATCTTGCTTGCCAAATTAATAGTACCTGTGGTGTGGCAAGTAAGTATCAGGCGGAAATTCTCTCTGGATACTGAAAAAACCACCAATCATCTCGTAGCTACGCCCCAACAGATAAACTCAGCGGTCTAACGTTCCTGGTCAGCGGCGACTCGGAATATTTTGGAAGTATAACCTGTTTTATTTGTCCGCTGCAACAGGGTTGTTATGATGGATGACCCGTAATATTTTTAAGGCCGATCGCCTCTCCAAAAAACGCGAAATCCTCCGAATTCGATCGCCTTCAAATACAGCTAAATCAAACTTCGCGGACGTTAAGTGTGTCTTTTTCGCGCCGACCATTTTGGTCTTGGTCTCAACCGATCGCTTTCTGGGAAAATGCGCCGACCATTTCGGGAAAAGTCTCCACCGACAAGTCCGCGCCGAGTCTTTAAATACAATGACTTTGCGATCGACTAAGAAGTGAGAACGATCGTAATTCTAAAACGGTAGCGGAAATGCTAGAAATACAGAAGATTGCAATACAGATTTTTCTTTGTGGGCAGTCAGCATAACGTTCGTGTTCAGCGGTGGCAAGTAATTTTTGCATCGCCACCAAGGTCGTAATACCATCCGCTGCAACACGGTTGTTAGACCGCGTACTGGTGTAGAAACAAACCCTGCAACACAGCTTACTTATAACGTTCGTGTTCAGCGGTGGCAAGTAATTTTTGCATCGCCACCAAGGTCGTAATACCATCCGCTGCAACACGGTTGTTAGACCGCGTACTGGTGTAGAAACAAACCCTGCAACACAGCTTACTTATTGAAAAGGTGGAGTATGAAACGAACTACAAATACTGCTAACAGAACCCAAACAATCAAAATTATTCCTGCCGCGATCCAATTCTTTGGCTTGTTGCGTGGTGTGGCAGACTGCACCTTAACTCGACATTCGACCATTACCGCCGGAGGAATCATCTTGAGTACAAGCATAATACCAAGCGGAACGATTATCAAATCGTCAAGATATCCCAAAATTGGGATGAAATCAGGAATCAGGTCAATCGGGCTAAAAGCATAGCCAACAACACAAATTGCAAAGGCTCGCGCATACCAGGGCACACGAGGATCATGACAGGCCAAATATAGAGCGTATAACTCAGTTTTTAATCGCTTGGCTTGTTGCTTGAGCTTCTGTAGGCTTGTCATGCACTATCCAAATCTTGCTTGCCAAATTAATAGTACCTGTGGTGTGGCAAGTAAGTATCAGGCGGAAATTCTCTCTGGATACTGAAAAAACCACCAATCATCTCGTAGCTACGCCCCAACAGATAAACTCAGCGGTCTAACAATTATTAGGCAGAAACTTTCCGTATAAACATCTCTGCGAGACGTTAGGCAGAAACTTTCCGTATATTCCCTAGATGATAGCAAGAAATTTTCTGAATATCATCCCTATAAGCAGGATAGTAAGAAATTTTCTGGATAACGTGACTATGGAAAATCCTCCCAAAAAGCTACTAGAGCAAGTTAGCGACCAAATTCGTCTGAAACATTACTCTTATCGTACAGAAGAAACCTACATTCAGTGGATTAGACGTTACATATTGTTTCATAATAAACGCCATCCAAAGGATATGGGCGTTCCAGAAATCGAGGCATTCCTCACTCATCTCGCCGTCGAAGGAAATGTCTCTGCCTCTACCCAAAACCAAGCCCTGAGCGCCTTACTCTTTCTCTACACCCACGTCTTAAAACAAGAATTAGATAGCCGCATTGACGCCATCAGAGCCAAGCGACCCACCTATTTGCCGACCGTCCTTACACCAGAAGAAGTTCGAGCGATCCTCACCCACATGTCCGGTATCCACCGACTCCTGATCCAAATCCTCTACGGGAGCGGCCTCCGACAAACTGAATGTCTACAACTCCGCGTCAAAGATCTGGATTTCCAACAATCCCAAATCATGGTCCGATCGGGCAAAGGCGGCAAAGATCGCATCACCCCTATGCCCAAAAAAGTGATCGAACCCTTACAAGAACATCTCCAAACCGTTCAGCGCATTCATCAACAAGACCTCGAACGCAATGCTGGGAGAGTGCCACTTCCCTTTGCTCTAGCCAAAAAGTACCCTAACGCCGATCGCGACTGGGGTTGGCAATTTGCATTCCCCTCCAGCACCCTCAAAAAAGATGCCAGTGCTCCCTTTGCCTACCGCCATCCACTTCATGAAAGCAGTCTACAAAAATCCCTCAAACAAGCCGTCCGCACCGCAAAAGTGACAAAGTCTGTCAGTTGCCACACCTTCCGTCACTCCTTCGCCACCCATCTCCTCCAAAACGGCTACGACATCCGCACCATCCAAGAACTCCTCGGTCACAAAGACGTCAAAACCACCATGATCTACACCCACGTCCTCAACCGAGGCGGACGTGGCGTTATCAGTCCCCTCGATGCATAATCATCCAGCCCTTCAGGCTTTCTAGCCTCCAGAGGTTGAAAAACATAAAGCCCTTTCAACCTCTAGCTTCCTCAGAATCGGGGGCTGGGAGCGGTTAGTCCGGATCTGTTGCGTTCATTTCTGGATTTAGTACGACGTTAGTAACTCAGCAACGTTCGTTTGTAACTCAACAACGTTTGTTTGTAACTCAACAACGTTCGTTTGTAGCTCAACAACGTTTGTTTGTAGCTCAACAACGTTTGTTTGTAACTCAGCAACGTTTGTTTGTAACTCAGCAACGTTTGTTTGTAACTCAGCAACGTTCGTTTGTAACTCAGCAACGTTCGTTTGTAACTCGACAACGTTCGGTTATAAAAAATGTCGTTACGATCGCAACTCGCCTGACACTGTTGTGCCCTTTTCCCTCAACCAACCCTAAAAAACTCAATCTGCAACACGCTTGAAAACCCAGATCAAATCCGCTACGCTAAATCTCACAGGATGCAACGATGCACCTAGCCCCAAAAATTTGAGCGCCGATGGTTAGTGGTCGAAACACTAACCATCGGCTAAACCACACGCGCTGATCACACCAGCGGGCGGTTGTTCGGCCATGTTAACACGTCGCCTTAGAGCCATCCCACTAACGATTCACCGTGGGGTGGCTCAAGTTTTTGGTTTTTTCCACCCTAGAAAAAACTAAAAATACATCATGAACATTGGCAAAGACCCAATCGTTGGAACCCCACGCTCCAACGCAGAACCCCTGCGTCATCTTCTCATCGGCAGTCGCAGCGACATCCAAGAGACAATAGACCACCTCTGCACCCTGCGCTTCTGCGACCATGCAGAATGGAGCAAAATCCAACCGCACCCCACTCGCAAAGACGACTTCCTCAGCACCATGACCAAATGGCGCATTTAAGGTTCTGAAATCAAGCTTTCGAGGGGAAGGGTTGTCATCGTAGTTTCCCAAAACGAGAAGCACCCATCCCCCGAACCACAAGCCCGATCGCCCCCAGAATAATCACCCCCGGCACACTCGCCAAAGGATTACCATTCATTCCCGTCAACCAACTCGGCACCGACGCGATCGGCTTCACCAAATTTCCCACATTCAACAAGTAATAGCCGCCCACCAGTCCCGCATGGTAGCCGATCGCCCACCCAATGCGTCCATCCGTCGATCGTTTAGCCCACACCAACGTCAGACCCAAAATCAAGAGTGCTGGAAACGTTAGCCAAGAAGCCACGATCGCATCCCAAGGCTTAATAAAGTGGGCCAGAGCAAAGACCATCGCACTGGCAAAGGTCGCAGTGGCTTTGGAATAATCACGCTCTAATTCATCCAACAACCAGCCCCGAAACAGCAACTCCTCCGCAAACCCAAAAGCACCCGAAATCAATAACGCCTCCGCAACAATTTGAGGGAAATTGGGTTTCGCCGCAAACCAGCGCACCCAACCCATATCTCCAAGAAAAACAAACAATAACAAAACTGCTCCCCAGCCAATCAAAAGGCCAGAGAGCAGATTAATCCAATTAGATTTAGCCGATCGAAACCCATAGCGCCGCAAGGGCTTTGACTCATGATGAACCTGGGGATTCCAGATTTGGAGCAGCGCAATAAACTCCAAGTACAAAATCGGCAATGAAATCAATGATTGAGTATTAGGATCGGGAACCAACCACGAAATAGGCAGGGCGATCGGCACCCAACAAGCCCCCAAAATCAGTAACAAAATCACCACTCGTAAAGGAGCAGGATAGCCTCCAATCTGGATTGCCAATTTTTCGCTGACTCGGTTCATGATGCAACTGTGTCCCAAGGTTTCAGTTTCAGCCCAAGATCGAGGGCTGAGCGGAGTCGAAGTCCGGCGTTAAGGTCTAATCCGCAGGCTCGATCGAACTGTCCAAACCATGGGTCTTCAGCATCTCACTGTAAAACTCCGCAGGCTCCATCGCACAGGTAATCACCAGTCCAAAGCCATTGGTATGCGCTTCCATCATCACATTCACGGCCTGGGGCTGCGAGAGCATCGGCACGGTTTGCATTAAAATCTGCACAACGTACTCCATCGAATTGAAGGGATCGTTGTGGAGAAGCACCCGATATTGAGGCGCTGGTTTTCGAACGACTGCTGTTGTACTTTTTTCAATGGTCTCAACTGCCACGGAAAATACCCTCATTAAAAAATGTCTAAGATTTTCTCGGCCTGTACAAATCGCCTTGCACAAATCGCCTTACCTGTTATAGCACCTCTTCCCAATCTCCGGGGCGGGCTTCCCCATAGATTATTGCGGATCCCACCCGCAAGCGTGGGATCACATATGGCCCAAATTCAGCTTAGAATTAAGTTTAGTGTCCAACTGTTACTAAGGCAGTGACATAGACAGTTGTTAAGATTTCCATACAAGATTTTCTAGAGGCGATCGTGCAGCGTTCTAATGCAAGAGAGTGGGGGCAACTGCGGCGCTATGATGCGGACGCGATCGCCCGGATGTATCGGTTTCAGCCTTGGCTCATCGTCGGACGAGCCATTAAGATTATTTTTCTATTTTTAAGTTTTTTCCTGGGCTGGCAGATGGATGCCGCCATGGGCAAGGCCGAGGGCAATCAGCAGGAACGGGCTGAACAACTGCGCACCATTTTGACGACGCTGGGTCCGACTTACATCAAGGTCGGGCAAGCGCTTTCGACTCGGCCTGACTTGATTCGACAGGATTTCCTCGATGAGCTGATCCGGCTGCAAGATCAACTGCCTCCCTTCCCCACCCCGATCGCCTTCAACATCATCGAAGACGAACTCGGAAAGAGCATTTCTCAGATCTACCGGGAGATTACGCCCCAGCCGATCGCCGCTGCCAGTCTCGGCCAGGTCTACCGCGCTAAACTGCACACAGGCGAAGAAGTCGCCGTCAAAGTCCAACGCCCCAACCTCTATCCGCTCATCACCTTGGATTTGTGCTTGATGCGCTGGGGGGCTAAGACCTTTGGGAAATATCTGCCGCTGAACTTGGGCCATGACTTGAGCTTGATCATTGACGAGTTCGGGATCAAGCTGTTCGAGGAAATGGACTACGAAAACGAAGGTCGCAACGCAGAGCGGTTTGCGGCGAACTTTGCAGAGGATCCGGAAATCAAGGTTCCTTGCATTTACTGGGACTACAGCGCTCACCATGTCCTGACCTTGGAATGGATCAATGGCTACAAACTCACCGATGTCGCCGCCGCCCAAGTCGCAGGTCTTGATAGTGACGCGATCATCCGCATTTGTGTCACCTCCGGGCTACGGCAACTGCTGGAATACGGTCTTTTCCACGCCGACCCGCACCCTGGAAACCTCTTCGCCATGCAGCCCTTGCCGGGAAGCAATACGCCGGGACGCATGGCCTACATCGACTTCGGCATGATGGACCAGCTCGAAGAATGGATGAAGGAAAAACTCGTTGATTCCGTCGTTCACTTGATTAACCAAGACTATGAAGAACTAGCCAAGGATTTTGTCGTCCTCGGCTTTCTCACCCCGGACACCGATATTCGCCCGATCGTCCCCGCCCTCGAACTGGTCTTCGCCCAAGCCATGGGGGCTTCGGTGGGAGATTTCAATTTCAAAGCCGTGACGGATCAGTTTTCGGGCCTAATGTACGAATACCCGTTCCGAGTTCCAGCGAAGTTTGCACTGATCATCCGATCGCTCGTCACCCAAGAAGGACTCGCCCTCACCCTCAACCCCAACTTCAAAATCCTCGAAGTCGCCTATCCCTACGTCGCTCGCCGCCTACTCACAGGCGAATCTCCAGCATTCCGCGCAAGGCTCTTGGAAGTCTTATTTAAAGACGGCAAGCTGCAATGGCAACGACTGGAAAACATGATCACGATCGCCCGCAGTGACAGCAATTTTGACCTGTTGCCCACGGCGCAGATGGGCTTGCAATTCCTCATGTCCGAAGAGGCCGAGGATTTTCGTAAACAGATTATCCTGGCCCTGACGGAGGACGATCGGCTTCACACCGAGGAAGTCCAACGCCTCTGGGAAATGGTCAAGCCGGAACTTCAGCCCGATCGGATGCTGACGGAAGCTTGGCGGGCGCTGGTGCAATTTGGGGCGGAGCGGACGATCGAAGCCTTTCCAGCCCTGGCTCGGTTATCGGCTTTGACGGGAGGACGCTAAGAGCGGTAAGGTAAGGCTTGTGATTTATAAAACTTTACAAGCCGGAACCCATGGATCTTGAGAATATGCCCGCTGATTCAGCCATGAATTCAATGATGAA
>JAAFJU010000086.1 GCA_013298165.1 Synechococcales cyanobacterium bin31.maxbin.ball.101 | reverse complement strand
GAATGGGCGCAGCGGCGGCCCTAGGGACTAGCTTGACGGCGGAGCGGAGTCTCGGTCAGGCGGCGCTTCAGTCCGGTGGGGTGACGGTCCGATCGTTGGGGCATATGTGCTTTTTGTTGACGGGCAGTGGTCAGCGCATTTTGGTCAATCCCTTTAAATCCCTAGGCTGTACCGCAGGCTATCCGGCTCCCACGGTTTCGACGGATTTGGTGTTGATGAGCAGCACGCTGTTTGATGAAGGGGCGGTGGATATCGTTTCGGGGAATCCTCAGTTGCTCTATGAGGCGGGTGCCTATGAGGTGAAGGGGATTAAGTTTCAAGGGATTGCGATCGATCACGATCGGGTCGGTGGACGCAGGTTTGGCACGAATGTGGCTTGGCGTTGGACCCAGGGCGGTGTGACGATGCTGCATTTGGGTGGGGCGGCGGCACCGATTTCGATCGATCATAAGATTTTGATGGGCAGTCCTGATGTAGTCTTTATTCCTGTCGGCGGCGGACCTAAATCCTACACGGCAGAAGAAGCGCAGGCAGCGATCAAAGTTTTGAATCCCAAACTGGTGATCCCCATGTCTTATAAGACGAGTGCGGCTAAGGGGGAATGTGAGTTGACCAATGTGGATACGTTTATTTCGTTGATGGCGGGGACTCCGGTGCGGAAGTCGGGCGGTGCGATCGACCTTTCGAAGTCCAGTTTGCCGAAGGATGGCATGGTGATTCAGGTGTTGAACGCATAGATCTGGGCGGGTTGGGTTTAGGCTTTGCTGACGCAACGCTTCGCGAACGACTCCGCTCAGCCTACGAGTACTGCTCAGTTTATGAACATCGAGGGGTTTCGGCTTCGACTCCGCTCAGCCTGCGAACATCGAGGGGTGAGCGGAGCCGAACCCCGGCCTCACGGATCATCTACCAACATCGAGGGGTGAGCGGAGCCGAACCCCGGTTAGAATAAATCTCACCGCCCCTCTGCCCTCCGATCGCCATGAGCAATCCACGTCTCCATCCCGATACGATCGACGCCATTAAGGAAAAGGCGGATATTTACGAAGTCGTTTCGGAGCATGTGGTTCTGAAAAAACAGGGTAAGGACTTTGTCGGTCTTTGCCCGTTTCATGATGACAAGCGCAAGCCGAGTTTTAGCGTTTCGCCCAGTAAGCAGTTTTATTATTGCTTTAGCTGTGGGGCCGGGGGGAATGCGATTAAGTTTTTGATGGAGATTGGGAAGCGGCAGTTTGGGGATGTGGTGCTGGATCTGGCGAAGAAGTATCAGGTGCCGATCAAGACACTCGATGCCGCTGACCAACAGGAATACCAACGCCAAGTTTCTACTCGCGACCAACTCTACGAAATCCTGGCGCTGACCGCGAAGTTTTACGAACATGCGCTGCGGCAACCTGCGGGCAAACCTGCACTGGACTATGTCGGAGTCCAGCGGGGCTTTAGTGATGAAGTGTTGCAGGTGTTTCAAGTCGGTTACGCTCCTGGTGGCTGGGCGACGCTTTATAGCTATTTGGTTGAGCAAAAAAACTATCCGGTGAGTTTAGTTGAGAAAGCAGGGTTGATTGTCCCGCGCAAAGAAGCGACGGGCTATTACGATCGGTTTCGCGATCGGCTCATGATTCCAATTTTAGATATTCAAGGTCGAGTGATTGGATTCGGCGGTCGGGCGTTGGGCGATGAACAGCCGAAGTATTTGAATTCACCCGAGACCGAACTGTTTGATAAAGGCAAAACGCTTTACGGTTTGGATAAGGCGAAGACGGCGATCGCAAAACAGGATCGGGCGATCGTGGTGGAAGGTTATTTTGATGTGATTGCGCTTCATGCGGCGGGCATTAATGTGGCGGTGGCATCACTGGGAACGGCGCTGAGTATTTATCAAGTCAAAATGCTGTCCCGCTACACCGAATCCAAACGGGTAATTTTTAATTTCGATGCCGATCGGGCGGGCGTTCAAGCGACGGAACGGGCGATCGGGGAAGTGTCGAATTTGGCCTACCAGGGCGAAGTGCAATTGCGGATTTTAAATATTCCCGATGGCAAAGATCCTGATGAGTTTTTAAAAAACAATCCCACCGATCGCTATGAGAAATTGCTCGATGATGCGCCGTTGTGGATTGATTGGCAGATTCAGCAGGCGGTCCAGAAGCGTGATTTAACTCGGCCCGATCAATCGCAAAAGGCCACGGACGAAATGGTCAAACTGCTGGGCAATTTACCTAATCCCACATTGCGAACCTATTACATTCAAAAATGTGCGGAACTTTTGGGTCAGGGCAATACCAGTTTTGTTCGACAAATTGAGGAAAGTCTGCGGCTGCAAGTCAAAGGTCAGCGCTGGCATGGCCGATCGACCAAATGGCAAACTCCGGGCGATCGAACTCTAGTAGACACCTGCGAAGAGCAGCTTTTACGCATTTATCTCCACGCCCCACAGCACCGCGAAACCATTCTGGATGCGCTGGACGAGCATGACTTGACCTTCACGCAACCGCAGCAGCGCTATCTTTGGTATTTGGCTTTGGAGGTGCAAAAGCAATATCCCACCCATTTGGAATTTGAATCCGCAGATGCGCCAGATTTGCTGTCGATTTTGCGCGATCGGAGTGCTGAGTTTCCGCCGGAAATGTCTCAAGTTTGCCGCTTTTTAGAACTCGATGAAAAGACGAGTGCTGACATTGAACGGGCGGCGTTGGTGGTGCGATCGGCTACGGCTACCTTAGAGCGCGTGGTCTGTGAAAAACGTCGTCGTCATTTGCTCGATCTTTGGAAAAGTACCGATATTGTCGCCAATCCAGAACTCGGACAACATTATCAACAACGCATTCAAGCGGAAGATCGGCGCATGGTGGAACTCGATCGACTCCGCCAAACGCAATTTAATGATTTGATCGAAGCACCGATCTTTTAGCGATTAATACCAAATCTAATAATCAATCCAACACATCCTGGCGAACCGCCCCCCAGCCCCCAATTCTGGGGGAGCCAGAGTTAGGCTCAATTCTCCGGTCCCCCCAGAATTGGGGGTTAGGGGGCTAGGATATGTAGCAATGACCAATTGGTTTGGTATGAGATTACCCAACACCCCGATCGCTCAACTGTTTCACAAAAAACTCTTCCAAACTCGGTCTCGCTAAGTTAATCGAAATTAACTGCGCCTGAATCAATCGCAAACTCGCCATAAAGTCCTGCGGTTCACCCTTCAACACTCCCACCCAAAGGCCATCTTGAAAGTGCAAATTCGCTAGGCGCTGCTGTAAAATCTCGGGGTTTCCGCCTTTGACTTTGACAATGTACGATCGGACATCGCCCAACAATTCCGTCAATGAACCTGCGCAGATCATTTCACCTTTGTCTAAAATTGCCACCCGATCGCAAATCTTTTCCACATCTGACAGCACGTGACTGTTAAAAAAGATCGTCTTTCCCTGACGTTTTAACGATTGAATAATCTCACGCATTTGAAACCGACCCAAGGGATCTAAGCCCGACATCGGCTCATCTAAAAACACCAACTCTGGATCATTCATCAACGCCTGAGCCATCCCAATGCGCTGCAACATACCTTTTGAATAGCGACGTAATTGCTTTTTCTTCGCATCCTTAACGGACAATCCAACGAGATCCAAAAGTTCGGGAATTCTCGCTTTCTGCACCCTCGCCGGAAGCTGAAATAGCCCGCCTGTAAACTCTAAAATTTCCCAACCTGTCAAGTAGTCATAAAAGTAAGGATTCTCTGGCAAGTAGCCAATGCGGCCCTTCACCTTCCGATCGCCCAAAGGCTTACCCAACAGCGTCGCCTTGCCCTTACTAGGCCGGACAATTCCCAGCAGCGTTTTCAGTAACGTCGTCTTGCCCGCGCCATTTTGACCCAGCAGCCCAAAGGTCTCGCCTTGGTACACCGTTAAGTCCAAGGCCGAAAGCGATCGGACTCGCTGCACTAGCCAAAATCCCGTGCGGTACGTCTTGCTGAGGTTCTGGGTTTGGATGACGATCGGGGTATCGTCTTCGGTGGGCATGGGCTGAAATTCGGAGGCACTATCCATGGGATCGAGGGGTAGACATACAGTATCCAGACAGCAGAATAGCAAGATTTACGGGGTTTGGCACGATTTTATAGGGATGACGATATGCAGAAATTCGATGATCTTTAGCGAATTTCGTCGCGAAATCCGTGAAATACAGGTTTTATTTCAGGTTGGAAATGGGTTAAATAGAACAGTAAAGAGCCTTTGACTAAGGACTAATCAGTCCTGAATCATGACATTCATAATAGTGCAAATTCTTAATTTTAAAAATTGCACCTTCAATTTTTAGTAATCAACCTAAAATAATTTAGCTTTATTGAGTGAGTTTCAAAAAGTTTAATCCGTGCTCTAAATAGATTTGGTGTTTTTCATGAAAGATATTTTTTCTCGACGCACGTTTGGCGTGTTTTCATTAATTTTTGCCGTCTCCGGTGGACTGTGCTTTTTACAGTTGCGATCGCTCTATTTGAAGGATTTAGCCTTATTGCAAGCTAGCTTAGAGCAGCGGTCCATGAGGCTTGATGAACGTCTGCGTCGAGTTGTGATCTCAGTAGATTCACTACAATCTGAAATGAATCTGCAATCTAAATATCAGGCGACGGGGCAACAATCTAAAGAATCCATCGAGCATCAAGACCACATTCTCAAAACCAGTCTTAAGACGGTTCCAGATGCATGGCGATCGTACTACATTGCCCCTGAGAAATCTGCCCAGTTTGCCCCAGAACAGTGGGCTGAAAAACACGAACCTGCCCTTCTCAATGAAAGGTTTTTTCAGCTTGGGACTCCCGGTACTAATTTAATGCGATCGCCCTATTGGACCCGATCGGCTCCTAGCGTTTTTGGCCAAATGAGCATTTCGCGGGCGACGCCTGTTTATCGGGGCGATCAGTTTTTGGGCGTTGTCGGAATGGATCTGCTGTTAGAGAATCTGCTCGATACGGTTGAAGGCGAAGTCTACGACGGGGCCAAGATCTTTGTGGTCGGTCACGATCGTCATCTGTTACTCGATCCTCGTTTTAATAAAGACCCCAATCGCACGCCGATCGCAGCTTCTACCGCCCTTCCTCCCGCACTTCAACCTCATTTAGAAACCATTCTGCAGGGCAAGAGTGGTGAAATGCAGTCGATCGGCGGCTATCGCGTCATTCACCATAACTTGCAGAATGCGCCTTGGAATTTTGTGCTGTGGATTCCGGAATATCAGCTTTGGCTAACCACCATTCGAAACTCGTTTTGGTCGTCTATTGTGCCTTGGGCGGGATTGATGACGGTTTTGGCACTCATTACTATTGAAGTGCGGCGTAGAGAAATTGTGCAGCGAGACCTGCATCTGAAAAGCACCGAACTTTCAACGGCCCTCGCTCAGCTTAAAGAAACCCAATCTCGGATGATTCAAAATGAGAAAATGTCCAGTCTCAGCCAGCTTGTCGGGGGCATTGCCCATGAAATTAATAATCCAGCCAACTTTATCCATGGCAATCTAAAACCTGCTCAAGACTACGTGAAGTCTTTGCTAGAGTTGCTCGCCCTCTATGAAAAACAATTTCCAGCCAATCATTTTCCCGATCGCCATATACCGATCGTAGACTTTTCTGAAGACATCGACCTAGAATTTATCAAAGCGGACCTGCCTCTCATCATGGAATCCATGGGCAACGGTACCCATCGCATTCGCGAAATTGTCTTGCTGCTGAGAAACTTTGCCCGGATGGATGAGGCGGCCCTGAAGACGGTTGATCTTCATGAAGGTCTAGAAAGCACCATTGCTTTGATGCGGCATCGCTTTCTCACGACCGATCGGCGCTCTGAGGTGACGGTGAAAAAGCTGTTTTCTAATCTGCCGCCCATTGAATGCTATGCCGGACAGCTCAATCAAGTCTTTATGGCGCTGATCGGGAATGCGATCGATGCCATCAATGATTGCTCAGGCGATCACTTTAAGCATAATCCCCCGACTTTAGAAATCTCGACGAAGCTACTTGAAGACGATCGGATTCAAATCCAAATCTCGGATAATGGCACGGGCATTCCAGCTTCGATTCAAGAGCGAATTTTTGATCCATTCTTTACCACGAAGGCTGTGGGCCAAGGCACTGGATTAGGACTGGCGATCGCCCACCAAGTGATCACGGAACGCCATCACGGGACCCTCATTTGCACGAGTCAAACCGCGCCAAACCCATCGGGTACCATTTTTACCCTGACCTTGCCCCTCAGCCAAGTTGCGATCATCAAAGCCAAATCTCAAGCCCTCCCCGCTACGCCCCAAAGCCAAGCCCAAATGCGATACACTCAGGTTTAGATTTACCGGAGTCAACCCCCATGGAACGTCCAAAACTCACCGCGATCGTCACAGGTGCGATTTCCCTGGTTTTAGGGATTTTGTATTTGTTGGGGGTTCAAATTTTAGATGCCCGAGAAATGGTTCCCGCGCCGATCGGGCTACTCTTTAAGCTGATGACGATCGGCAGTTAAGGATTTGCCAACAAATGCGATTCCAACCGGACTTCGACTCCGCTCAGTCCTCAACTCAGGATTTAGTGGGCTGAGCAAAGTCGCAGTTCACAAACAACCCCTAAACAAAACAAAACCCAGCGAACTGGGTTAAGAACAGAGTCTTAGTCCGCAACGGCGGACTTTGTTTGTGTAGACGCGATTTTAATCGCTCGGCCGTTTGGTCAAATGGCGGGTCACACCTATCTAGAAGCGGTTTGGAAGTCTAGATCTAGGTTGTAGTTGGTGTTGCTATTGGAGGCTCCTTGATAGACCCGCACAAAGTATTCGCCAGCCACCAACTCCCGAGAGATAGACTCTGAAGCTGTTCCAGGATTGACCGATCGGCTCAAGACCGTTCCATCACTGGACAGAAGTTGAAGATCCGCATCGGCGCTTAAGCGAGCAAGATTCACACTGAGCGTACCCCGTTCTCCCACGGTAAAGCGGTAAAAGTCTTGAGTATCAGTCGTCCCAACGAAATCATTCACACTGCGGCTTCTCGATGAATTGGTTAAAGAACCAAAGCTCACGGCTTGACGGAGGCTATTGTCGTCACTGCCAAAGTTGCTGACTGTGGGATTGGCTTCAAGTCTCAGCACATAATTGGAGAAGTCGAGGGTGCTGGTGCCTTGAGAGATTTTGACAATGTAGCGTCCAGATTGCAGGGCTTGTAAATTGATGGATTCAGATAGGGAACCCGATCGGAGCGATGAACCAATCATGGATTCACCTGCATCAATCACGCCGTTCCGATTGGAATCGGCATAGACTCGTACATCCAGATCACCTCTCAACCCCGTCAGATCTAATTTAAAATCACTTCTCGTCGTCAAGTCAAAGAAGTACAAATCAGTCGGACGACGACTGCTAATTGCGCCACCAAATTCACGAACGCCGTTGAGTGTTTTAATTTCGCTCGTGGAGCCTGGTAATCCAGGGAGTCCGAGTCCTGGAGAGGCTTGCAAGGTCAAACTATAGTTTGTATCCGCTGGAGTGGTATTGGGATCTTGATAGACTCTGACAATGTATTTCCCAGATCCCAAGCCCTGCATCAAGATGGATTCTGGATTGATTCCAGAACTGGTAGAGAGAGCGATGACTTCGCCATCATCAATTCTGCCATTTTGATTGGCATCTCGAATCACTTCTACATTGGCATTACTCGTCATCCCGGTTAAAGAGAGGGAAAAATCACTAGTCGTCCCCAACTCAAATCGGTAGAAATCCTGGCTATCTCCCCGACCCTCTGGATTGGTTCGTCCACTCAATGATCCATTAAAGTGTCGGCTGCCATTTAGAGTCTTGACGTTATAGGCTTGGTCGATCGTATCGTCAGGTTCTGTCGCAAGTCCGGTACCGGGTTGATTGTTAAGGGTGAGGGTGTAGTTCGTGCTGCTACCGGGACTCCCTTGATACACTTGGACGAAGTAACCGCCGCTTCCTAGCCCCTGAAGGTCGATCGACTCACTATCGGTTCCAAGTCGAATGGAGTTACTCAGGACATCGCCCATATCGACAATGCCATTGCGATTGGCATCTCGGACCACACGGATATCGACGTCGGAGGTTAATCCACTCAAGCTGAGACTGTAGTTACCACTGACGAAGGGATTATCAAAATGGTAGGTATCTGAGGTGTTGTTATTGTTTAGGCTGTGGGTCTGAGTGACTGTGCCCCAGACATTATTTAATTCATATTCATTCGCTAAAAGGGGACTTGCATTATCCGGGAAGACGCCTGCGCGATCGACGGCCAAATTGAGGGTAAAGGTCGTATCGCCACTGTATTGATTGACCCGAATGTAGTATTCACCTGCATTGATATTGGCAAAGCTAATGGATTCATCTTGGGTATATCCCGGCAGGATGGAAGGCTGTCGAATGATCGTCCCGGAGGCGTCCGTTAATGCGAGATCCGCATCTCCTGTCAAATGGGTCAGGGTGAGATTGATATTGCTCAGGCTATTGACGGTGAAGCGATAGTAGCTATTGGGATTTGTGCTATTGACACCGATGACATCTTGAACGGACTGAATGCCTGAAATCACTCCAAGGTTCGTCGCACTACTGATGGTCCGTCCCCCGACATTGTTAACAGGTGGCGTTAATGCGCTAACGATCGTCGAGGAACTTGTGAATACCGGAGGTGTATCAAGGCTCAGGCTGCGGTTGTCGAGAACAGAAGGCGTAACGAGGGTAGGGGCTTGAGAATTCGATTGGGTCAACATGGCAGATTTCCTAGATGCGTGATGATAGGGGCTAAGTCAAAAGCGATCGGCCAAAAGCGATCGGTCAAAAGCGGCGCAATGCTCGACTCTTGCCAACCTATTCGTTCCTCATACGGGTCTTTATGCAAACTATGCAGAATTTCCCCAATTCTGTTCTCGAACCGCCCCCAGCCCTCAATTCTCATTTGTGATAGTTGCCGTTGGTTACGATCGAAATTCCTCGATAGAGCTGTTCCACTAGCAACAGCCGTGCTACATCATGGGTAAAGGTCATGGGCGAAAGGGCTAGCCGAACGTGGGCCGATCGTTCGAGTTCTGGGGTGATGCCGTCCGATGAGCCGATCACGAAGACTAAGGAATGGTTCAGGGTTTCTTGAGACAAAAAATCGGCGAAGTCTTCGGAGGTTTTCGTATGGCCGCGTTCGGTTAAGACGATCAGCCGATCGTGGGTTTTGAGGTGGGGCAGGATTTCTGAATATTCAGTGCGACGGTTGGAGTCTTTGAGTTCTTGGACGGTGAGTCCGGGGATGCGTTTGACATATTCCTGAATGCCCGCTTGGATCCAGGGATGTTTCACTTTGCCCACTGCCAGAATCTTGATTTTCCGCTGTATCGCGCTGGTTGTCATCGCCTTGATCGATCCGCACTCCAAAAATTACCCGCAAAAATTGTACCGCCTGAATCTAACTGAATCCAAATTGTGGATGCCGATCGGACCAGCAAGGTGGCAAAATAACAGGAGATCTTTTGGATAGTGTTGTCGGATGCCGATCGCCATTCCCTTTTTATTGTTTGCGCTGCTGTTGCTCCTGGTCTTCCTTGGGCAAAACCTGGAGCCTGTGGTGCCGATCGTCCTCTTCGGAGTCGCCTTTCCGCCGTTGCCGTTGGCGCTGTGGCTGGTGGGTGCTTTAGGCTTGGGCCTTGGTCTGAGCATGACGTTTGTGTTGATGATGACGATCGCTCGTCGCACCCGAAAAGCTAAGCCGGGACTCCCAGATTCAGAAGTCTGGGATGATGAGGACTGGAACGAGGATGAAAAAGAGGAAATGAGCCAGCCCAAGACGATTCCCAAGCCTCCAGATATCGACGCGCCTTTTCGGGTGATTACGCCGCCAATGCGTAATTTGGAGGATGACTAGTGCTTGGAGATGGGCTTCGACTCCGCTCAGCCCGCGATCTTGGTTCAGAGATGGGCTTTGCTGACGCAACGCGATGCGAACGGCTCCGCTCAGCCCGCGATCTTGGTCCAGAGATATGAGCATGATCTTGTTTCAGTTCACGACGATCGAGGGCTGAGCGGAGTCGAAGCCCGACGCACATTGACCCACATCAACCATCGAGGGCTGAGCGAAGTCGAAGTCCGACTGATATTCACGACGATCGAGGGCTGAGCGAAGTCGTAGCTTGCGTCCGTAAGGACTAGCCTGACCCACATCAACCATCGAGGGCTGAGCGGAGCCGAAGCCCGACTACCCCTAACTATCTATAAACCCGTCATCATGTCTACTTCTAATCTCATCACCAATCTCCAAGGCACTAGCCTCTACCTCATCGGCATGATGGGATCGGGCAAAACGACGATCGGAAAACTTCTCTCCGATCGTTTGGGCTATCAGTTTTTTGATACCGATGGTTTGATTGAAACCATCACGCAACAGTCGGTGACAGAGATTTTTGCAACCATGGGAGAAGTGGGGTTTCGGCAGGTGGAGACGCAGGTGTTGAGCGAACTGTCGAGCTATGGTCGCAAACTTATTTCGACGGGCGGTGGCATTGTCACCGTGCCAGAAAACTGGGCGCATTTGCGGACGGGGGTGATTGTTTGGTTGGATGTACCTGTGTTGCTGCTGTGCGATCGGTTGTCGCTCGATAAAACCCGTCCAATTTTGCAGTCGGGGGAGGAAGATTTACAGACCAAACTTCAGACCTTGATAGAAGCGCGATCGTCCCTCTATGCTCAAGCGGATTTGCACATTGAAATTGGGGCAGAGGATTCGCCTGAGGTGATTTGCGATCGAATTATTACTGAATTGACGATCGCCTGTAATGCCAAAGCAGATGAGAAAAAACAAATCCTACAACTCAATCGTGAAACGCCGTTTCAAGCGAACTAATCTTTAGCGCAACACATCCCGATCCCCCTAAATCCCCCTTAAAAAGGGGGACTTTGAGTAAAGTTGAAAGATTTTGAATGAATAAGTTCTGATTCTGGTCCCCCCTTTTCAAGGGGGTTAGGGGGATCGGGTCCATAGCAATGACTAACTGATTTGGCATAATCCATAGGCGATCGCTGCCGCTGCGATTGGAACCGTCAGATTATCAATCCCAAATTTAGAAAACGCCTCCAGAAACGCTGAACAAATCCCAACGACCAACGCAATTACCATAGAACGCGGAAACTCGATTGAAGTTCTTAACACCAACAAACAAACGATCGTACTGACGATCGCCATCGTAATCGTCCCTTCCCAACTTTTTTTCATATCCCACAACACATAGGGATGTTTCCCAAACCGTTTCCCAATCACCCCCGCCAATCCATCCCCCCAAGTCATCACCAAAATCCCCAACACCCCAAACTCCGGTCGCCCAATACCCCAAAACCAGCCGACCAAAACTGCAATACTGACCGCATAAAAAAACGTCCCAAAACTCTTCCGCCCCACATTATCAATCCGAGGCAACAACTGAAACCAATTCGACAACAGCGTCACGCCCGCAAAAAACACCCCCGCACTCACCCCAATCCACCCCGGAATCTCCAAAGCCCAAGCCAGCAAAATAATATTCCCCGTCCCAATATGAACCACCTTGCGCACCCACTCCGAACCCGGAGGCGCAAACCGATCGGCCACCACCGCTGCCAAACCCACGATCGCCAACCACAAAGCTGCGATCGACACCTTCCCCATCACCGTCTCAAAGAACCACTCCACCCAGCCCGCCTCCAAAATCCAAAATCCAAAATCCAAAATTTCCCACCGTCCCTTTACCCTAAAATGAAAGACGGAACATATCGCGTAATTTTAAGAAAAAGCTATGAAAGTTGCAGTCACGGGTGGAACAGGGTTTGTGGGGAGTCGATTGGTGGAGCAGTTGGAGGCGGGTGGTCATCTGACGGTGTTGCTGACGCGCAATCCCGATCGTGCCCGTCAGCAGTTCCCCACTGAGGTCTATCCCAATGTGACGATCGTCTCCTACGACCCCATGACCTCTGGTGACTGGCAAGCTTGCATTTCAGGCTGTGATGGCGTGGTCAATCTCGCAGGCGAACCCATCTCCGAATCCCGCTGGACCCCCGATCGCAAAAAACTCCTCATGGACAGCCGCGTCATCACCACTGAAAAACTCGTGGAGGCGATCGCCGCTGCACCAGAAAAACCCAAGGTATTGGTCAGTACTTCGGCGATCGGCTTTTATGGCACGAGTGAGACGGCGACCTTTGATGAAAGCAGTGCGCCGGGGGATGATTACCTGGCAGAGATTTGTAAAAATTGGGAAGCGGCGGCTAATGCGGTGCAGGCATCCGGGGTGCGGTTGGCGATCGTTCGGTTTGGGATTGTGCTGGGGATGGGCGGTGCTGTGGGCAAGATGTTAGCGCCGTTCAAGATGTTCGCTGGGGGTCCGATCGGGACTGGTAAACAATGGTTTTCCTGGATTCACCGGGACGATGTTGTGGCGCTCCTGATGCAAGCCCTGACGCAATCCACCTTTGAAGGGGTCTACAATGCCACGGCTCCCAACCCCGTCACGATGAATGATTTTTCCAATGCCATGGGCAAAGCCTTAGCTCGTCCGTCCTGGGTTCCGGTGCCGGGGTTTGTGTTGGAGGGGTTGCTGGGAGAGGGGGCGAAGCTGGTGCTGGAAGGCCAAAAAGTTCTGCCCACCCGATCGCTTTCTACGGGTTTTAAATGTGTTTATAACACCGTCTCTGAAGCCCTGACTCAGATCTTGGCAGGAGCTTGAGCGGAGGGCATGGTATGACAAAGCAGACGCAACCCGATGAACAGGACGCCCCTTGGAAGGTGATGTTTCGTCAGTATTATCGGGAAGGAATGGAGTTTTTCTTTCCGATCGTTGCTCATGAAATCGACTGGACGCGCCCTATTGAATTTCTCGATTAAGACAGACATCCTAAATGTTTACCGATTTATTGATTGGATTCTAACCCTGCCGAAACCTTTAGCGAATGAGTTTTGGCAAGAGCTAAAAACCTATGAGGAGGATCGCAAGATGCCATACATTACAACTGGTGAACGGATTGGGTACGATCGGGGTAAGGTCGAAGGCAAGGTCGAAGGCAAGGTCGAAGGCAAGGTTGAGGAGCGACAAGCGATCGCGCTTAATCTTCTAAAGCAAGGAATTTCGATCGATGTCATTGCTCAAGCCACAGGACTGTCAATGCTTCAACTCCAACAGCTCCAAGTCGAATCTCGGTAAATCCGATAATCGTCGCAGGAGGATCGCAAGATGCCATACATTACAACTGGTGAACGGATTGGGTACGATCGGGGTAAGGTCGAAGGTAAGATTGAAGGACAGGAAGAAAAGGCGATTTCGATCGCTCTCAATATGCTGAATGATAATCTCCCTTTAGAAACGATCGCCCGCTTTACCGGACTGACGATCCCTCAACTTCAAAAACTCCAAGCACAGTCTGAGTAGCGCTTGACAAGGATAGTGCTGAGCATTTCCTTGAGTTGAGTGGTGGGCGATCGATGGATTTAAGATCTGATCGCCCATCTGATTTATTCCTAATTGTGTGTCGAATCGTCTATCCGATCGTTTGGTACTTCAATCGATCGTGAAGCAACACGGGCGATCGAGGCTTCTCCTCGTTTCCTGATTGCATTGCTCCAAATACTTCCATTGATGAAGTTAAGCGCATTGAGCAATCCGATCGCAGCTTGGACCGCATCAGCGTCACCGCTGAGTTGCAGTTTGACGTATTTTGTTTTGCGAGTCATTTGAGATTTCCTGTTTGAAGGGTTTGTAAGAAACCCCAAAAACTAGCCACCCCGTTTACTTGCATGGCAAAACAGGGTGGCACGGGTGTTAGAATACAGCCCAGGCAACCGAGCTGGCTTGTACAGCTTGGGGGTTCAGCGATCGGTCAGAGGCTCGACTCTCTGGTCGGTCGCGCTAATTTTTAGGGTATCCGTAGTCAATAAGGACTACATCCTTGAAACTGTAGAGTGTCATTGTGTCTATAGTCAAGCGTAGTGATGATGTAAAAGTGGTTTCCAGTAATGTAACGTTACTGCATTACTACTCAATTAAGTTTTCACGATTACGAGTCGATCGTTCTCACGGTATCGCACCGCACAAACCTATTTTAGTTTTGTCGATCATTCATTTAATCCAGTCCGGCGAAATTACCCAAAATCGAATAAAATTATCTCAGAAATTAATCAGGACGTTTGGGGAGGTTTGGCGATACCTTGGCTCAGAGCAACATAACCCAGATATCTCAAGACCCTTCTTCCATCTGCGCGGAGATGAGTTTTGGCATCACGTCGCCAATCCAGGATTTAGAAAGATTCTCACCTCGAAGATCAAGCTCAAGACCTTTGAAGAAGTCAGTAAAGCGATTAAGTATGCTCAGATTGATGATGCTTTATTTGAACTGCTGACGAACGATCGCGATCGTGAAGCCCTGACAACCATCTTAATTCAGAAATGGTTTAGCCATAAAATTGAAAACTATCATCAACTGTTAGAGGAATGGCAGCGATGCGGAAAGACCTAGATTACTACCTTAACCAAATTCAGAAACTGAGAGTTAGTCCAGGTCCAGGTGGCATTAAAGCACCCTATCAGCCGTTGCTACTGCTTTCTTTAATTGAAACGATCGAGCAGGGTTTAGTCCTGAAAAATGAGTTTCCTCTTTCTCCAGAATTGATTGCTATTTTTATTAAGTATCGAACAAAACTGAGTTCCACTTACTATCAAGCCGATATTGCCCAGCCTTTCTACCACATGAGTAAGAAAAGCGATTCATTCTGGCATCTCACGCCAAAGCCGGGACATGAAGAAGTCTTGGCTTCAGGAGGACCACTGAATAAACTCAACAAACTTCGGGATAATATTTTATATGGCTACTTTGACGAAGAGCTATTTGAGTTACTCCTGAGTCCAATTTCACGAAACGCTCTGATATCAAAACTTTTGGACACTTGGTTCCCTGATAAAATCGATCAGATTCGTAGCCTACTTCAGGTTCATGAGTTTGAGCAATTACAATTTAAATTGAAGGAGAAGGGCGGAGCGATTTATACGACTGACCAAGTTGATGATCTAGAACATGCCGTAAGAGATGCCGCTTTCCGGAAGAATTTAATCTCGTTATACGATCATCGCTGTGCATTTTGTCATGTTCGGATCGTCAGCTACAATAGCCAGAACATTGTCGATGGTGCACACATCAAGCCCTTCTCTAAATTCCGAGACAATCGATATACCAATGGTTTAGCACTCTGTAAAAATCACCATTGGGCATTCGATCGCGGCTGGTTTGGGATTGATAACCAATACAGAATTACAATACCTCACGATCGCTTAACCGAAGAATCTGCAATAGAAAGCCGATCGATGCAAGACTTCAACGGCGAACAAATTGTGTTACCCGAACAGAAAGACTTCTATCCCAGTCAAGAAGCCTTAACCTGGCATCGACAAGCTTGGAAAATTGCCAGTTAGGAATGGCGAAAATCTTCCTGGCTTAGGCCCTAACTCAATGCCTCCAACCGACTCACTCCCCGATCGACGATCGCCAAACTCGCCTGCCAAAACTCCGGTTGCCGAATGTCTTGCTTCAAATGGGTTTGCACTAGATCTTCTGCGGTCATTCGGCCTGTGTCTCTCAAAAGGTTTGTATACAAATCATTGAACGCCGCACCATAGCGTTCTTTTTGGGCATAGATTCCCAAGCTAAATAAATACCCAAACAAATAGGGATAATTATAAAACCCTAGATCTGCGATCGAAAAATGCAGCTTACTGGCCCAAAACATTTCGTCATAGCTCGCCAAACTGTCCTCATACCAATGCTGCCAACTCTCCCCCATCATGGTTTTTAACCGATCGGCAATCACAAAGCCCTGTTGACGACTTTCCACCAACTTCTCTTCAAAGGTAAATCGAGCCGGAATGTTTAATAGAAAAACAGCCGCCGCTGAGGCTTCTTCCCAGGCGATCGCTAGTTTCTCTTCAGGGGTCGTGGCTTGCTGGAAGAGGGCGTCGCGGACGAGGGTTTCGGCGAAGATGCTGGCGGTTTCGGCGAGGGTCATGGCGTAGAAGGTCTGGTGACGGGGAAGGTCGCGCATGACCCAGTTGTGCCAAGCATGGCCAAGTTCGTGGGCGAGGGTTAGGACATTGTTCATGCTGCCCTCGAAGGTCATGAAAATACGGGGTTCGCGAGGTTCGGCAAAGCCTGTGCAGTAGGCTCCGGTCGATCGGTTTGCCGTCGGTTTTGCATCAATCCAGCCCTTTTGAGCCATCATCACGGCAAAGTCGCCCATCTCGGGGGTCAGTTGTCGAAAGGCATTGGCAATCAAGTCGATCGCGGCTTCAAAGGACATCTTGGTGGGATTTGAACTGGGGGCGGGGGCAGGGAGATCCCAGGGATGCATGGCTTCGATGTTTAGAACCTTACCCATGGCTTTTAAGGCCCGTTGGCCGATCGATCGGCGTTGATAGGTGCTGTCCATGAGGGCGTTGAGGGTTGAGCGATCGATGTTGCTTTGGTGGCAGCTTTTGTCCAGGTAATGCAGTACCCGCTGTGTCCCCCGCTGTTTGGTTTCTTCGATGCGCCAGCCGTTGATGGCGTTGAGAATGCTCGCTACGGTTTCGGATTGGGTTTTCCAGGCGGTTTGGGTGGCGTTCCAGGCGGCGGCGCGGAGAGTGCGATCGGGGGAGCTTTGTAGGTTAAAGGCTTTGGCTAGGCCCATGGATTCGCCGTTGACGGTGCAGGAGAGATTGCCTGCGAGTTCTGTGTAGAGGTTGTCCCAGCTTTCGAGTCCACTCACGGCCAGTCCGGTGATCAGTTTTTCGGCGGGGAGGCTGAGCAGTTGGTCTTTCAGTTTGCGTTCGTGGTTTAGGAAGAAACTGAGTTCTGTGAGTTTGGGATCCAGAATGAGTTGGTCGATAAACCGATCGCTAACCCGTTTTAGAAAGACATCCAATGCTTTGGTCGCTTGATCGAGTTCGGCGCTGAGTTGCTGAAGGGTGGGTTTCCATTCGGAGGCATGGGCATCGCGGGCATTGACGCTGAGAATGGATGAAATGAAGGTTTGGAGATTGTTGAGGGTGTTGTGCAGGTGGTTGGTTTGGTCATGAATCCCCCGAATCCGATCGATGACTGGCGCAAACTGATCATCGGGCAAGGTTTCAGCCGTTTCGATCAATTTATTGAAGGCATCACACTGGTCCGCGATCGTGGCGATCGTCTGTTTGATCTGTTCGACGGTTGTTCGGATCTTGGGGTCATTGCTATGGGCATAGAAGGCACTATTGTCCCAAGTCTGTTGAAGATTTTGCATGGGTGTTATGAAACTATTATTAGTACGGGACTGACGGGAATCGAACCCATGGCCTACCGCTTAGGAGGCGGTCGCTCTATCCTACTGAGCTACAGCCCCAATTAAGGCATCAGAGCCTATGCCCTCATCATAGCAAAAAATCTCAAGGTCGGTCGATCGCGGGAGACCAATGCATGTCACACTAAGCGATGGCGCGATCGTGTTGTTTTGTGAAGCTGTTCTGGGTGAGGTTTGGGAATGGATTTGAGTTTGGTGGCATCGAATTTTTTGAATCCTCCAGTGTTGTTCTTTTTTCTGGGGATGTTGGCGGTGCTGTCGAAGTCGGATTTGGAGATTCCTCAGCCGATTCCTAAGTTTTTTTCGCTGTATTTGTTGATTGCGATCGGCTTTAAGGGTGGGGTTGAGTTGGTCAATAGTGGACTCAATCAAGCGGTGTTTTTAGCGATCGGGGCGTCGGTATTTATGTCCTGTGCCGTGCCGATCTATACGTTTTTCATTTTACGCACGAAGTTGGATGCTTACAATTCGGCGGCGATCGCGGCGACTTACGGTGCCATTAGTGCGGTGACGTTTATTACGGCGAGTACGCTGCTGGATCAAATTGGCATTGCCTACGACGGGTATATGGTGGCGGCGTTGGCGTTGATGGAGTCTCCGGCGATCATTGTGGGCTTGGTGTTGGTGCAGGTGTTTGGGGCAGAAAGAGCAGAGGGGGAGAAAATTGAGTGGGGGGAGGTGTTGCGGGAGTCGTTTTTGAATGGGTCGGTGTTTTTGTTGTTTGGCAGTATTGCGGTGGGGATGCTGAGTGGGGAACATGGCTATGAGAAGGTGAAGCCGTTTATTGGGGATATGTTTTATGGGGCGTTGATGTTCTTTTTGCTGGACATGGGGTTAATTGCGGCGAAGCGAATTAAGGATTTGCAGAAGACTGGCGTGTTTTTGATTGCGTTTGCGATTTTGATTCCGATTTTAAATGCGGGCATTGGCACGTCGATTGCCTATTTGATTCAGATGTCGAAGGGCGATGCGTTGCTGTTTGCGGTGCTATGTGCGAGTGCGTCCTATATTGCGGTTCCGGCGGCGATGCGAATGACGGTGCCGGAGGCGAATCCCAGTTTATATATTTCGACGGCATTGGCGGTGACGTTCCCGTTTAATATTGTGTTCGGGATTCCACTCTATCTCTACGGAATTAGTTTATTTTGGGGGTAAAGTAACCCGAAATGATTACAATGGTTTCCGCGATATGCTGAAAATCATGTTCGATCGTTCGTCTGACGATCGCTTTAGGGAGGTTTGACCGTGCCTGCATTAGCTACTGATACGCTGTCTGACCTGTTGTCGGTGCCTGTGGGTGCGCTGGTGGTGCCTGAGGGGGAGACGGCGGTGCTGTTGTCGCTGGTGGTGCCGACCTACAATGAGGCGGGCAATGTGGGGCTGCTGGTGCAGAAGTTGACGGGGTTGCTCGATCGGATCTGCCCTGAAGACTATGAGTTGATCATTGTGGATGACAACAGCCCAGACGGGACTTGGGAAATCGCCCGATCGCTGCTGCCTGATTATCCCCAGTTGCGCGTAATGCGGCGGACGGAGGAGCGGGGGTTGTCTACGGCTGTGATTCGCGGGTGGCAGGTGAGCTGTGGCCGGGTGCTGGGGGTGATCGATGGCGATCTTCAGCATCCGCCGGAGGTCTTGGAAAAGCTTTTGGCTGAACTGGTGGCGGGGGCGGATTTGGCGGTGGCGAGTCGCCATGTGGAGGGCGGGGGCATTAGTGAGTGGAGTGTGTTTCGTCGTCTCACGTCTCGGGGGGCGCAGATCTTGGGGTTGATGATTGCGCCGAATGTGGTGGGTCGGGTGAGTGATCCGATGAGCGGGTATTTTATGGTGCAACGATCGGCGATCGCGCAGCAGATCTTAAACCCGCAGGGCTACAAAATCCTATTGGAGATTTTGGGACGGGGCGAGGTGGGGCGGATTTCGGAGGTGGGCTATGTGTTCCAGGAGCGCCAGGACGGCGAGAGTAAGGTGACTTGGCGGCAATATGTGGAGTATTTGCAGCATTTGGTGCGATTGCGATCGGATGGTCGCTTGGAGAAGCTGAAGGAACGGTTCCCGGTGGGGCGGTTTTTGCGCTTTGGGACGGTGGGATTTAGTGGGGTGTTTGTGGATATGGGGGTGTTTTGGATGTTGACGACGATTTTGCTGCTTGCGCCTGTGCCTGCGACGGTGCTGTCGGCGGAGGTGGCGGTGATCAATAATTTCATTTGGAACGATCGGTGGACTTTTGCCGATCGGTCAGGTCAGCAGCCGGGACGACGATCGGCCTTGAAGCGGTTTTGGAAGTTTAATGTGCTTTGTCTGGTGGGAATTGTGTTGCAGGGGACGTTGGTGGGGGTGATGAGCAAGTTTGCGGTGATTCCGGCGATCGGGGCAAAGCTGTTGGCGATCGCGCTGGTGATGCTGTGGAATTTTTGGATTAATTTGAAGTTGAGTTGGCGGGTAACGGATACGAAGCGGTGAGGACCGCACCGGAATGAATTCGGCGCGCCTCAAGATGGCGACGATCGAACTTTGAATTTGGAACTACTGCAAGGAAGATCGCAGCTTCTTAGGGTGTTGGTATAATGGGGGCAGACCTCTCAAGGGATCAGGCGAACCTATGGTAACTGAAACAGAGATTATTCAAACGATTACACAAATGCCAGAGTCTCTTAAACAAGAACTCTTTCATTATGCAAACTATCTCATCAATAACTACTCAGCGTCGATGACCGAGGGTCGGTCTAAGAACATCGCTCAACCTGAGACTCCGCAAGAGGAGACTCCAATTAAAAAGCGTCGATCGGGTATTTTGCAAGGGACTTTTGTGTTGCCTTTAGCAGAAGACTTCGATGAGCCGTTGGATGATTTCAAGGAATATATGGAATGAGCAGTTTTCTACTAGATACTCACACGTTCATTTGGTTAACTGAAAATAATCCTCGGCTTCCCGACCGGTTACGTGACACGATTGATGATGCAGATTTGGTTTATCTTAGCATTGTGAGTCTTTGGGAGATTGCAATTAAGATAAAACTCGGGAAGTTATCGCTGCAACAAGAGTATGAGACGATCGGACCTGCGATCGAGGCTTCGGACATTCTCATATTGCCGATCGCTTTTGCGGATACGGTTCAGATTCGTCATTTGCCGTTGCACCATGGGGATCCGTTTGACCGAATTTTGATTGCACAAGGGATTAATCATTCTCTGCCGATTATTAGTACAGACCTCAAGTTTGATGATTATCCGGTTCAGAGGATTTGGGATTAATGATCAGGAGATGCTCCGGGAGGCTGCATCGATCGGCTGGGCGGGTTTGTCTGGTGGCGTTGGGTGGGGCGATTCACGTTCCAGGAGGCTGTGCCAACGGGCTTGGGTTATAATTAGAGAATCTTTTATGGGTAGTCCTATGCAAACCCTGACGCTACAGGATGCTCAGCGGCGTCTTCCAGAACTCATTGAGGCGGCGGTGAGCGGTGAAGAGGTCATGATTGAAAGCAATGATGGAACGATCG
>JAAFJU010000059.1 GCA_013298165.1 Synechococcales cyanobacterium bin31.maxbin.ball.101 | reverse complement strand
AAAGATGGATATTTTTTCCGATATCGAAAGAGATGTTTTAGACCCAATCTTTGAGTAGAGCTTGACGACGAGGATGACGCAGCTTTCGCATAGCTTTAGCTTGGATTTGGCGGACCCGTTCACGGGAAAGGTCGTAGATTTTGCCGATTTCGGTCAAGGTATAGTGTTGACCATCTTCTAGCCCGTAGCGCAGGCGGATAATTTCCCGTTCTCGATCGCTCAAGTGATCAAGGACCGAATTCAGCCGATCGCTGAGTAGCTTACGATCGAGGTTTTCATTAGGGGCGATGTTGTCCGAGTCTTCGATGAGCTGCATCAGTTCCGTATCTTCGTCTTTGCCGACCCAAGCATGGAGCGACAGGGTGCGTTGACTGACATCCAGGACTTGATCGAGCTTGTCCTCATCCATATCTAGGGCAGCGGCTAGCTCTTGCTTCGTCGGGCGACGACCAAACTCTTGGGAAAGAGTCTGGCGAACTTTGCGAACTTGGTTCAGCTTTTCCACCATGTGGACAGGAAGTCTGACAGTACGCGACTGAGAGGCGATCGCACGGGTAATCCCTTGACGGATCCACCAGTAAGCGTAAGTAGAGAATTTATAGCCGCGCTCATAGTCAAACTTTTCAGCCGCGCGCATCAGCCCCATGGAGCCTTCTTGGATTAAGTCTAGGAAGGGCACGCCTCGGTTGAGGTATTTTTTGGCGATCGAAACAACGAGACGGAGATTAGCCCGGACGAGTTTACGCTTAGCCCGTTCACCCACCGCACCGCCTTTGGCAATTTCGCGGGCGAGTTCGATTTCTTCGGCCTGATTAAGCAGGGGATAGCGAGCCATTTCCCGTAGAAAAATTCCAACCGAGTCGTCAGAAAGTCCTAGATAGTCGCTGGCATGTTTTGGAACCGATCGGGCGAGGGCTTCGGGGGTGAGTTCGTCGTCGCTGAGGACTTCGATGTCACCGCCCGCTAGAGCGACGTCATCGGGTAAGACACCCTCGATCGCATCTGCTTTTTCAGTTTTCTTTTTAGAGGACTTAGTTGCCATGAGAGGTCACACCACACATTTCAGAGGTTTACTAATTTCGATTGTTTTACGGCTGTTTCTTAGAGAATCTGTTATCCTCTCTGAACCACGCTAAAACGCTGTCACGGGATCCGTTAGATTTTTGCGTTTTGACTCTTGTCTGCTTTCAGCAATCAATGCAGCTCATGGACCTTCGCTACAGTCCGATCGCTAGCACATTCATTGAGATTTGAGACAACTGAACAGAGAACCTATCAACTAGATATAGCGGTTTTCAGATTTTGTCAACACTAGATGTGGATTTATTTTCAATTTCCGTAGAATCGCGTAAGAGATTTGAGGTCGGAGAAATGGGGTGATGGGGTGAGCTTAGGCGGTGGGGCGTGCGTTGCTGGTGAAGATGGCTTGGGAGGGTTGCTCTTGGCCGTCGCCAGGGGTTCGTTGGCTGTAGTGGCCGTCTGAATGGAGGTCCCAGGCTTGGCGATTGTCGGAAAGCATGATGCCGAGGGTTTCTTGGAGGTCTTTGAGGAGTTCGGGATCGCGGACGGGGGTGACGGCTTCGACGCGACGATCGAGGTTGCGGGTCATCCAGTCGGCACTACCAATGAAAATTTCTTCGTCGCCGTTGTTATTAAAGTAGAAAACGCGGGAATGTTCTAACAGCCGTCCGATGATGCTGATCACCTGAATGTTTTCGCTGACATTCGGGAGTCCGGGAATCAGACAGCAGACGCCTCGAATAATCAGGTCGATTTTGACGCCTGCGATCGAGGCTTCATAAAGTTTACGAATGAGCATCGGATCCACGAGAGCATTCATTTTGGCGACAATACGGCCTTGGCCTCCATTTTTTTGGTGCTGGGCTTCGCGATCGATCAGGGCCGCCATCCGATCGCGAAGATTCACAGGGGCAACGAGAAGTTGTCGGTATTCCTTTTGTCGGGAGTATCCGGTCAGGTAATTAAATAGTTCTGTAACATCACAGCCGAGATCTTCTCGGGCGCTAAAGAGGCCGAAGTCGGTGTAGAGTCTGGCGGTTTTGGGGTTGTAGTTTCCGGTACCGACATGGACGTAGCGCTTGATTTTGCCGTTTTCGCGGCGGACGATCAGGACGATTTTAGTGTGGGTTTTCAGTCCAGCGAGTCCATAAACGACATGAACGCCGGAGCCTTCGAGGCGTTTGGCCCAGAGAATATTGTTTTCTTCATCGAAGCGCGCTTTGAGTTCGACGAGGGTGGCGACCTGTTTGCCATTTTCGGCGGCATTGATTAAAGCTTTAACAATAGGTGAGTCTCCAGAGGTCCGGTAGAGCGTCATTTTAATGGCGAGGACGCCGGGGTCGTGGGCGGCTTCCTCAATGAAGCGTTGGACGCTGGTGGTGAAGGAGTGGTAGGGATGGTGAACGAGTAGATCTTGCTTGCGTAGAACACTAAAAAAATCTTCTTCTTTATCTTCGGGCAGGTCTTCGACATCATTTTCTAGAACTTTGCGGAGACGGGGATGGGTGACGCCTTTCCAAGGGACATCCTTGAGGTGGGGGAGATTTAGCTCCATGAAGTACATCAGGTCGCGGAGGCTAAGGAGTCCTTCGACTTCGTACACTTCATCGGGACTGATTTCCATTTCCTCCATAAGAAGCGATCGGATCTCATCGGGCAAGGTGGCATAGGTTTCCATCCGAACCACGGATCCACCAACGCGACGTTTTCGCAGTTCCTGTTCGATCGCTTCCATCAGGTCATCGGCTTCGTCCTCTTCGACATCGAGATCGGAGTTTCGGGTGATCCGGAAGGGGTAGTATTCCTGGATTTCCATGCCGGGGAAGAGTCCTTCTAGGTTGTGGGCGATCACTTGCTCTAGGGGAATCCCAGCCCAGACCGCCGGGACTGAATATCCGTCGGGGTGAGGGTCTTGACTGGAAGAGGAATTAGGCGGAGGAGAATTGGGCGTGGTGCTTTGGGTTTCGATCGGAAGGGAGATGAACCGGGGCAGGACTTTAGGGACTTTGACTCGGGCGTAGTTTTCTTCTTGGGTCTCAGGGTCACGAACGACAACGAGGAGACTCAAACTGAGATTGGAAATGTAGGGAAAGGGGTGACTTGGATCGAAGGCTAGGGGCGTGAGGACGGGGAAGACCTGCTCTTCAAAGTAGTCATGGAGATAGAGACGCTGTTCCTGACTGAGATCGAGGTAATCCAGGAGGTGAATGCCCTGGGTGGCCAGTTGAGGCTTGAGGACTTGTTCAAAATACTGGTGCTGCTTAGCAATGAGAGGCCGCACCCCTTCTTGAACAATGGTGACTTGCTCTTGGGCGGTTTTGCCATCGGGACTGAGTTTTGTGATGTTGGCTTCGAGTTGCTCCTTAAGGATGGCGATACGCACCATGAAAAATTCGTCGAGGTTGGAGCTGAAGATAGCGAGAAATTTCAGCTTTTCAAGCAATGGGGTCCGATCGTCCATGGCTTCATGGAGGACGCGACTGTTGAACTGGAGCCAGCTTAGCTCCCGATTGAAATAGTACTGTGGCGAGAAGAGGTTGATTTCGGGGATTGATTTCGGGTTGGATTTCTGACGGCGAATCATGGATTGAAGACCTGTTTTTCTTGACCCTTCCACCATTGCCCTAGGTTCATTAAATCGTTGTGGATATCTTCAAGGGCGTGGGCGTAGGCTTCGGGAGTAAGGGTGTCTTTGGTTTCTTGAAGTTTGGCGAGACGGAGTTGAACGAGGAGCCAAGGCTTGCTGATGCCGTCAGTTTCTTCGATATAGCGGGCGAGTTGGTGGCTGTCCATTCGGGGTTTATGACCAAAATTCTGCAAGTCATCATAGCTTAATTTTCTACTTGCTAAAGGTCGCGAATAAGACTTGACAAGCGGCTGGCCGATCGGATCGAGGGGAAGTTGTTCTCGATCGATTTTGATCCGGCAGGATTGTGGCCTTTGTTGTTATGATTCGTAATGCTTGATGAGCGTTTTGTTTTGATCGCTGTTTTTGAGTGGGTTTTAGAGTTTCGATCGCATTTTGATCACATCTGCATCGCGTCTGTTGTATTGAATCTGTGGGGAGTTTTTCAACGTGAGTACGAATCCTTTGCTCAATTCTTCTGGCGCTAAACTGGTGGCGACGGTTTCGGCGATCGCGGTGGTGGTGACGGGCGGCGGATTTGTCATTGCTAATAATATGCTGTCGGGTCCCAAGGCGCAGACGACTGAAACGACGGGACAAGAGACTAAAAAAGAAGAGGCGGGGGCGATCGGGGCATTGGGCCGACTGGAGCCTGCGGGAGAGGTGTTTAAAATTGCGCCACCTGCGGGAGGATTTAGTTCGCGGATTGAGCGGTTGCTGGTGAAAGAGGGCGATCAGGTGAAACCGGGACAGCCGATCGCGGTGATGGATAGCTATCAATCTTTATTGGCTTCGGCGAAACAAGCCGAGGCGCAGATGATTGAGGCGCAGAGTAAGTTGGAGGGGGTACGGGCTGGGGCGAAGGCTGGAGATGTGGGGGCGCAGCGCGGGGCGATCGGAACTGAACAGGCGGCGGGAATACAAGCTGAAGGCGAGGTCCGTCGGGCATTTGCGGATCTGCAAGAGGCTGAGATCAAGCTAGAGGAGGGAAAAGCCTATGCGGTGCGGTTGCAGGCTGAGTTGAAAAAAGCAGAATGGGACTTTAATAAGTACACCGAACTCTTTAATAAAGGCGCGGTTTCTGAAGCGGAATGGCGAAAGCGTGAACTGGATTTCACCGCTAGAAAGCAGGACTTGGCACAGGGCGTTAAACAAATTGGTCAAGCTGAAAAAAGAGTTCAGCAGCGGGCCGCGAGTTTAGCCGCAGCGCAGGCGACGGTTCAACGGGCGATCGCCCGTGTAGGCGGGGAAAGTGAGCGACTCAAGAGTGTCTCGGAAGTGCGGCCTACGGATATAAAACAGGCGGAGGCGCAGGTGCTGGTGGCGCAGTCGAATTTTGAAAGGGCAAAGATTGAAATGGAAAAGGCGATCGTTAAGTCGCCGATTCCTGCAACGGTGCTGAAAACCTATGCCAAGGACAATGAGTCGGTGGGAACCAATGGCATTATGGATCTGGGCATTACTGAGCAAATGTATGTGATGGCGGAAGTCGATGAGAATTCGATTTCCAAAATTAGCGTGAACAATCGGGCCACCATTAAGAGTGATGCATTCCAGGGTGAAATTTCTGGAAAAGTTGAGCGCATTGGGGCACAGGTTCGCAAAAATGCCGTCACGAGTTCTGACCCGTCGGATAAGCAGGATGTTCGCGTGGTGGAGGTCAAAATCCGCCTCGACGATAGCAAACCTGTTAAAAATCTGACAAATCTTCAGGTTAAAGTTTCCATTCAGCCTTAGGTCCGATCGGGCTTCGGCTCCGCTCAGCCCTCGACATCTGTTCACTTCTTGATATCTGTTCATACTGCAATGTCTGTAGGCTGAGCGGAGTCGAAGCCTAAACCCACTCTAAGTTTAACTATATCCATTGACTTATGTTTAGCGTTGTCATTCCGACCTACGATCGCAAACCCATTCTAGAAAAATGTCTCCTCGCGTTGGAGGCTCAGGATTATTCTGGACAATATGAAGTGGTGGTCGTGGATGATGGCTCCAATGATGGCACTGTGGAATGGTTGCGAGAAACTGGGTTTCCCCATGTTCGGTTGATTTGTCAAGATCATAAAGGGCCATCTGCGGCGCGCAATCTGGGTGTGGAGCAAGCCCAGGGCGACATTATTATTTTTATTGATAGTGACCTAGTCGTGTTGCCGGGATTTCTCGCGGCCCATGAAGCAAAACTGCAACAGGGCAAATGGGATACGGGGGGCGATCGGTTCTTTACCTATGGTCGCGTGGTCAATACGGCAAACTTTGAAAACCCCACGAGCGAACCCTATAAAATCACTGATTATTCAGCCGCATTTTTTGCAACGGGGAATGTGGCGATCGCAAAGCATTGGCTGATTGAAGCAGGACTGTTCGACACAGGCTTTCAACTGTATGGCTGGGAAGATCTCGAACTCGGGGTTCGCTTGAAAAATTTGGGTTTAACGCTGATCAAAGCACCCGAAGCCGTCGGCTACCATTGGCATCCCGCCTTCACCCTGGCACAAATCCCTAAACTGATTGATCAGGAAATTCAACGCGGTCGTATGGGAGTGCTGTTTTATCAGAAGCATCCCACCTGGAATGTCAAAATGATGATCCAAATGACCATCCTCCACAAAATTCTTTGGGGCACTTTGTCTCTCGGCGGATTGTTGAATGAGAAAACCATGGCTCCGTTTTTGCAGTGGTTGATCGATCGGGGTCAGCCCAGCCTTGCACTAGAAGCGGCCCGAATTTTTCTGAACTGGTATAACGTCAAAGGTGTTTACGCCGCCTATGCTGAAATGTCTACATTAAAGTAAGTATTTTTCAGGACATCCTGTTAGGAATTAATCGTGAAAACTCAGTATATTAACGGGTTTTAGCGTTTTTAAAAGCCATGTCAATTCATAGGACAAAGCTTAAATTCCGGATTAATTCACGAACTACCTATAATGATTGCGGACTCCATAAACTTCAGATAAATCACAACCTTAGCTCTTGGCGAACCCGAAGATAGTTCAGTATCTATAGTAAAGAACGTGCCGAATAATACAAATCAGCTCCGTAAGTAAGAGCAGTTCTACACGTTCACTACACTCTTCTATACTTTGGACATTCATCATGACTTTCAACATTCGTCGCCTGGGCCAAATCGCTGTTGCTGCTACCGTTGCTCTTACTGCTACCGCTGGAGCTGCTAAGGCTGAAGATTATCAAGGTTGGGACTATGCTAATAGCTCGTTCAAAAATGGCGTATATGGTCGCAGCATTGGGGGTAATGCCTTTGAAATGTACAGCTTGGCGGTCAAAGATTTAGGCGATCGGATGGTCGTGGCGATCAACTCCAACCTCGATCAGAATGGTGGCAAAGACAACATTGCTTACGGCGATATGTTGTTCAACTTTGGGACCAAAGGCTTGAAGGGCGCGAGTGACAGCAGTTCATTGTTCGGGATTAAATTCCAGACTCTCAACTCTGACTCTGGTGTTAGCCAAATGGGTGTTTACAGCGGCGTCAAAGCAAAAAGCGTTACCGCTCTGAACCAGGGTTTCAGCAACTTTGACCAACGCACAGGTTACTTGCCTCGCTACACCACAACCTCTGCCACTGAGTTGAACAATTGGGGTGATTTGCAAACCACGGATGCTTACTTTGATGGAATGCGATCGGGTTCCCATGTGATCTTGAACTCGATCGAGTCTGGAACTCGTGTGGGTGATATCTCAATGATGAACAGCACGCAATTGAGCAGCCTTGGCTTGAACTTCGGTCACTTCGGTGCATCCGGTACGCAGACCTTTGGCTTCTCCTTCATGAAACCTAAGGGCTTTGAAGGCAACTATATCTCGACCCTGCTGGCTGAATGTGCAAATGACGGTTTGGCTTTGGTGGGTAACTCCAGGAAAGCACCTGAGCCATTGGCCCTTGCTGGGTTGGCGGTCGTCGGTGGAGCCTTGATTCGCAAGCGCCGCGCGACTCGTGCCTAATTTCGCAGGGAATGGAGGTGCAAATCCTTCAACCCATCACGTGAGGTGACATTTTAAAAGCGGTTTGGGATGGGCGATCGATAACGCCAAGCATCCCAAACCGCTTTCTTGTTTTTGTACTATGATGCCACCAAGGTTCAACCCAATGAACAACTGAAGCAACTGACAGATTTCGCTACAGACTTCTCTACGCGACGGATGAGATTTGATCATGACTCAAAGTCTTGAGGCTCTAGTACGCCCTGCGCCATTTCCTGACCACATGCATCTGCCGGAGTCGGATAGTACGTTTGTGAAAGATTTTCAAGAACATCCGCAAAGTATTTTACTCACAGACTCGATCGGTCCAACCCTACAGCAGCTCCATCCTGATGGACAGTACGCGATCGGTCAAGACTGCGGTATCTACTGGCGCGAAACCGAGCCACCGGAAAAGGGCGCAGAAGCTCCGGATTGGTTTTATGTGCCCAATGTCCCGTCAAAGCTAGATGGTCAGTATCGCCGCTCCTACGTCCTATGGCGTGAATTTGTTGCACCCACGATCGTTCTAGAATTTGCCAGTCAGGATGGAGCCGAGGAACGGGATACAACGCCCCTAGCCCGTACGACAGATGGCATCTCGAAGCCGGGAAAATTTTGGGTATACGAACAGATCATGCGAATTCCCTACTATGGAATTTACGAGATTCGAACGGGGAAATTGGAGGTGTATTCCTTGATAGGAGGACGTTATCAGCCTCTAGTGGCCAACGATCGGGGCCATTTTACGATCGCCACCATGGGCGTCGAACTCGGACTCTGGCAAGGTTCTTATCAAAATCAAGAGGCTCAGCTATGGCTGCGCTGGTGGGACACTGAGGGCAATTTGCTATTGATCGGTGATGAACGGGCGCGGCTGGAACAACAGCGGACGGAACAAGCTCAAGCTCAAGCAACGCAGGAACGTCAACGAGCAGAACAGGCTGAGGCTCTGTTGCAGCAAGAACGACAAGATGCTGAACAGAGACAGCGATCGGCGATCGTCAATCTCCTCCGTATGGGCCTTTCTACAGAACAAATTGTTGCCACGCTGCAAGTGTCACCCTCTGAAATCGAGACCTGCGCCGAGACGCTCTAATCAATATTCAAATCCATCCAATCTCGAACCTGTTTGACGGCTTCAACCATGACCTCCGGCTGATCAATCCAAACAAAATGGCTACTCTGACTAGCTGGAATCTGCTTCGATCGGCTCGACAAATTCAACAATTGCTCATGAATCCGATCGCGCACCCGATCGGCTTGTTTGGTCGGAATCAATCTTGTCCAAAGCATAGGTTTAAAGAAGGAATTGGATTTAATACTAACGATCGGTAAATTTCCTAAATCTTTTGCGACGCTGACCTCCCGACCACTTTGCTCCAAACTCCAAATTTCCCGTGCCATCGTAATCCAATGCTTAGGCCGACAAAACGATCGCGTGATGCATTGCAACCGATCGGCATCAATCTGTTTCAGTTCTGGCTTCATGAGTTCAAACAATCCGATCGCTCTCAATAGCCGAATAATCCCAAAACTGGATCCAAAAATCGCCATCCAAAACCCGAGTAAAAATAAAAGTTTTAAACCTTTCAGCGCGATCGGCAATTGCAGCATTTCGCCTTCATGCAATCCATCGGTCAGGACTAACCCCACGACTTTTTCTGGAAAACGATGGGCATAGAGACGCATGTTGTAGCTGCCGAAGGAATCCCCCACCAGAATATAGGGTGCTTTGACCTCGGCTTGGGTGAGTAGCCGATCGAGTTCTTCAACAATGGTTTCACTGGTCCTAGCTCTGGGGCTTTGGTCACTCCAGCCATAGCCTGCCCGATCGTAGATACAGACATTCCCGAATGTTGCTAGGGCATCCACGATCGCATAGCCTTCGACGCCACCGAGGCTGTGATCGAGGACGATCGTGGGAGATTCCGCGTTTTTCAGGTCATTTTTTTGATAGAGATGAAGGGCATAGCCGCCGATGTCAAAGCGTTCTCCTGGAGGTGCTGTGCGGTTCTCTTGCCAGATGGCGATCGTCTGGTAGAGCGTTGTGGCACTGAGGATTAAAAGCTGTAACATCACCATCTCCGGAGCAATTGCTCAATTTTAGTCGATCGCCGCGATCGATCCGATCGCAAAACTCTGCTACTATTACAAGGTTGTCTAATTTCAAATACTGAAGGAACACTCATGGCGTGTCCTAAAAAGAAAACCTCCAACGCAAAGCGCGACCAGCGCCGTGCCACTTGGGTTCGTAAGGCAGATTTGCAAGCTGCACGCGCACTTTCCCTTGGGAAGTCCGTCCTGACAGGCCGTGCAAAGGGCTTTGTCTATCCTACAGATGCTCCTGAAGAAGACGAAGCGTAATGACGTAACGCTTAATTCGTACAGGCAATCTGTGCCGTTAAGCGCTCTGAACTACCGTTGGGTCAACATCTGATGCGATCGTCACCTATGTTGGCCTTGGGTAATTCCTTAGAAATTAAAAATCATTCGAACGGGAAAACAAATTTCCCAGATTGATCTGTGACCAGTGGCCCACTTCGTACCACGGCATCCAGATTCAGTTCACCATAAATATGAGGAAACATCCCGATTCCCGCTACTGGATCAAACCGCCAAGTTGCCTTAATTTTTTGGGGATCGATCGCCAGGAGTTGTAAATCCTGGACCCCTGCATAATGGGTGTTCGCAGCCCAGAGAATGTGATCTTTTATTGAACAGTGAATAAACCCTTCAGACTCTAAGCTGGCCGCATGATGCGTTCCACGAGTTTGTGCTGTGGACCAATCTGATGCAGAAGTGATGTGATAGATCTCATCAATCCGATCGCAGCGAATCTCCAACATAAAGCCATCAGGATCGTAGAAATAAATTCCCCGTCCCGTCGGCCTAGAAACTGGACCATGATCGATCGGCACCTGGTTTTGATTCAAACAATCCACCGCCCGATCGAAGGCTTCGGGATGAATGTCAAAGGCAAAATGATTGGCACGGGTGAACTGCTGCTTGGGATCCGCATGGGGTGGGCCTAACTCCGGCTCACTAAATAGATCCAAAATCATGCCATCGGGCGTTTTAAAATTCGCCACTTTCCCCGCCGCCACTAAGGCCGTCAAGGTCGCCGGGACTTCATCGCCCTGAAGCTGATGCAACCCCAAAACCGACCCGTAAAATTCACAGGACGCGGCCATGTCTTTGACATTGAGGGCGATGTGATGAACCGATCGTAAGGTGCCGATCGTCATGCCACCTGCGATCGGCATCTGTTGAGAATCAGAGCTTTGCATGGGTTTGATAGGGTAGATCTGCACCTTTGATTATCGGCCATTGGAACGCGATCGACTCGGCGTGATGGTCTCTGGCAGACGATCGCTGGGGACTTGGACCGATCGGACTTGTTCCACATTGTCTTCTACAAACTGAAACTCAAATCTAAAATCCTTCACGGTCTTATTTTTCGGAATTTCAAATCGATTTCCAGTCAGGGTGCGGCAAGCGCCAGTCTTAATCGGGCAAGCCACGATCGTCGTCACGGAATTTTCAAACCATTTACTGATCCCGTAACTATTGGCAAGGCGTCTCATCTGTTTCAGTTGGACCACATTGGGTTCATTGAGCGTCAGTACGGCCCACTCAGACTGTCCCCGAACTTTCTTTAACCGCTCACCAGACAGGCTAGACGTGCGTTGTTCGGTTTCTTTAAGCTCGATTTTATAGACTTCGGTAGCCATGGCAGGTGCGGCGATCGTCAGCCCCAGCCCCACAAGCCCCACAAGGCCGAAGCGCTTCAATCCTGTTTTGAGTCCTGCGGCTTTGATTCCTGCTGTTGATGCGTTGTTCATGAGAAGCTGGATCCTCTGTCAAATTTTTGATGAATATGTTTTACTGCTTAAAAAAGATATCGTTCTTGGGGGAAGAACTTATGCAAAACCAGTTGCAAAAACCAGTTGCAAAAAAACAATCCCAAAACCTAGTTGAATTTTGGCAAATTTTGGCAAAATCTAAGCAACCTTGAACCAAATTAACCCAAGAACGATCGCAACGCCTGCCCCCACCGCCGTATTCATGACATTGACGAGTTCGTTGGTCAACCAATCGTACTTTTCTTGAATCGTCGCCCCAATGACGCTTTCCACATTGGTCGCCACAAACGCGGCCACGATGCAGATCAAAATGGTCACGGGGGACTGGTGGGGCACCATGCCTAAACCCCAGGCGACGATCGTAATTAAGGCTGAAGCTAGAATGCCCGCGATCGTCCCTTCCAAACTCACCGCCCCTTCCGTTCCAGGCGGCACAGGTTTCAACGTGGTGATTAAAAACGTCCGTTTACCGTAGGCTTTGCCGACTTCGCTGGCGGTGGTATCAGAGAGCTTGGTGGCGATACTGGCGGTGTAGGCCAACAGCAACAGCGGCGGTAGGGCTAGGGACCACTCGGGGAGCTTGCCAAACTGCATCAATTCTCGGTAGTTCCACACCTTCAACATCCAAAAGCCGATCGCACAAATAGCAGCCACCAGTGCCGATCCCCAGACATTTTCAGGTCCCCTTGCGCCCGATCGTTTTTCCGCAATGCCCAAGGCTTCTTTTTCGGCCATGCCAATGCGCGTCACAGCGGAACCCACGAGGAAATACACCATCATCACAGCATAGCCTCGCCACCCCAGACAGCCAAACAGCAAAACGCCTAAAACCCAGGCATGGAGGGTACCTTCAGGGGTGAGGAGTTTTTTGGGGGCGAGGTAGGCGGGGAGGAGGAGGGCGGTGTTGAGGACGATCGCCAGTATCCACGGTTGCTGTAGGAAATTCGGCATGGATTAAAGTGGCTAGGTAATTTACAGAGCGTTTAGGACGAATCCTATGTCTTCTATTATCTTCCACCTTGCCTTTCCCGTGGACAATCTTCCAGAGACTAAACAGTTTTATGTCGAGGGTTTAGGCTGCGATCCAGGACGTGAAAGTAAGCATTCGCTGATTTTGAATCTAGGCGGTCATCAGCTTGTCGCCCATGTGAGTCAGGAGGCTGGGGTACTTCAGGCGAGCATTTATCCGCGCCATTTTGGGTTGGTTTTTCCAGAGCGTTCAGATTGGCAAGCCTTGTACGATCGTGCCCAAGCCCAGAATCTGAAGTTCCGAGAAATGGCCCGAGTGCGTTTTGTGGGGACGAGTCTGGAGCATTCCGTGTTTTTTTTGGAAGATCCCTTTGGAAATTTGCTGGAATTCAAACATTATGTTCACGCAGAGGCGGTGTTTGGCGATCGGCATATGGAACGAGTGGGCGATCGTTAAGAATTTGATGGCGTTGAGAACTGGGTCTTGAATTGTTCAATCATTCGCTGCAGGGTGATTTTGGCGGCGACATAACCGGGAAGCTGGTAATGTTCCACCAATAACCAAGTCGCGATCAGCAGATGGGAACCAAAGGTGACACCACTCCAAACGACCGAAAACGAATTCCATTGCAAACCGCCGATCGGGGGGAAAATATAGGCCGATAGACCCATTAGACTGGTTGGCACCACCACCATAAAAGCACTCGTAAACCAGACCAATTGGGTTAAATCTTCATTGCCAGAGTTGCGAGACGTCCAACGATCGCCTTGCCAAGTCCAGGCCGATTTTGGAATGGTATCTTCAACGCGCAAAATTTGTTGCGACAGGTCCGCGCTGAAAATATGGCGACAAAAACTACAGGATAGGGTTTCCATCATGACCATGCTCTGCACCTGACCCTTTCGACAAATCGGGCAGGGAAAGGTCTCTTGGAGATTGAACGATCGCTTCTGAAATCGATTGGATCTCGAATTGGATGGGGACTGCATTATAAAAAGTGCTTTGCAGAAATCAGTAACAAACTTACTACACCTAGCCTGAGCAATTGCCGATCGCCCTGAATATTTAAGATTTGCAACTGGGACTGATGAGACAACAAACAGCGATCGGCTATGATTTTTTCATCACTATCCACACGATCAGTTTTACTCCCATGACGGATCACGATCGCTTATTTAAAGAACTGCTCTCCACATTCTTCATGGAGTTTCTGCAACTTTTTCTCCCTGACCTTGCAGCGCAGATCGACCCAACCTCAGTCAGATTTTTACAACAGGAATATTTCACGGATCTAACGGCGGGTGAGGAGAAGATCGTTGATTTACTGGTCGAAGTTCGACAGTTGGGAGAAGTCGCGGCCTTTCTCATACATCTCGAAGCTCAATCGTCCACAGAAGCCAATTTTGCTCGACGTATTTTCTTTTATTTTTCCATCCTGCATCAACGGTACCTTCAGCGGATTTATCCGATCGTTATTTTTTCCTTCGATAAGCCTGCTCGTCGTGAACCGAATCGCTATACCGTTACATTCGGTCAGCGCACCATTCTAGACTTCAACTTTGAAGCCATTCAACTCAATCGCCTTCATTGGCGCGACTATCTTCATCACCAAAACCCGATCGCCGCTGCTCTCATGGCGAAAATGAAGATTGCACCTCAGGATCGGCCTAAGGTTAAGGCTGAATGTTTGCGATTGCTAGCAACGCTACAACTGGATCCGGCTAGGACCCGACTTATTTCAGGCTTTGTCGATACCTATCTACGATTAAATGCCTCTGAGGAACAAGTCTTTCGAGGAGAAATTGGTAAACTAGAAGCAAGTGAACAGGAGCAGATCATGCAAATCACAACAACTTGGATGGAACAAGGCATTGAACAAGGCATTGAACAAGGCATTGAACAAGGTGAACGATCGATTGTTCTGAAGTTACTCACTCGGCGCATTGGAGAACTCCCCACGTCTGTACGATCGCAAGTTGAGGCATTATCGTTACTTCAGATTGAATCCCTGGGCGAAGCACTCCTTGATTTTAAGAATCGTTCAGACTTAGAACAGTGGTTCCTCCAATATCATCAAGCATCAGGCTGCTAGAGGCTTCGAAGAACCCCAGATTGATGCTTGATTACTTAACATTGAAACGATACCCAAGTCCCCGGATGGTTTCGATCGAGTTGTGACAGCCCATGATTTCAAATTTACGGCGGAGCGATCGGACCTTGGCGGCAATCACATTACTCATGGGTTCGTAGGTGAGTCCCCAAAGCCTGTCGCAAATTTGATCGTGGGTTAAGACTTGATTGGAACAACTCATCAGATATTCCAAAAGCTGAAACTCCTTCGCGGTCAAAACCTGAGCGTCGCGATTGGGGACGGATAGGGTTAAGCGATGACAATCCAATGAAATATGGTCAATTTGTAAAACTTGAGACTTGATCGCTCTGGGACGACGCAAGAGTGCGCGAATTCTGGCCAATAACTCCTCTAACCCAAACGGCTCAGAGAGGCAATCATCGGCACCGCTATCAAGCCCAATGATCCGATCGTCCATATCGTGACTGGGCATCAACAGTAATAAAGGCGTAAAGTCGCCTTTTTGCCTGAGTTTAAGGCATAGCTCTAAGCCAGAAAGCTGCGGTAATTTCCAATCTACAATCACTAAAGAATAGAGATCCGGATGGGAAAGATGTTGCCAGGTTTCTTCCCCATCTCTGACCCAATCCACCACATAGTTCTGACTTCGTAAAGGCCCTTGAATGGCCTTTGCCATTGCCGGGTTCTCTACGCCTAGGAGCAAACGCATAATGGATGGGGTGGGTTGAATGGATTGACTCAATGCATAAATTGAGCGGATGATCTGTGGTGGCGGGATTGACTTGCGTTTCGGTAGTCGATGACCTGACGCATTTTATGTTGAGTTCTCCAATAGACATCTTCCATTAGAGCGTGGGAAAATTCGCCATTCCGACCGATCGGATAAAGCCCATCAATGCCGATCGATTGCGCGAGTTTCACCCGAACCTCTTCGTATTCATTTAGATAGACGGGGTAGGCGATCGGGGTCCGAAGAACGCGACAGCCGCGATAGCGTTTTTTGATATCTGGGATGATTTCTTGAAGTTCTTCAATACAAAGCTCTCCCAAGGCGTCATCATCCATCGACCAAATCCGATCGCCCTTTTCACAGCCAATATCAACGGTGACAAGGGTTTTGCCTTCGGGCGCTAACCATGGCATTGAAATCGGCGTCTCTGTCAATCTAAAGGACGTGAAATGTCCCTCTGGCAACCAGACTACTGTGTCTTTCAGCAGATTACGTCCCTCTAAACGCAGATTCACGAACACCATCGGACGATAGCGCAACTGACCGAGGGGTTTTAGAATATCCGTGCCTTCGACAAGCCTCGATAAAATGTTGGCCGGGGCCGTACTCACCACCGCAGAGACAGGTTGCTCTTCATCTTGGCAACGCACGCCGACGACGCGGCCATCTTGCACAATGATTCTTTGAACAGGCGATTCCAGCTTGATATGTTGCTCAATGCCTTCCGCTAATTTTTGACAGAGCAATCCCACGCCGCCTTCGGGATACACATGCCAGACATGGGGATTTTCGGGAATCTCATGGCTATAGCCACAGCCAACCGCCCGACGAGAAAGCCGACTCGCCATACGCAGCTTCAGGGTTTGAGGAATCGTGTTTTGCATTTTCGACCCGACGGCGGAGGCAAGTTCTGTCGCAGGGGCACCGGACCAGGCTTCTAAGAGGGGAATGGCAACTTCATTGGCGAGGAGATCGCCGTAGCTCGATCGGAACCAGTTCGCCGCATTTTGATGCATTTCTTGGCGACTGGGGGGCAGGATGCGGCGAGCTAAGGCGCTAGCCACATAGCGCGGGGACTTCATCAGTCCAAAGGGATAGCCATAGGTTTTGCCATGAATCAAGACACTCTCGCCGTAGTACAAGACATCGCGACATTGACTGCCGATGCCCACCGCTGCCGCCAGTCGATTGTTAATAAAATGCGCGCCAAAGTCGTAGGTGTAGCCATCGGTGTCGTGGAAACTGGAGGCCAGTCCAGCAATCTTCGGTCCAGCTTCGTACAAAATGAAGGGAATCTTTTGACGATGCAGATACCAAGCGGCAGTTAGACCCGCAGGTCCACCGCCAATGATGGCCACAGGTGCGATCGAGTTTTTAGCAATGTTCATAGGGGTATTAGGATTATGGTGATAAGACAGGACTAATTGAGATAGAACGCATCAAATACTTGAGTTTCTATCGCGGCGATCCAGGATTTTGCAAAACAACTCGCAACAAGGCACCATGGCCCAGCCACTGATGAACGTTGTCAAAGAGGGTAAAAATGGCGAGAGAAACGGGAGAATTCAAACTAAATCGATTGACCAGCCAAGTCGGTGCGCCCCAGTCATCTAAGAAATTACGAATGGAATAAACCCAATTCACGGGACTGACGATCGTAGATAATTCAGCCACCTCCATCCCAACATTCACGGCCAGTTGCCGCATAGTGGCAGGGCTAAACAAACTCCAATGGCGCGGGAAATGATAGCCACCCCAATGCCGTTGATGAAAGAGTTTGAAATCTAACGTGTCGGTGTTATCGGTGACAATGACGACGCGGCCACCGGGTTTGAGTAGTTTCTTAACCGATTTTAGGACGGTGAGGGGATCATCTAAATGCTCGATCGTGGCAATCATTAACGCAAGGTCATAGCTTCCCTGTTCTAATTCACAGGTCTGCACAATGCCATGGTGAATGGTCAAGCCCTGCTCTCGCCCTGCCCGAACCGCATGATCACTCATATCAATGCCTTCGACCTGCCAACTTTTATTGCCAAAGTCCCGCAGCAAATTGAGATGAAAGCCATCTCCGCAACCCACATCTAAAATTTTCGCGTCATTGCCTAATCCTTTGCAGGCCCGCAACAAGCGCTTTGCCTCTAGACTGCGACGAACTTTATAAATAAAACCAAACTGTTTAGAAGAAAAGTTAAAGGCGTGATAATCAACAGGATAAATCCGATCGAGTTCGCACATGTCAGGCCGATGTTTCATATAAACTAATCCACAGTCCTGACAGCGAACCGTGAGAAAGGAATCAGGACTCGTGCGATACTCAAAATCTTCTCCTACAGCGAGGAGTTCAACGTTGTCAGACCCACAGACATGACAATCAACCGTTGTCATTCTGAGGGCTTCGCTACAGTCAGGACGATGGGGCACGCCCACAAAAGATAAGCCGGGATAGCGCTTACTCAAGTGGCTCCGCTGAATGGTTTTAGCCATAATAATCGGTATTTATTTTTGGATTGATTAACGGACTGCAATAAGTTCAAAATGAAGTAATGACTTCATTGAGACTGCTTCGTTAAGACTATGGAAGCAAGATTTAGAGAGAAAGTTTATACAGACTGAAGATGGCTTATGGGTGAAGTTTTTTCCTGCATCTTTCTGAACGAACTTAACGCTCATGGAAACCATCGAAACAGATGAAGATGATCTGTAGATGAAATTTTGGGATGTATTCCTAGAGGATCTGTCTTAAGAAGAACTGAAGTGAAGGCTTCATCCGATCGGCCTGAATCCTAAGGCATAAGACCGCTCTAGCCCAGAGATCTGGCCCATTGAACTGTCAATAGGCTTCCTCTTAAATCTTTATGAATCTTCAGTGCTAATCTTCATTCAATTCTGCAAGCAGTTCAATACGTGCTTAATACAGATGACAGTCGGGCGATCGCAGGCGCATCAGATGTTCCAGTCGCCGATTAAAAAAGTGATAGTCCAATTTACAGTAATCATGCATTTGTGCCTGGGTCAGAGCGATCGACCAGGACCAAATGTGGGACACCTGGGTAAACGCGCGCAGGGACTCTAATTCCCAAGCCTCCAAGGGGCTAACAGACTGGTATCCCGCGAGAAAGGCCGATCGGACCTGAAGACTCACGCCCCCTCTCAAGGCCACCTGAAAAAACTTCGCTAGTTCAAATGCACGCCAGCCATAGCCACATTGATCAAAATCAAACATGGTCAACCGATCGTCACTGGTAAAGTGAACATTGCCACTGTGGGGATCGCCCCAACAGATGACCCAGTAGGGATCTCGGGTCGGAAGTTTAGACAGGGATTGGACCAGGGTATCGGCGGATTGGATCAGGGTGTTGAGATCATGCTTGCGACAGAGCATGAAGGGTTTAATCACCTCGATCGACGTTTCGACCAAATACTCAAGGGTCAGGGGCGATCGGGCAAATGAACTTTTAAAGCCTCGGCTCACCTGATGAAATTTAGCCACCGTGCGGCCCAGAGTATAGCTCTGGACAGGATTGAGGTCGCCGATCGGCACGCAGCCAGGGGCATAGATAAAGAGGGCTGCATAGCGATCGCCTTCAGGGGCATGGAGCGGGATCCAGAGTTGGCCATCTAGGGTCCGCAGGGGGTAGGCAACGGGAATTCGCTTTTGGTATAAAAATTCTAACAGTTCCAGTTCAAAGGCCACCTCGGGCAGCGATCGCCAATGGGCATGGGAGACCCGCAGGACGTACTGCGCCACCTGTGTCTCCACCAGATACACATCGCTCAACCCCCGCCGCCAAAACTGACAACTCAAAACCTCCCCAATATCATATTGAGAAAGTAACTGTGTGACTAAGGCACCACAGGACAGCGTTGAGTAAGTGACCGGGAATAAGGCTTGTGTCATCTGCCGATCATGGGTGAAAAGACGGCGACAAACTGTATCGTACACAACACGTACAAAATAGTCTACGGCACAGAATTATTCTTCAACAAGTCAATTACTCAGATTTTAAGCCTTTTGCAATGCGTCCGAGGTCCATTTTTTCATCGATCGATACCCGTGATGGCGAACCACTGATGATGCGCTCGAAGTTGCGGAAGGAGTCTTTGATTTCGGGTCCCTGACTGCTGATGCTGTACTCACGGATACCTTTGTCATGCCAGGATCCGCGCATCTTAAAGACATGGAGTGCCCGCGACATTTCCCCGCGAATTTCCACATACTGCAACATCAAAATGGTGTCGGTAATGGTGGAAATATGGGAGTCCGTGATGGAATGGGATCCCATGAATTGGTCGGTGGTGTTGGTGAAGAATCCAGTGATTTCTTCCTGTTTGGCAAAGCCTGTGACGCCGATGACGAATTGGCGGAAGGAGTTGTTGCTGACGCCGCGTGCGAGGGCGGACAGGGAGTCGATCGCAATCCGAGTCGGTTTGAACTCTGAAATTTCAGACTTAATGATTTGCAAGTGATCTTCTAGTCCGGCGGATTCCGGATAGGCGCAGATGATCTTGAGCAGGCCGCGCTGTTCGAGTTCCTCAAAGTCCGTACCCCAGGAGCTAGCGTTTCTCGATAGCTGCGCTCTGGATTCCTCATAGGCAAACAGGATGGCGCGTTCACCCTGCATACAGCCCTGCTGAATAAATTTGCTGACCAAGAGCGTTTTCCCAGTTCCCGTTGCGCCTGTGGCCAGGATGATGGAATCCTTGAAGAAACCGCCGCCGCACATGTCGTCGAGGGTGGTGACGCCGGAGGAGACGCGGACGTTGGACGATCGTTGAGTGAGACGCATGGCTCCGAGGGGGAAGATGTTCATGCCTTGGGCGGTGATGGTGAAGGGGTATTCGCCCTTCATGTGGGTGGTGCCGCGTAGTTTGAGGATTTCGATCGTGCGACGGCGGCGTTCACCTTCGAGGACGTTGCGGACGATGACGACGTTGTCGGCGACAAACTCTTCCACCCCAAAGCGGGCCACTTGACCATATTCTTCGGTGCGCTCGGTGGTAATAACAGTAGTGACGCCGAGGAGTTTTAATCGGGAAACCAGACGAAGAATTTCGCGACGGACGACGGAGGCGGAGTCGTACTGCTGAAAGAGGGCGGTGACGGAATCGATCGAGACTCGTCGCGCTTTGTATTTACGAATGGCGTACTGAATGCGCTCGATCAGGGCGGAGAAATCAAAATTTCCGACGACTTCTTGGCCTTCAGGATCCGGTGAGGCATCCAAGATAAAAAGCTTGCCTTCATCAATCAGTTGCTGCAAATCCCAGCCAAAACTGACGGCATTTTTGATAATGTCGGTGGCGGTCTCTTCAAAGGTGACGAAGACGCCTGCTTCTTCAAAATGTTCAATCCCGTTAAAGAGGAATTGCATCGCGAGCAAGGTTTTTCCAGTGCCGGAGGTGCCGCTGACAAGGCTGGTTCGACCGATCGGGAACCCCCCATGGCTAATATCATCAAAGCCCTCAATCAGGGTCCTAATTTTCTGGACTCCTAGCAGTTCTAGGCGGTTCTTTTCAGGCTGAGGAGTCGGTTCCATAAACTTGTCTATCGCTTCAAACCAGGATTCGGGCAAATTGCTTCTTTAAACTTGTAACATGTCTTGCCCGCTGTCTTCTCACTCTCAGCTTGAAAAAGCGGGCTAAAAATTATGCGGCGGGTCCGTTACTGACCTTCCCAGGCTTCGTTTTGATCATCTTGAAGCTCTTCGTAGAGCAAATCTAGACCGATCAAAACCCGTTCACGATCGGACAGATCGCCAATAATCCGCCGAACGGGGGGCGGGAGAATTTTGGCAAGCGTGGGGGTGGCGAGGATTTTGTCCTCTTCCGCAAGCTGCGGATTTTTCAATACGTCAATCACCTTCAGCGCATAAACGCCCTGAAATTCCTGCTCCAGAATCTGATTGAGCGTTTTCAATGCGTGGAGGGAGTTTGGGGTATTGCCCGCGACGTAGAGCTTTAAGACGTAGATTTTACGGGTGTTGTGCATACAAGATAGAAGATTAATAGGGACCCGAGTTATAGGACTTTAGGTCGGAAATTTAGAAAAGGATGCCGTCAGATTTACGAGATTCGGTGGGAATCGATCGTCTGTACATTTCACAGAGATGGGCCAAGGCGTCAATCAAGGTCAGACGATAATCCAAAACAATTTCATCACTGCGGCCTTCCAGCTTAAGTTGTTTAACGAAATCGTCCATGACTTCCATGTGAATTTCTACAACTTGTGATACCGGAATATCAGCAAAAAATGCCATGTCTACATAGGCATCAATTTTTTGATTGATCTCTTGATCCCCAGTGAAATATCCCAACACAATACCGCGATATTGGGCTTTGAGTTCAGTGATCAGGAGGGTTTGTTCCTCTAGAGGAAGATTTCGGAGAAAAACTTGGGAACTGCGCTTGTAGTAGACCCCAAGATAGCCCAGCCGTTCCTTGAGCTTGTCAGAGAGGCGTTGCTGCTGTGTGACCAGTTGGATCTTGGCGCTGTCGGGGTCTTCGAGGCTGTTGATGTACCCGCCCATCTCTGCGCCGAAGTCCTCTAGGTCTTCGGCTTCCGGAATGTAACAGGCAGGCGAAAGCTGGAGAAAGGCTTCGATCGCCTCCTGTAGTTTGCCGGGGATCAAGTCGATCTGGGCCATGGACAACCGAACTTCTGCTTCATGATACAAAATCGGGAAGGGCTTCTCGGTGGCTTCGCTGGGCGCTTTATCCGTGAGAATAACCGTGGGCAGGAGGGTGGCATGTTCTCCCAACCAACTGATGAGGCCAATCAGGGCAGGGCTGTCCTGAAGGAGGAGACAGTCGATTTGCGGGCTGTTGTGTTCGAGGCTGTTGCTGCGTTCGAGAATTTGCAGGAGTTCAGATTGAGACTGGGGTTGGATTAGGACATAGCGTTGCGAGGGAAGAAGGTCAGAGAGCTGTTGCCAATTCGATCGCCCTGTCAGAAAGCAACAGATGGATAACCGAGCTTCGGCCTCAGGGCTAGGTAAAAGAGGGTTGGGAAAGTCGGTCACGATAAAAATTAACTTTTTTTTAATATCTGTATTCAACATCTTAAGTCTGAAGTGATCATAACGGTTTCCTCAAGCGGGAAGAAACATCGAGATAATAACCTTCTCAGTCTTTTGCTTTTCCCTGGCTTTGTAATCGCTGGGCGTCTTGGCTGGGTCTCATAGTCCATCCTGTGTGATACACCATGGCTCGTGCTGCTCTCAAAAACTTGGCTAACAATTTTTCTGTGGATGATGAATCTGAGACGGCTCTGTTTAAGCTGTTTTCCCCCTTGCCATTGCCGATGATGGTGCAGTACACCGGGCCTCCAGAGGTTCGACGCTATCCCAATGGGAGTTGGGTGAGTTTTGTGGCGGGCTTTTTGATGGAGTCTGAGACGATCGTGCCAGAGGCGCTGCTCGATCGGGACAGGGTTGCCGTTCAGACCTGGCAGATGAAGACAGGTGAGGTGCGGCAAATTCAGATCACGTGGCAGCCGATCGCCCCTGAGTTTGTGGTTCCAGCGCAAAACTCGGCTCAAACCCCAGCTCAAAAAGGCTATGTCATCTGGCTTCAGGATGTCACCCCCGAGGATCTACCTGAACCTGTGAGTTCGCCGCCTGAGATCCCTGAGATGACCGAACGATCGGATCTGGTGCAGGTCAATCGTCTCAAAGATGAATTTCTAGCCTGTGTCAGCCATGAACTCCGATCGCCCCTCACGGCCCTACTAGGTCTGTCAAAACTGCTTCAGGATCCGATGATGGGAACCTTGAGCGATCGACAGCGCCGCTACGCGCAATTGATTCATCGCAGTGGTAAGCAGCTCATCAGCATTGTCAACGACATCCTCGACTTCACAAGAATGGAGACGGGACAGCTTGACCTGCATCCCGCTTCGGTGGACTTAACCTATCTCTGTCAGCAGGCATTAGAGCAAGTCCAGCACCATTCGCCCGATGCGATCCCCGATGCCCCTGAACAGCTTGGGCCGAGTTTTGACATTGCGATCGAACCGGGACTGGAGACCTTGGTGGCGGATCCGAGTCGGCTCCAGCAAATGCTGCGCCATCTGTTTTCCAATGCGTTCAAATTTACGCCTCCCGAGGGCGCGGCAGGCTTGCGGGTCAGTCGCTGGGAGGGCTGGGTTGCATTTACGGTGTGGGATACGGGGATTGGGATTCCGGCGGATAAGCAGCATTTAATTTTCCAAAAATTTCAGCAGTTGGAAAATCCTATGACCCGGCAGTTTGAAGGGACGGGGCTGGGACTGGTGCTGACCCAGCGACTGGCAAGGCTCCATGGGGGAGATGTCACCTTTACCTCGCGACCTGGGAAGGGCAGTGAATTCACATTGCTATTGCCGCCGATGCCCGTGGTGCCTGCGGCACTCATTCAAGAAGGTCCGCTGGAAGTCCCGGCCCGATCGGTTCCCATTCATCCCAACCGCATGGTGCTGGTGGTGGAGTCGAGTTTGCGAAATTTGGAGGATTTGACGGAGCAGTTGACGGAGTTGGACTATCGGGTGGCGATCGCGCGATCGGGCACCGAAGCACTCGAAAAAGCCCGCAGACTCCAACCCTGCGCGATCTTGCTCAATCCGTTTCTCCCCATGCTGTCAGGCTGGGACGTGTTGACGCTGCTCAAGTCCGATGCGGTGACTCGTCACATTCCCTTGGTGGTGACAGCGACCCGATCGGAGCAGCAGCGCGCCCACAGTGCAGCCAATGGCTTTTTGCGCATTCCCATTTCACCCCGATCGCTCTTCCTCATGCTAGAGCGCGTCACCACCGCAAAACCGCCTGATGATGAACGGTCTGACCCGATGGAGTCCCCCGCGAGGACGTTGCTCTGTCTCTACCTGCAGGAGCCGGAGTTCCATTCACTCGAAGCGATGCCGAGCCTGGAAAGCTTAGGCCACGAGAGTCCGACGCCAATTTTACAGGCCCATAACTATCGGGTGATTGAAGCCTATGATTCGGAGCAGGCGGAAATGCTGGCCCGAGTCTGGAAACCCCATGCGGTCATTTTGGTGGGAATGCAGTCGCGGCCTTCGATTTTTCTCAAACAGATCATGCAGCAGACCTACTTGGCGTCGCTGCCGATCGTCACCCTGGATCCGGAAATGTCCCAAGCCGCCCAGCAGATTCCAGGTCTGGCGGTCTTTCCCTGCGCCCATTTTAATCAAGTTCCGACGACGGTTCTGCAGACGGTGGATGTGGCGATCGGCTTTGGCGGGCGGCCTTCGGTGCTGCTGGTGGACAGTGCCCAATGGTCCCAGAAGACCGGGGAACCCCCGTCCGAATGGCTGCAAGCTCTAGCCCAATATCTCCAGACCGCAGGCTTGCGGGGTCGGATTGTTCGAGAGGGGCAGGAGATGAGTCAGCGGCTGCGATCGCAGGGGGTGGATTTACTGTTGGTGTATTGGCAGGATGGGACGTCGCCGGATGCCTTGCAGACGGGACTGGCGGACCTGACGGATCTGGAGACGCCGCCTGCGGTGATGATTTTGGACTATCGGACGGTTCAGACAGACCTCGGTACGGTCGCCTATCCGGTGATTGCCCGTCCCGAGGATATGACCTTAGTGCTACAAAGAATTCAGCAATGTTTAGGGATTTGAGGCGATCGGTATGAGTGACTGGCAAACGGATCTTCGCAACACGATGGAAGGCTTGACTCAGGAAATGGAGTCGATCGCCCTGGAGGTTTCCCGCGAGGCGATCGGGCTGCTCGATCGGTTTGTGGCGCTATCAGACGATTTCATGGTGGACATGACGACGACCTTCACCCAGGAACTAGAGACGCCGACGCCGATTACAGAATTTCTCGACCAGGATTTAGAGGCGTTTCTCCATTCATTACTGCGACCCTTTGTGGATCTGTCCATGGAGGAATTTAATGCGCCTCAGAACCCAGTGATCAAGCCCCATCCTCTCTGTGAGAGTTGCGAAAACTACCATGGCCAGATCTACGGTGGGACGCCTCTCATCTGCGGAATGCATCCCTATGGCATTACGGAGGGCCAAGACGACTGCGCCGATCGCGTCCCTAAGCCCGCTGAACCTACTGAACCTGCTGAGAAAACACAGAATTTTCCGCCGGACTGGTGGAACTCCTAGCTTGCTCGTGGTGTTCTCTTTATTTTTTCTCTTTAGGTTTTTTAGTATTGCGCCTTAAGGACTCGGCTTCCCGATCGAACTTGCGCTGTCTCAAGGCCAGCAAATGCTGCTTCACGAGATCGGCACTATTCCGATCGTCCAGTTTTAAATACAACTCTGCCGCCTTCAAAAATGACACGGTGGCTTTGTCGTCTTCGCGTTGATTCGCTAAGGCTAAGGCGTAGTTGTGGTAGGCTTCCGGCAGCATTTCCTCCACTTTAAGAACCTGAGAAAACTGCTGCATCGATCGGCGGTAATAGCCTTTGCAGTATTCTCCCACTCCAATATTAAAACTTCGACGCAACGCCGCATCCGTCAACCGATCGGGGGCCGGGATCACCTCCAGAAACAGCACAGCAATACTGCCGCTGCCCTGGTAAGCCCACATCATTGAACCT
>JAAFJU010000163.1 GCA_013298165.1 Synechococcales cyanobacterium bin31.maxbin.ball.101 | reverse complement strand
TCCCCAAAAATCATACTTACAGCATAAATCACCGCTCGGTATTTGCCGAACAATCACCCCTAAGCGTGCGATCGGTTAGATTTCTGCCAATACTGGCTTTAACGCAGAGGGGTCGTGTTCCATCCCCGTGCGGCAAGAGGCTATTCATCATGCAAGGCTCAATGCAAGGCAATCTTAAAGGCAATTTCTCAACTCATCTTCAAGCGCGTTCGTCCCAGGCGGAGTCTACGATCGGGGAAACTCAGACCTTGCTCCATCAAGTCGTGGGTGGACGCTACCGAGTCCTAGACATCCTTGGACTGGGCGGGTTTGGGAAAACCTATGTGAGCGCTGATTTGCAGCGTCCAGGTGAACCTAAGTGTGTCCTCAAGCATCTTCATTTCTCTAGTCAAGATGAAGAGATGTTGAAGCAGGCGCGCCGGATGTTTGCCCAGGAGGCCGCCACGTTGGAGCGGCTGGGGAAGCATGAGCAGATTCCCCAGCTTTTGGCCTATTTTGAAGAGGCGGGCGAATTTTATTTGGTGCAGGAATTGGTGACGGGGCATCCGCTGTCTCGTGAGATTCCCGAGGGGACTGCGCTGAGTGAAGCTCAGACGGTGGAATTGTTGATTGATGTATTGCAAATTTTGGATTTTGTTCACGAAGAAGGGGTGATTCACCGGGATTTGAAGCCGGAGAATTTAATTCGTCGTCAGCGCGATCGGCGGTTTGTCATGATTGATTTTGGGGCGGTGAAGACGATCGGTGCCCAGATGAAGGAGGTGGATCATAGTCGGAGTATTCCGGTCTATACAACAGGCTATGCCGCCAGCGAACAATGTCTGGGGAAACCGCAATTCAATAGCGATTTATATTCCTTGGGAATGATTGCGATTCAATGTTTGACCGGGAGTCATCCGACCTTTATTGACTATGATGTCAAAACGGGGGAAGCGCTGTGGCAAGGCACCGTGAATGCCCATCCAAAGTTGATTGAAATTCTAGAAAACATGACGGCCTATCGATCGTCCGATCGCTATAGCAGTGCGCAGGACGTACTAGAAGACCTGGACGAGTTATGTCAGTTTTATGTCAGCAGTGATTTGATTCAGAGCGATGTGCAGAGTGATACTCAAAGTTTTCCGCTGCTTTCATCCGTCACAATGCCCATTACCGATCATCGCGCCGAGGGATTCGATCGGCTATCTGGTTCAAAACCGAGTTCAAAACCGGGTTCAAAACCGAGTTCAAGACCGGGTTCAAAATCCTTGGGCGATCGTCGAGAGATGGATTCTAAAACCGTTCCCCATGTGATTGCTGAGACGGTTTCGGAGTCTGCTTTAGAGATGGGAACCGATCGGAGTTTAGAGGACCGAATTTTACAAGACCGAATTCTACAAGATCGATCCAAAAGCCGTCCGAATAATCGACCTAAAAAACGATCGTGGCAACTTCCAGCGACGATCGCCAGCGTGGCGGCGGCGGGGAGTTTTGGGATTTTAGTATTGCATCCAGCGAGTCCTTTGCGGCAGCAAATGGTGGCGGGAACTTGGTTTGGTCAGTCGGTTTTGAGCCTGTCAAATTCTGGCGCTTCAAATCCCGGCGCTTCAAATTCTGGGGAACCAGCGACGATCGAAGACTTACCCATCAGCCAGGGCGATCGATCATTGTTCATGGGTGGCTCAGAAAAACAAGCCTTTATGGATGCGATCGCAACGGCCAAAACCCAGCCCAATCGCTCCGCTAGTTTAGCCACCGTCAAAGCCGCCCGCGATCGGATTCCCACGGATCCCGAAGCCTTGATTTACTTAAACAATCTCCAAGTCGCCACCGAACCGACTCATACGGTTGCGGCAGTCTTGCCCTTTAGTCAATTTCCCGAAGCATCCGCCGAAGTCCTGCGGGGAATTGCCCAAGCCCAGCAGCAACTCAATCGTCAAGGTGGCATTGGGGGAAAACGCTTGGTGATTGTTTTAGCAGACGATCGCAACCAACCCGACTTCGCCCGCAAAATTGCAAAACGCCTTGCAGAAATGCCTAATCTTTTAGGGGTAATTGGTCACGGCGGGAGTGATACCACATTGGCGGCGGCAGACATTTATAAACAAAATCAATTGGTGACGATCGCACCCTTGAGTTCTGCAACCCAGCTTTCGGGCCATAGTCCCTATTTGTTTAGAACCATGCCCAGCGATCGGCTTCCGGCGAAAGCCTTGGGGCAATACATGAGCGATCGATTGAAAAAAGATCGCGCCATTGTCTTTTTCAACAGCACCAGCACCTACAGCCAATCCCTCAAATCCGAATTTAAAAACGCACTGTTCTATAACCAATCCGACGTTCCAAATCAAAACCAAAAAACGGCAGAAATCATTGGCGAAGTCGATCTCTCCAAACCCGATTTCAATCCAGCGGCAGCGCTGAAGGATGCGATCGCTAAAAAAGCGGAAGTGATTGTCTTAGCCAATGGTCCCGCCGATGCCGATCGGGCCTTACTGATCATGCAACTCAACCAAAACCGCCTGCCGATTCTCGCGGGGGACGCCCTCTACTCCGACACCGTCCGTCAAGTAGGCAATGCCTCGGGTCCTGGACTCACCCTCGCCATTCCCGCCCAGCAACTCGGCCTGACCCAATCCCTCTTCCATCGCCAAGCCCAACAACTCTGGCGTCAGAGCGTGACTTGGCGCACGGCCTTAGCCTACGATGCCACCCTAGCCCTGACTCAAGCGATCGCCCAAGCCGCACCAAATGCCAATAGTCCGATTCAGCGGGAACAGGTGCGAGAAGCGATCGCTCGATCGGACTTCCAGGTCATGGGTTCCGTGCGCCCCATTCGCTTTACCGAATCGGGCGATCCTCGCGAAGCCATTCAACTCGTCAAGCTCAGCAAAAATCCCCGATCGGGACAGCCCGAGTTCACCCCCCTCAACCCAAATTCCAGCCCCAATTCCAGTGCGAGTTCCAGTGCCAATTCAAAGCTAAAATAATCGCGCCATCGGCCTTAAAATCTGATCTCGACATGAATCTTAACTGATCTAAAAATCTGTTCTCCAGAAACCCTTTGGCCTGAACGTTATGACCTACAATATCTAACCAGATCGCGTTCTAGGTCTTGGCTGCCCAAGAGAGTTTTTATGAGCAATGGATACGTTGCGCTAGTTCTCCACGCTCACTTACCATTCGTGCGTCACCCCGAGAGTGACTTCGTTTTGGAAGAGGAGTGGCTCTACGAAGCCATTACGGAGACCTATATTCCGCTTCTCATGGTCTTTGAGGGGCTGAAGCGAGATGGTGTTGATTTTAAGCTCACCATGAGTATGACGCCGCCCTTGGTGTCGATGCTGGCGGATCCGTTACTGCAAGAGCGCTACAACGAGCATCTTGGGGCGCTTGAAGAGTTGGCTGAGTTGGAAGTCGATCGGCATCGCAACAATGGCCACATGAAATATTTGGCGGAATATTACGTCGAAGAATTTCAGAAAGTTCGGCAGATGTGGGAGAAGTACAAGGGCAATCTGATTACAGCCTTTAAGCAGTACCAGGACTCGAATAACCTCGACATCATCACCTGTGGGGCGACCCATGGCTATTTGCCGTTGATGAAGATGTATCCCCAGGCCGTCTGGGCACAGCTTAAGGTAGCCGCAGAGCATTACGAAGACACCTTTGGTCGCGCACCGAAGGGCATTTGGCTGCCGGAATGTGCCTACTACGAAGGACTGGAGCGCATGGTGGCCGATGCGGGCCTGCGCTACTTCCTGACCGATGGTCATGGTATTCTGTATGGCCGTCCTCGTCCAAGGTTTGGCACCTACGCGCCGATTTTCACTGAGTCGGGTGTGGCAGCATTTGGCCGCGATCAGGAGTCCTCCCAGCAGGTCTGGTCGTCGGAAGTGGGCTATCCCGGTGCGGCGGAATATCGAGAGTTTTATCGCGATTTGGGTTGGGATGCGGAGTATGAGTACATCAAGCCGTACATCATGCCCAATGGTCAGCGCAAAAATGTCGGGATTAAGTATCACCGAATTACAGGTAAGAGCGTCGGTTCCAGCGACAAGGCGCTCTACGATCCACACTGGGCTAAGGAGAAAGCAGCATCCCATGCGGGCAACTTCATGGAAAACCGTCAGCAGCAGGTCTCTAGTCTGAGCAGCATGATGGGCCGTAAGCCGATCGTCGTCTCACCCTACGATGCCGAATTGTTTGGTCACTGGTGGTATGAAGGGCCTTGGTTCATTGATTACTTCCTGCGCAAGTCTTGGTTTGATCAGAGTAGCTATGAAGTGACGCACTTGTCAGACTATTTGCGCGGCAATCCAACGCAGCAGGTGGTACGGCCTTCTCAATCAAGCTGGGGCTATAAAGGCTTCCATGAATATTGGTTGAATGATACCAACGCTTGGGTTTATCCGCACTTACACAAAGCAGCGGAACGAATGATTGATCTATCTCGCATGGAACCCGAGGATGAATTGCAATGGCGCGCGCTAAATCAAGCGGCCCGCGAGGTGCTTCTGGCACAATCTTCGGACTGGGCGTTCATTATGCGGACGGGAACGATGGTGCCCTATGCGGTGCGTCGAACGAAGTCCCATGTTCAGCGCTTTAGTAAGCTCTATGAGGATCTCCGCGAAGGCAAGGTGGATTCGGGTTGGTTGGAGAAGGTGGAAGCGATCGACAATATCTTCCCAAATGTGAACTACCGCGTGTATCGACCGATGTAGATAGACCAGATAAAAGAAGGTGTTCCCAATACACCCGATCCCCCTAAATCCCCCTTAAAAAGGGGGACTATGAAACGAATTCTGGTCCCCCCTTTTTAAGGGGGCTAGGGGGATCGGGTTTTAATTTAAGCTGCGACGAGTTCAGGCTGACGAACGGTCTCCTCAGACACCGTGTCTAAGAAACTGGCATAGACTTCACAAGCATTGTTCGGGCTTTCGTACAGTTTAACTTTGTGCAACTGCGCACCTAACTGGGCGATCGGTCCTTTCAAAGTATTGAGAATATAAGCCGCAATATTTTCGGCTGTGGGGACCACGCGCTCGAAATAGGGAACGTCTTTATTCAGGAATGTGTGATCCATCGGTTCGACGATTAGAGAATCGATCGTATTTTGCAATGCGACGAGATCCACAACCATCCCCGTACGAGGATGAATTTCACCTTTGACGGTGATATCAAGATGGTAATTGTGACCGTGACCATTGATGCGGGCACATTTGCCATAAATCGCCGAATTCTCTTCAAAGCTCAAATCATAGTGCGCCAAACGATGCGCGGCGCTGAAATGAGTACTAACAGTGAGGTAAGCTTCCATAGCGTTTCCTTGATATTCAGCCCAAAGGTTTTCATTTTCGATCAATTTGATATCCACCACGGGGAGGTGAGGCGAGAGGCGATTCCAAATCACCCGTGCCAGATTTTCCGTGGTCGGTAAGGTCTCCTGAAAGTCTTCCCAAACTTCATTAAGATAGGAAAAATCCAATGGACCAGTTACTTCATTTTTGATGACATGTTTGACATCAGAGAGATTTAGGACCATCCCGTCTTTGTCTAACTCTCCCAGCATGGACACATACAACGTGTAATTGTGGCCATGACCTGGAAAATTAATGCAAGGCCCGAACCGTAAAGCATTTTCAGCTTCACTGAGTTCCGGCAACCAGTAGCGATGACTAGCCGAGAATTTCGCTCGACGATTAATGACACATTTCATAGACTCGCGCCTAAATTGACGTGGTTGAGAAAATTTGAATAGGTTTATTCACAGAACTTAACATTACCGCAAAATTGCCGCCGATTGGTGTGTTCTGCGCGTTCATTTAGGGAGAGATTTCCGATCGGGGATCACCGTGCCCCAATCTTTTAACTCTGCCGAATATCCCAAATCCATAATTTCTCACCATCATGAATCCAGTCGATCGCAAATCCGCTCCCCAACTGCTTTCGATAGGATTCACTCTGCTGCACCTTGAGTAACAGGTCCGCCACTTCAGTAATCAGCCGATCGGGCGTTTCGTAGGTTTTGACATTGGCGGAGATTTTGCCGACTATTTGGGTCCCGCTGTCTTGGCTACGGGTGCGCACTTCAAAGCGTTCCTTGCCCGACGTGACCAGAAGATACCCCGGCACCACCTCACGCACCGCCCCCGAAAACACCCCCCAAACCTTCGACTGCACCATAATCACTCCCGTTTTCTCCTCGCGCCCATCAAACGCCTGGACTAAGGCCCCGCGTAACTCACCGTCGCCCTTCGCTTCCCAGGTTTTCTCGGGCTGGCCCTCTGATTTTTGGGTGTGGGAATAGCGGACGATCGCGGGAAGCTGCGGCGTTGGATCCGCCAGAGCAATCACGGTTTCCAGGTCGTCGCCGGGGTAGATCAGCCAGCCATCGGGAACGCTGTAGCCATCACGGCGCAGTTCGGACAGCAGAGCGGCAGGTTGGCCTACGCGAATCGGTAGGAGCCGATCGTCTAGGGTTACGACCGCTGCATCCGATCGAAAAAATTTCAGTTCCGTTTCTGGAAGTTGGACGCTTCCAGGCAGGTTATTCGGTAGGCCCGCTTTTTTGGCTTTGTCATAGCTCAGATAAATTAATCCAGACAGAAATCCCGCCATGATAATCAGGGACGAATTCCAAGGTTGACGTAATGCCGTGACCAGGGGCAGCATCGCCAACACCACCAGCAAACTCTGCCGCTCTGTGCGAAAACACATCACCCCGACGCCAGACAGCAACGCCACAATCCCCGCCGAAACCGGATCATGCAGCCCAAACCCGGCGAAAATACTCCACAGGCTCACCTGCACTTTTCTCAACGAAGCCCCCACCACCAGACCCATCAGGGCAATCAAATGCCATTCAGAGGTTCCGGAGAAGAAAATTCGGGCGAGTCCCACAGCAGCAACGCCTTGACCGATCGCCCACAGCGTCTCCTGCTGCCATAAAAATTTTAACCATTGTGGTTTTAATGCCCCCATCAATGGACAGACCGTCAGGATCAAAAGCACGCCGAGGAGTTGTTCGATCGTCATAGTTTCGGGATAAAACCGGGTGGGGGGTTGGAAGTACGGGGTGAGGCTGAGTATACTTTGGAAGATGTTATTCATTTTCCCGTAGAATGCTTCCTCTTCCCAAAATCTTAACGTTGCCTGGACTCTTGCTCCTCCTCTTCCCCAAAGCATCCCCTGGGAAAGCGACAGACTGGCCAGAACACCTTCTTATTAAGGCATTCTACGGGGTTGCGGGTTGGTCCCTGCTGGGTGCCCCAAACTGGCTTCAGGCTCAGGTTTCATTGCCCAAGCTTGAGCTGCCAAAAACAGAGCAGGCTTCTAATTTTACAACGGCTCCGACCGCGACGGCCTTATCGACCGTCACCGCTAAAACACCCACCGCAACTGGAGTCCTAGTCCGCTGCCCAAGCAACTTACAAGTCGTCAATATCCGTCAAGCAGCGGGCCTAACAGCGGTATTGAGTCAGGTGTCCTGCGGCGATCGGGTCAACGTGATGGGAACCGATCGGCCTAACCTCAATGGCGAAACCTGGGTTCCAGTTGAACATAAGGGCGTGAAAGGCTGGGCTACGGCGAGATATTTGGCACTTTAGGCTACACAAAAATCTTCGGCCCAAACCGATCGTCCTCCGCCACCTGCAACGGCAAAAACAGCGTAAACACTTCGCCATGGTGGGCCGATCGTTCTTTCACCGTCAACTTCCCGCCCAGGGCCTGGAAGAGATTTTTCGTCACTGCAAGATTTAAACTCAGCACCCCTGTTTCCGGTTGGAACGTCAGCATCTCACCCAAGGATTGCAGCAGCGGCTGATGGGTGGAATAGGATTCATCGGGCTGGGTCTCGACTTGTAGCTTGAGCTGGTCGCCCGCGAGACTGACTTCGACTTGGATTTTGCTACCGGAGGGGAGCGATCGGGCCGATCGTTCGATCAAGCTCGTCAACGCTTGGTCCAGCATCATCGGATCACTGATCACAGCAGGCAACCCCTCCGGCAGGACCACGTTCAGGACCAATCCACGCTGACTCGCTTGCTGCTGCCAACGGGGAATGCTGTGGCTGAGGACTTGATTGAGACAGGTAGCCGTCAGCGAAACGCCCGTACTGTCCGAGGTTTCGAGTTCGACGGCGCGGAAAATAATGCCGAACCGATCGATTTGGTCACTGCATTCACGATCAATTACCTCTAACCGTTTCAACGCATCCGCCGACATATCCTTCCGCTTCATCAACAGCCGCGTCAAAGTGCGAATCGTGGTCAATGGAGTGCGAACCTCATGGGCGATCGCCGTCAAAAGCTCCACATCCAAACTACGCGGTTCGGCTTTGGGATCTGTGACGGGAATGGGGGCTTGAAGCAGTCTTGGGGCTTCGATCGGCGGTAAGTAGGACAGCAGCGTTTGGCTGAACTGCGACACGAGAGAAAACGAAGGAACCACGGGCGGGAACGCCTCGACGATCGCATCAATTTTCTGCATTTGCTGCTGGCTCAGCATCACCACCCGCAAGCGCAACACCTGCCAAGCCCGCAGGACTTCCTCTGGATCAAAGGAAAACCAAAATCCCGGTTGGTGATCAATATCTTCACCTAGGACCATGACCAGACTAAATTTTGAAGTCAGCACCAAGCAGAAATGCTCAGCGGCGATCGGGTCACTGGGCAACAGCGGTAACGTGCTGCTGGTCTCATGACTCGGTGCATCCGCATCGTCAGACGCCGGAAGCTGAAAAAATGAGGCGAGGGATTGAAGGGAGGGATCGGCAGTGAAAGCCCACACCTGAAAGCGTTCTACTAATTTTGAATGACTCAAAATCGGAAAGGGTCCCGAAAGAACCAGTCCAGATTCAGCTTCGTCTACGGTTTCTAAGAGGGCTTCGAGGGCCGCAATCGCCCCTGTCCACTGATGTTCTGCTTGAAGCTGACGGGCGGCCACCGACTGGCTCGGACGCATCATCCCCTGCATGAAACTTAAGACTTGACTCAAGGTTGGCAAGATCCACTCGCCCATAGCGCAAAACCTAAGGTAAAGATTTTAAAACAGAGAAAACAAACCGGGTTCCAGGGCATGACACCGATCGAACCCTTGCTTTTATGAG
>JAAFJU010000168.1 GCA_013298165.1 Synechococcales cyanobacterium bin31.maxbin.ball.101 | reverse complement strand
CAAAAGTAAGCAAATGGTTCTGATGTCAACAGCCGGATTGTTGAGGAGCCGTGTGCCGGGAAACTAGCAAGCACGGTTTTGAATGGGAGGGTGACAAGGTGACTTGTCACTCGACCCTAACGTCGCGATACGGTACAAAAAGAGGCGATCGCAACCCTCTTCGCACTGCCCAAAGACCATCCCTACCGCAGACTCACCCTAGAACATCTCTCCATCTTGCAAATCAACCTCAAAGCAAGGCAAAATAAAACCAAAGAGATTAAAGAGGTCATCATGGGCTTATCTCCCGTCTACGAACAATGGCGCGAAGAAACGCTGTCTCAAGGTCGGCAAGAAGGTCGGCAAGAAGGTCGGCAAGAAGGTCGGCAAGAAGGTCAAATTTTGCTGCTCAACCTCTTACTGGAACAGAAGTTTGGGCGGGTGGACGATCGGCTCACCGACCGCATCGCACAACTCACCAGCCAACAGTGCCAACAACTCGCGATCGACCTTAGCCAACTCAAAACGTTAAAAGCCCTCGACCAGTGGTTAGAGGTCAAGGGCTGAAAACTGGTCAAGGACTGAAAACGTCTACCTAGCGGACCCGATCGGTCTCAGCGGTGGATTGCGAGGGATAAACACTGGAGCTTGGCGAGAGGCTGCACCCGATCGTTGACCGTTTTGCTCTGCCAACAACACCTCACGAATGAACCGTGAAATTAAACGCTGAGTTAATCCCATGGCAATCCGTTGACCCATTTGTTGCGTCTCAGCGCGGGCTGCAAGTTTGGGTAACAGGGTTAAGAGGCGCTGAGCATCAAAGCCTTCCGTATCCTGCAAAATAGACCAGATACGTTTGATATAGCCCAGGGTCGCTTCATCGTCTGTACTCATAGTAGGCGGCTCGATCGGCAACCCTAGACGAGATCCGACATTATTGGTAAAGCTTTGCCATGCATTCTGTCCCAGAGTATCGAGACTCTTGATGATTTCTTCGATTAAGCGTTCTCGAATAAAGTTTCCTTGTTCAGAAAACAAGAACTCTAAACCTTGATCTAACGATCCACTGATGTCGTACTCCATGCTGCCTTTGGCGTTTTTCAACAGTCCTTCAAGGCGATTCCAGCGGAAGCTTTCTTCTTTAAAGAGAAGTTCTTTCAAAGACGATCGCAACTCAGGCGCAGGGTCCGTCAGCAATCGTTTTGCAATGTAGGGATAGGCTTCACCGAGGACTTTAAAATCAGGATCGACATTGATGGCGATGCCTTCTAGAGTAACGAGCGATCGAATAATCAACGCAAAGTAGGCAGGCACTCTAAAGGGATATTCATACATCAACTCAGACAACCGATCGGTAATCGAAGCAATATTAATATCAGAAACACTCCCACCTAATGCATCTTCAAACACAACCGCAAATGCCGGAACGATCGGCGTCAGATCCACGTCAGGCGATAAAAATTCAAGCTTGACGTAATCCTGGGCCAAGCCTTCAAAATCCCGATTGACTAGATGCACGATCGCCTCAATTAAGCCATATTTTTGGTAAGGCTTCATGTTGCTCATCATGCCAAAGTCCAAATAGGCCAGCTTTCCATCGGGCATGGCCAGAAGGTTGCCAGGGTGCGGGTCAGCGTGGAAGAAGCCATGTTCTAATAGCTGTCGCAGGGAACATTGCACCCCGACGTTGACTAAGTAAGTCGCATCCAATCCTTGAGCCGCGATCGAATCGAGTTCCGTCAGCTTAGTCCCCTCGATCCATTCCATCGTCAGCACCCGTCGTGCTGTGTAATCCCAATAGATGGTAGGCACATAAATATCAGACATGTAGCCATACAGTTTCTCAAACCGCTCTGCATTTCGCCCTTCTTGGGTGTAGTCCATTTCCTCAAAAATTCGTTCTGCAAATTCATCGGTGATGGCGACCAGATCACTCCGAATGAACGAAATGCGGGCCATGGCCAATGCGGCAATTTTTCTCAGGACGTAGAGGTCCAGGGTAATCCCACGAGCGAGTCCAGGACGCTGGACTTTAACGGCAACTTTTTGGCCTGTCTTCAGCGTAGCCTTGTAGACTTGGCCGAGGGAAGCCGCTGCGATCGGTTTGGGTGAGATTTCGGCGTAGATACTGGTGGGGTCTTGGCCGAGTTCTTCGCGGATGAACTGAAAGGCGATTTCGTTGGGGAAGGCAGGGATTTGGTCTTGGAGTTTGGACAGTTCCTCTAGAAAAACAGGGGGAACCAGATCCGGGCGAGTAGACATGGCCTGCCCGATTTTGATAAACGCAGGCCCGAGTTCCGTCAGCAGATCCCGCAGTTGAATCGCCCGCACTCGCTGCTCGGCGAGCTTTTTCCCTTGCCGACTGTCCCACCAAACCCCAAAAATGTACATGAAGAGCGGAAAGAAAACGCTCAAAGCCCGTTTAAAGACTTCCCAATATTTTCCCTGGTAGTAGGCCGCGATCGCCTCCGGGTTGTAGCGCAACGGCAGCCCATCCGCATCCGTCAAGGTCGCATCGTCGATCGGCTCCGGTGCGCCCGTTGGTGCGGGTTCAGTGAGGGTTTCGGCTGCTATGTTCAGCGTCAGGGGTTCAGCGGTCTGGTAGGTCATAGGGTCGGCTTCGCGAAGGGTTGAGAAGGCTGAGCTTGGGAATGTGTTACGTAAATTGTAACAACTTTTTTACACAACACTGAATTTACAAGTCTATTACCTGTAGTAAATCACCGTGAGACGGGAACGATCGAGTGGGGATTTCTGGGGTGAGAGCCGAAATTTGGGCTGTTGGCTAAAATTTTGACGCCTCGGTTGCATAGGTTCGATCGTCCCTAAAGGTATCGAGAACTAAGCTCACGATCGTTTTTAATCGGTGTAAATTATGAAATTTGTGGCTCAGGTTGGTTTGGGATTAGCCCTGTGTGTGACGATCGGCTCACTTTCTCCGGCGATGGCGGGGGGACCTTACCAAGATGTCAGTGAGGAAGTTTATACCGAGGCGAAAGCAAAATGGTACGAGGTCCTCAAGCGTGATCCAAAAAATGTCGATGCCTATTTTGAGATTATCAAGATCCTAGGATCTGAACGGATCGATGCTTATTGGTTTGATTGTATGGACCAGGAAATTAAGGTATATCGACAGGCGATCGCGGCGATCGATGACAATGCTGAACTCCATTTCAGTCTTGGTCAAGCGTTAATGAGCGATCCTAGCAATGATGGTTATTGCTCAGACGGGCATTTAGGCGATAAACCCCAGATTCAAGCTAGAAAGCGCGAGGGATTGTTTCACCTTCGACGATCGATTCAACTACAACCGCAAAATAAAAAATATCAGGCGGAGTTAGCGCAATTTTTAAAAGTCTGTAAGGAATCCGATTTGTGCGGGGAGTAATTAGGGACTGATCATGAAATTTGCATATCAAGTTGGTTTGGCATTGTTGGTAAATACTGCGATCGTCTCTGGGTCGATCCTACCGGGAAGGGCGATCGCTCCTTTGATTGCGCAGAAGCAAGATAGTTCAGCGCAGCAAGTACTGTCCAATGGTGTTTCATTACTGATGACCAAACGCGACGAGGCAGCTTTTAAACAGGCCATTTCGCTGTTTGAGCAAGCACTTAAGCTGAGTGAGGCTGAGAAAAATGTTCCTGTGCAAGCATCCGCACTCTCCTATCTTGGGCAAGCCTATTCCAGTTTAAATCAAGACCAGAAAGCCCTAGGCTATTACACCCGATCGCTCGAACTCTATAATTCCATGGGCGATCGGCTCAATGCGGCCAAGATGCAGAGTTGGATCGCCTCATCCTATTCAACTTTAGGTGACAAACAAAAAGCACTGGATTACTATAATCAAGCTTTACCCGTTCTAATTGAAAATGATAAAGTTAATATAGGCAGCGAGCCGTTCACCATTCAAGCGCTGCAAAGTGCGGGGTCAATTTATATTGATTTGGGCAAAAAACAACAGGGATTAGACTTATACATACAAGCATTAAATTCAGCTCAGAACACGGGTGTTGTGGGGATTCGATCGTTGGTGGTTGATGCCTTAGGGCGCTTAATCGAAGTCTGCTTGAGCATTGACGAAAATCAGAAAGCGCTAGATTATACTAACCAGGCTTTAGCTCAATTGAATGATATTCGTAATCCTCTTAGAAAAGGTCGAATCTTTTATCAAGCCGGACTTGCCTATGCCCGATCGAGCTATTATCAGCAAGCAGTAGATTACTTTGAAAAAGCATTACCCATTGCACGGTCCAGCAAAGACACAGATGGTGAATCCACTGTCTTGACTCAACTCGTCTCAGCCGCCTATGGTGCAGGCAAATCAGAAAAAACAATTGAGTATGGCACGATCGTCTTACCGATGTTGAAAGCCTCAAAAAATCGGAAATCAGAGTCAGAAGTACTGAACACCGTAGGTCTAGCCTATTCTGGATTAGGAGACAATCAAAAAGCCCTGGAGTATTTCCAGCAGAGCTTACCGCTTGCTCGTGCGATCGATGATAAACGTTTGGAATCAACCTTGCTCAGTAATATTGGGTTAGCCTACGCCGGATTAGGAATGCCTCAAGAAGCGCTAAAATACTACGAACAGTCACTACAACTAAGACGCACCGCGAGTGATAAAAATGGCGAAGCTGCCACACTCAACAACATGGCTTATGCCTATTTGAGTTTGAAAAATGATGATGCCGCCCTACAAAATTTCAATCAAAGCCTGCTGATTTCTCGGGCGCTAAACGATCGCAGTGGAGAAGCGATCACACTACTCAATAGCGCTGTACTGTACTTTAGAAAAGATAATATTCCTGAAGCCCTAAAATATTCGAATCAAGCTCTGTCGATGTTTCGTGCGATCGGGGCGCAGGGCGGTGAATCTATTGCCCTCAAGAGCATCGCGGCCATAGACCTGAAGCAAAACAATCTAACTGATGCACTAAAAAACATTAATTTGGCCATTCAAATTATCGAATCCCGCCGTAGCGAACTCAGAAACGATGCCCTTAAAACCTCCTACTTTTCTACGGTGCAAGATGCTTACCAATTGAAAACCGACATCCTAATGCAATTGCATCGACAACAGCCGACCAAAGGCTACGATGCCGCCGCCCTCGAAACCGTAGACCAAAGCCGTGGCCGAGTTTTGCGTGAACTTCTGATTCAATCCAATGCCAACATCACCACCAATATCTCCCCCGAACTCCTCGCCCAAGAAAAAGCCCTTAATCAAACTCTCGATACCCAAGAAAAACAATTCGCCCAACTGACCAGCCAACCCGGAAAAGAATCCCAAATCTCATCCCTCAAACAATCGATCGCCGACCTCTACACCGATCGTGACACCCTCAAAAATACCATCCGTGCCAAAAGCCCCGCCTACGCCAACCTCCAATACCCCCAACCCACAACACTCACCGCCCTCCAGCAACAACTCGACCCTGACACCCTCATGCTGCAATACAGCCTCGGTGAAAACGAAAGCTACCTCTGGGTTATCTCCAACACAGAAATCAAAACCTTCACCCTTCCCAAACGCAGCGACATCGAAAAAACAGTCCAATCATTCCGCAATGAAATCAGCACTAATCCAAATGAACTCAAACTCGATGCCCTCACCACCCAAGAACTCTTCACCGCCGCCCAAGCCCTCACCCAACAAATCCTCACCCCCGCCGCCCCCCTCCTCAAAAACAAACGCCTCGTGATCATTCCAGACGGCAAACTTCACGAAATCCCCTTTGCAGCCCTCAACACCCCCAACAGCCCCACCTACAAGCCCCTCATCACCCAACACGAAATCACCAATCTCCCCAGCGCCAGCACGATCGGCATCCTCCGCAGCACCGTCGCCAACAAACCACGCGGAAGCAAAACGATTGCCATCCTCGCCGACCCAGTCTTTGAAAAAAGCGACGATCGGTTCACCGGAAAAACCCTCACCGAAACCCTTAACCTCAACCTCGACATTCCCAACCAAACCATCAAAAATCGCAGCAAACGCGGTGAATGGAAACGCCTTGAAAACACCGCCCTCGAAGCCCAAGGCATTCTAAAACTAGTGCCCCAGGAAAACGATCGAATCGCCGCCTTTGGATTTGATGCCAACTACAACTGGATCACCGCCCCACGCCTCAGCCAATACCGCTACGTTCACCTGGCCACCCACGGCTTCTTCGACACCGAAAAACCCGCCCTCTCCAGCCTCCTCCTGTCCAGCTTCACCGCCCAAGGCCAAATTCAAAAATCCTACCTCCGCCTACCGGAACTCTTCAACCTCAATCTCCCCACCGAAATGATCGTCCTCAGCGCCTGCGAAACCGGACTCGGGAAAGATGTTCCGGGTGAAGGCTTAGTGGGAATGACCCGAGGCTTAATGTACGCAGGTGCCCTGCGGGTTTCCGTCTCCCTATGGAAAGTCGATGACGCCGCCACCGCTCAACTCATGCAACAGCTCTACCAAGCCCTCTGGCAATCCAAAAAAAGCCACGCCGCCGCCCTTCGAGACGCCCAACTCAAACTCTGGAACGAAGGCACTCACCCCTACTACTGGTCAGCCTTCACGCTCCAAGGCGAATGGCTTAACTAATGGTCCTAAAATCGATCGGTTAATTCATTTGATTGACGATCGGTCTTACACGATGAGATCCCGCAGGAAGTAGAACCGATCGTGTTTCCTTTACGCTAAAATGAACGAAATAGTGCTTGAGGTGGCATGTGGATTGTGAAATCATTATCTTCTCTAATCACGCAGTGCAACAGATGTTCTTTCGACGAATCAGTCGTGAAGATGTGAAGGCGGTCATTGCCTATGGGGAGATTATTGAAGATATGCCAGATGACGAGCCTTTTCCAAGCTGTTTAATTTTAGACTTCGTGGGAGGACAGCCTGTTCACGTTGTTCTTTCTCAGGATGTGGAAAATCAAACTTGCTATGTGGTCACGGCATATGTCCCGAATCTAGGTTTGTGGAATGATGATTTTAGAACTCGGAGGTAATTAAATGAAGTGCGTTATTTGTAAACATGGTGAGACGCTTCCAGGTTTGGTTACTGTAACATTGACTCGTGATGAGGCAGTGTTTGTTTTTAAAGGTGTCCCGGCGGATGTTTGTCAAAATTGCGGCGAGTATTATCTTAGTGATGAGATCACGGAAGTCGTATTGAGTCGGGCAGAACGATCGATCGCAAATGGATCCGAGGTCGAGATCCAACGTTATGCCGCATAAACCGATCGTCCTTCCTATGGAATATCCCTCAGAAATTATTCTGTAGGGAGCTGATCGTAGGGTTCAGGTGGGACATCTGGCACATTGGCTAGGATTTCGTCGTAGTCCGATTGGCTTGCTTTTGCCGCAAGTGATTGTAAATCTGATGTCTGATTTAACATGGCATTTACTTGAGTCAAAAAAGCCTCTGCTTGATCAATCGCCCGACTGACATCCTCGACTTCAACATGACGAATTTCGCCATAGTCACCGACCTGCCTCAATTCAGCAAGCCAATTGATTTCTTTGCCGAAGCTTCGATCGAGTTCACCTGTTTTCACAAATTGCAGGTTAATTGCCCGTAAGATTCCTGTGTGGCTATTGAAAGTGAGGTTTCTCGATAGGAGCAATGCGGAAGCAGCGTGGAACATTGAATAGTATGTTCGTGAGGCAGCATCGTCTAGTAGTCCAGCTTCTTTGAGGAGTTTCGCGGCTTGTAGAGAGGCTGTTGACCGATCGAGATTTGCTCTGACCTCATTAGACTGCGTCATGCCAAAACACCTTCCCTCAGAACGTTTCGATAAAGCTGAATGGTTCCCGCTTCAAATTCTTGAGCGTCCGCAGGTTTTGCTGAAATCCAATGACTGGCTTCTAATTGAATCGGATAGAGTAGCTCAACGATCGTTCGTAATTCTGCAAAATAATCGAGTGGCTGTGCGAGTACGACTAATAAATCAATATCACTTCCTTCGGTCATCTCTTGTCGTGCGGCTGACCCGTAAAGGACAACAGATTTCAACCGATCGCGATAATGCTCACTCAATCGATTTCGACAAATTTCGACGATCGAAGTTACGGATGATGAATCTAATGTGTCGATCGATTTCATGATCTACCTCAAGAGCGGTCAAAATTTAGTTAGGGCTTAAGCTGCGATGGGAATTTTCGTTGATAATTGTTCGCTCAGTAGAAGACGAAGATGGTCGAGATGATCGACGTATTGTTTGATTTTTGGGTAGGTTTCCCAGTTGGTGAAATACCAGGCTGTGAAGGTGTCGATGTTGAAAATATTGAGCTTTTGTAGGTGGTTGAGTATGGCTTCTGGGTTGGAGGTCATTTGATTAGAGATGATTTGCTCAACGTAGCCTTGGATGTCATCGGAGAAGATTTCTAGCGTTCCGAGAATCGAAAAGTCTTGGTCTTCTTCCCATTGAGCGATCGCTTGTCGTTCAGCTTTCATCGATCGGTAGATCTGATCGAGTTGGATGGAGAGTAGACGAATATGTTCTAGAGTGGGGGTTGTGGTTAGATTTTGCATGGGTTAGTCATTCTCTCCGTAGGTTACGATTTTGCTATCCCGTTCAATCAAAAATTCGTTGCCTTTATTCCATCGTATCGCACCATCGGGGAGATATTTCTTGCGGGCACCTTTTTTATTGAAGTTAGCGGCTTTGCGGAGATAGCGCAGGTAGTCGTCATCGAAGCCATGTTTTTGCGCATGTTTGACAATGCTAGTGGGGAGTGTGGGATAGGTGGTGAAGTGACCCCCAACTTTCGGACAGGATACTAAGAGTAGTATTCTTGTTCCAAGGGAGGGACAACATCATGAGTGGAAAACGTCGTCAATACACCGCAGAATTTAAGAGCAAGATCGTCTTGCA
>JAAFJU010000295.1 GCA_013298165.1 Synechococcales cyanobacterium bin31.maxbin.ball.101 | reverse complement strand
CTCCTATGAATTCTTCCTCAGTCATTTCAGTGAATCCCGTCAGCAATCATCAGGATCTCGTCATTCAGGGCGATCGGGTCTCGGGGGGATTACGGGGAACGGTGAAGATTCCAGGGGATAAGTCCGTATCCCACCGATCGCTCATGCTCGGGGCATTAGCAACAGGCGAAACGGTGATTCATGGTTTGCTCCTCGGGGAAGACCCCAGAAGTACGGCCGCTTGTTTTCGAGCCATGGGAGCGGAGATTTCGGAACTCAATACGCAGGAAGTTCGGGTGAAGGGAATTGGATTAGGCAATCTTCAAGAGCCGGAAGATGTTTTAAATACCGGGAATTCGGGGACGACGACGCGGCTGATGCTGGGAATTTTGGCATCCCATCCCGATCGCTTTTTCACCGTAACGGGCGACCATTCCATCCGATCGCGTCCCATGTCCCGCGTGGTCAAGCCCTTGCAACAAATGGGCGCACAGATTTGGGGACGAAAGGGAAATTCCCTCGCTCCGCTAGCGATTCAGGGGCAACGGTTGAAAGCCATGACCTACGCCTCACCGATCGCATCCGCCCAAGTCAAATCCTGCATCCTCCTCGCAGGCTTAATGGCGGACGGCGAAACCACAGTCACCGAACCTGCACTCTCACGCGACCACAGTGAACGAATGTTGCGGGCGTTCGGGGCGACGGTGAAGGTGGATCCCGATCGCATTAGTGCAACGGTGGTCGGCGGGGCGACGCTGGTGGGACAGACGGTGATCGTGCCGGGAGACATTAGTTCGGCGGCGTTTTGGATGGTGGCAGCGGCGATCGTTCCCTGTTCTGACCTGACGATCGAAAATGTCGGTATTAATCCAACTCGCACAGGCGTTCTCGAAGCCTTGCAAATGATGGGGGCGGACATTGAACTAGTGAATCAGCGGGAAGTGACGGGGGAACCTGTGGCGGATCTGCGGGTGCGATCGAGTCAGCTTAAGGGGATTACGATCGAGGGCGACATTATTCCGCGTTTGATTGATGAGGTGCCGATTTTGGCGGTAGCGGCGATTTTTGCGTCGGGGACGACGGTGATTAAAGACGCCGAAGAACTTCGGGTGAAGGAAAGCGATCGGATTACCGTGATGGCAACGCAGCTCAATGCCATGGGGGCGAAGGTGTCGGAGTTACCCGATGGGATGGAGATTGTCGGAGGAACGGCGTTGTCGGGGGCGGCGGTTGATAGTTTTACCGATCATCGGATAGCAATGAGTCTTGCGATCGCCGCTCTGAATGCCACGGGAACGACGACGATCCATCGGGCAGAAGCGGCTTCGATTTCCTATCCGACGTTTGTGGAGACGTTGGAAGGGGTTGTGGGGTTGGTTTGAAGTTGTGCAATATATTTGGGATCCAAAGAAAGCGATCGGCAATGTCCAAAAACACAATGTTTCGTTTGAAGAAGCAAAGACAGTTTTTGATGACCCACTTTATGTTGACTTATACGATCCAGATCATTCTGAAGAGGAATCACGGTATCTGATCATCGGGCAGTCGCGTGAGGGGAGGCTATTAATTGTGTCTTATACTGAGAGAGGGCAGGCGATTCGTATCATTACGGCTAGAGAAGTAACCCCATCGGAGCGAGAAGCTTATGAAGAAGGATAATCTAGAACTGACCGATGAACTTCGACCAGAATATGATCTGAAAAGTCTAAAGGTGAGGCGTATAGGACCTGGACGCAAACGTTTTGGAAATTATACTGAGCCTGAACGTTCTCAGGCTCAAGCGTTGGCAAGCCATTGGAGTTTGACCGAGCTTTGGGTCGATCGATCGGCTTCTCCACCTTATGTCTTGATGCTTCTAGCGAATGAATCCGGCAATTGCTGCGTGTATGATCCAAAACAAGATTATGAAGCGATTTTTAGTAGTTCCAATTATCAAGAAGCGAAGTTATGGCTTCTTGAAGATGAGTATGAGCGGGTGGAAGGGCAATTGAAAATGGAAGCGATCGCTTAATTATGAGTCAAACATCAGACGATCGATCGGAACCTGAAATGCGATCGGAATACGATTTCTCGGGTGGCGTAAGAGGAAAGTATTACGAGGCTTATCAGGCATGGGATGGACAGCTTGAGCGGCGGGGTGGGCTTGTGCTTTTTTCAGCAGGTTATCTTGTGTCGCGATTGTCCGGATCAAAAGCTGTCGATCGGGGATGAGGCGACACTTTTGGATTTTATTCCTCATCCTGAGGGTGGGGAAGAGGGTTGTATTTTGGAAATCTTGGGTGATGACGGGAGGGTTGCGATCGTTCCGATTTCGGCAGTGGGGGTTGTGCGATCGGGCTATGACCTTAGGCATTTAGAAGTATGGGAAAAAGTTGATGAGGAGATACCCGATCGCCCATTCCCATGACAGAGGACGATCATTTATTATGGAAACATCCCGCGATCGATCCAAACTTACAGTTCTTCATGCCTACAGTTTTTCGACAGAATGGATTTCGTGTGGTTATCTATACTGATGATCATGAGCCTCCTCACGTCCATGTCCTGAAAGGGGAGACGGAAGTTAAAATTGACTTAGGAAGTGAAACGACACCACCCACAGTTATTTTCTTACGCGGTAAGCGAAGTGAGGCAAAAGGAGCTTTAGCACTGGTCATCGATCGGCAAACTGATTTACTGGAAGCCTGGAGGAGAATTCATGGAACGCACTGAACAAGAACTGGATGAGATGTTCGATCAAGCTGAAATGAATGCCAAAATAGCGGACTTAACAGAACCTCGTGCCCTTTCTGCTCATTACGATCGAGACACCGAGAGAATTGTAATTCAGCTTCGGGATGGTTCTACGTTTATGTTTCCCTCTTGCTTAGGACAGGGCTTGATGGATGCTAGCGCTGAGGATCTAGCGGCTATTGAGATTACGCCATCTGGTTACGGCTTACATTGGGAAAATTTAGATGTTGATTTGAGTGTTCCATCCTTGCTTAAAGGGATTTATGGGACACGCGCTTGGATGGAGCAATTACAGGCGATCGCTTAAATTATGAGTCAAACATCAGACGATCGATCGGAACCTGAAATGCGATCGGAATACGATTTCGCGGGTGGCGTAAGGGGAACGTATTACGAGGCTTATCAAGCACGCAGTAGAAAGCTTAAGCAGCGTGAGAAGCTGATGCTATTTCAGCAGGTTGTCTTATGTCAGAACTGTCCTGAGCAAAAGCTGAAGAGTGGAGACAAAGCAATTTTGCTAGATTTTATTTCTTATGTTGACAGTAGAGAAGAGGGCTGTATTTTGGAAGTCTCTGGGGAGAATGGGGAAGTCAGGAAAGTGGCAGTTCCGGTCTTGGCGGTAGTATTTACGCGATCGGGCTATGACCTTCGGCATTTAGAAGTATGGAAGAAGGTGCATGAATCTAGTCGCCACGATTTAGAGGGGTGAAGTGAACCCCTAACTTCGGACAGGAAAGAAATGGATTTAAGGAGATTCTTCCTTTATATCACATTTCTGATTACGTTGCTCTTCCCATTTCTTTTCATACTCATCCGGTGTTAAGTATCCCAA
>JAAFJU010000301.1 GCA_013298165.1 Synechococcales cyanobacterium bin31.maxbin.ball.101 | reverse complement strand
GCAATGCTATCGGTATCATTTTTATTTTGAATCTTAATCAGGGCGCGGAGGATATTGGTGCGATCGTTGCTCCAGCGAATCGGCAACTGCTGAATCAAAAAGTCGATCGCCTCACGAGATCCCACTTGACCAATGATGTCCCAAGCGGATGCTCTGACCGCTTCCCCTTCTCGCCAGTTTTGGGCAATGGGCTGGAGCAGCGGCAAGGCTTCATCATTGAGTAGGATTAGGGCATTGATGGCGGCGGTTCGGGTCTCGGGACGACGTAAGCCCTCAATTAAGGTGGGGTAACATTTTTCAAAATGAGTCGCCGCCACTACGTCCAGCACGGCGCAGCGGACATCAATATCCGATTCCTGTTTGGCAATTTCTAAAATATAGAGTTGCAGGGCTTGCAGGTATTTCAAGTTGCGAATGGCTCCACAACTGGCTCTGCGCTCTTCTTGGTTGGGATTGGTCAGCATCAGGCGCAGGAGATTGGTGGCCTTGGCCCGTTGATCCCGATCGCCAAATTCCAGCAACAGGACTGAAGCGGTTGCTCTAACCAAGGCTGGAGCCTGGGGACGGAGGTAGTCAATCAACTGCTGAAGATTTCGACCCGGATCCGCATGGTAGATATAGCGTAATGCCTCGGCGACCACCTGATCGGGCTGTTGCGGGGTGATTAATCGACTCACCGGGATCGTGTAGGCTGCATTCGGCTCATTTTGCATCACCCCGAGAATTCGACATTTTGCAGGTTCCGGCAGGGTTTGGAGCATGGGAACTAGGATTTCTAGCGCATTGCGTTCATCCACTTGCAGCAGCAGTTCCACGCAGCCCATTTGGGATTCTTCCATTCCTGGCTTACTGAGGGCATCGATCGCCGCCCGTTTTAGCTCTTTCATGGCAGAGTCACTGGTCGTCCGACCCACCAGCAAGTCCTGACGCGCACTCAGAATTAAAATTTCAGCATACTGTCGTCGCAAAATATAAATCGCCACCAGCCAGATGCTAGACAAGACGACCAAAATCGAAAAAATCGTTCCCCGCCAATAGTTTCCCAGTGCCTGCTGCCAGCCCAGATAGATCAAGCCCACCAGTAATAGTCCTGTTAAGCCATTGGCCAGTGGTTCGGCATTTCCCCGCACATTGGTCTGCACCATGTTGCGTAGCTTTTGAGGGACGGGCTGAAAGAGGACCGGGCCGACGCTGGCGAGTAGGGTGAAGTGAAACAATTCGTAGAGAAATTTCAAGAGGACGATCGCCCAAAAAATCACGGCCCCTGACTTAAAGACGCCCATGTCCGTCGCCAACGCGGGAAAGAGATTGGGCAAGACGCTGAGGACGGCTACGGTTCCACCCAATCCCACCATGAGCGAGGGCAAAATTCCGGTCGTCCCAAAGACCCCTAATTTCTCAATCACCCACCGAGAGGCAAACCACTGCACCAACAGCTCAAAAATCCCCAATACCCCCTGAAAGAGTCCCAAGAAGCTGGCAATCCGCTCACTTTGGGTCTGTCCCATGCGACCCAGAACGGGCAGAACGCTCATGCCTTCTAGTTCCTTTGAAAACTGGAAATCGAGGAGCAGGAAGATAATTTCCGCAAGCACAAAAAACAGCAGCAACATCCAGCGATAGTTCATCGACTGCCCTTGAAGGGTACTGGCAGATTCGACGTTGGAGGACTCTCGGCGACGCAGGGTGGTGTCAAAAAAGCGGGATTGTTTACGGGTGATATAAAACAGGATCAGCGATCCCAGGGTCATCATGCTGAAGGCGGTCATCGTCACCCCAGACAGCCCATACCGATCGGAGACCATGGGCAGCAGGAATCCACTAGCCGCATCTGCGACCAGAACTCCGCTACTAATCAAGGGGTAGGTCCGCCGCAGTTCCCGGACGTTAAAAAGCTGGTTGGCGGTGATGGTGGTGTTGAGGTCGTTGAGGACGTAGACCACCTGAAGCCATAGCCGCATACAAAGGACGACGGCCTTAAAGGCGACAAATCCCCCGATCGCCGCTCCCGCCGGAAGCATCAATCCTTGCCGGAACAGGAAGACCGGAATCGCCATCATCAGAGACACGAGTACGATCACCCATCTGAGCGGGATAATCGACTGCATCAAGCCATAGAGAAACCCCAGAAAAATGCTGAGCAGCGTGCTAGACAAGTAGATGAAGGGCAAGTTATCTGCACTGTAATGCTCCAAAAAAAGAGCCGAGGCGGTTGCTTCTAGCCATAGGACGCCGACGGAGGTTGCCGCATAGGACAAAAACATCCAAAAGGTCCGCCCTGACTCCTCAGTCCGCAGATTCATGAAGCGCAGTGTCCGAGCCAGTAGACTGTCTCGCTGGAGATCTCGACTGATAGACATAGCAATAAATATTGAGCGGGACTTTATTGATTAGGATACCCAGAGGGCGTCCATCTCTACTAAAGCTCCCATGATATTAAAAAAGCTGGCGATCGCCAGCTTTTCTGCAAAGAAGAGTTTGATTCAGCCCGTAAGAATGAAGCTACTTTTTCGGAGCCATCAACATCATCATGTTGCGACCTTCTTTTTTAGGAGTCTGCTGAATTTCAGCAATTTCCTGAAGGTCCGTCGCCATTCGCTTGAGGAGGACTTCTGCCAAGTCACTATGCTGAATTTCGCGACCACGGAACATAATCGTGGCTTTCACCTTATCTCCCGCTGCAAGGAAACGCTGGGCTTGGGAAAGACGCACTTTATAATCGTGCTCCTCGATTTTGTAGCGCATCTTGACTTCTTTAACGTCAACGGTGTGCTGCTTCTTCTTGGCTTCCTTTGCCTTTTTCTCTTGTTCAAACTTATGCTTACCATGGTCAATGATTTTACAGACGGGTGGGTCTGCTTTGTCACTGACAAGCACGAGATCTAGCTCTTTCTCATCGGCAATGGTTTGAGCCTCACGGGAGGTCATGATCCCCAATTGTTCACCTTCGGCACCCACGACCCGAACTTTCGGGAAGCGGATACGCTCGTTGATCATGGGTAGATCGCGATTAAATCGTCTGGGTTCTCTTTCCGACACAGGCACCGTTTTGTGAATTGAACTTGGATAAATGGAACGATCGTAACTTCAACTGACCCTCTCAGGTCAATCGATACATTTAACATCTTACCCATTCCTGCGTCTAGGTGTGAAAATAAAATCATAAGAAACATGACAGGAGTTCCCCGTGCATCGAGAGTGGAGTTGGCGAGGGCATCGGATTCGATATACCTTTACCCCGGCGCAGTCAGGATTTCAAGGATTGAAGCGTCCGGCGGAACCGTTCCTATTGATCCATGGCTTTGGGGCGT
>JAAFJU010000346.1 GCA_013298165.1 Synechococcales cyanobacterium bin31.maxbin.ball.101 | reverse complement strand
TCATTGGCTCCGGGCTGTAGGACTTCACAGGGAATGCCCTGCTCCATCAGAGCATTGACTTCTGCGAGACCCATCCCCGATGCAGTGCAAGCTGTTTGAAGCTGTTGCAAAATAGTGCGAATCCGAAGCGTGGATTCGTTTTTAAATAAAGATGCATTCTCCTGAAATCCTTCAATGTGAATGACATCTTTGGTAGAGAGCGATAACTTCGCTTGCTGGCTCATACCGAGTTAATCTCCATGGGTGGTTTGGCCTCAACATGCCCAAGCTTTATCCAGGAATCATCAAAAATCATTAGTTCCAGTGAAAAATCAGTATATTTCCGGACGATTTCATCAACCACACCCCGATCCAGATCTAAATCTCAGGAAAATTAATGGCATGAACCCTAAGCGATCGGGGGACTGTAATCTTGCTGACTGAATGCATAAGGGTTAACCTTGACACCACAATCTACGGCTTCACAATCTAAAAATTCTCAGACCCCGCGATCGTTTCCCAAAAAGCATTACTCCAAAGCAGCACTCGGGATCGACTGGGCACAGCTCTACCAGATCTCAGACGGCAACCAAGAATTTGAGCTGGAACTCATTAAGCTGTTCTTTGTCGAGACCAAGACTCTCCTGGCCGATCTGTCGGGGGCGATCGGGACGCAGAATATCCAGAAGGTTGAACATATCGCCCACCAGATCAAAGGGTCCAGTGGGAACATTGGGTTTCGATCGATGTCTGCGATTGCGGACCAACTTGAACGGCAAGCGAGGCAGCAGAACCTCACTTTAGCGCCCAGATATCTGCAAGAACTAACGCAATGGATTTTAGAGATTCAGCACTTCTTAGAATGATTAAAAGAATCTATGCATTGAGGGTCTTCCTCTAATTTCGAGCATTGAAATCCCTGCAGTTGATCCCTTCAAATAAGCAATGCATTGCTCATGAAATCCTTATCTTAGAAGCCCGGAATTTACGCTATAACAAGTGAAGCTTCCAACATCAATCGACTTTTTGAATGACGGCGACGTTACTACTATGGCAATTGGGCTTTCTCGTTCGGGTGTGGGGCAATCCAGTCGTTTTCGCACTAAATCTAAGTTATCACGGGGCAACCGGGCACCCATCTTGATGGGGGTTGCGACGCTCTTCATAAGCTGTCTCGGATTGCGGCTGGTGCAGCTTCAAGTGGTGCAAGGGCAGTACCATCACGATCGCGCTGAAAACAATCGAATTCACCCGATTCCCATTGTGTCCGATCGGGGTCAAATTCTCGATCGCAAAGGTCAAGTCCTCGCCGCTAATCAAATCACTCGATCGCTTTATCTGTATCCTCGGGAACAAAGCAAAGAACAATGGGCTAAGAATGCGGATTATTTAGCAAAAATTTTAAATGTTCCGGCTGAACAGATTTTGGCAGAGGTTCAGAAAGTGGGCTATCAATCTGCATTGCCCGTGCGGATTTATCGAAATCTTAAACCTGAGTTTTTTGTGTCCTTAGCAGAAGGTCCTCGCATTCCAGGATTAGAAATTCAATCGGATGCCAGTCGCGTCTATCCCAATGGTGCGATCGCCGCTCATTTGATGGGGTATATCGGTGAAGCAACGGAAGAGGATGTAAAAAAGCATCCCGAATTTCCATCGGGCATGATCGTCGGACAAATGGGAATTGAACGCATGGCCGATCAGGATCTGCGAGGGAAGTGGGGCAATCGACTCATTGAAGTAGATGCGGAAGGCAAAGAACTCAAAGTCCTAGGCATTCAGCAACCTGTCCAAGGACAACCGCTGCAACTCACCGTCGATCTAAAAGTCCAAATCGCGGCGGAAAAAGCCCTAAATGGTCGTCGTGGGGCGGCTGTTGTGATGGACGTTAAGACCGGAGCTATTTTGGCGATCGCCAGCGGGCCGACCTTTGATCCGAATGTTTTCACCCGCAAAATCTCCCAGAAGGATTGGGATACATTGCAATCTCCCGATAAACCGCTTCTGAACCGAGCGCTTCAGCCGTATCCTCCTGCAAGTACCTTTAAAATTGTGTCCACGGTTGCGGCGTTGCAATCGGGGAAATATCAGCCCGATTCAACGATTATGACGGCGAGTGCCATCAATGTGGGGGGGACGATTTTCCATGAGCATGGCAGTGGCTATGGGGAGATCG
>JAAFJU010000252.1 GCA_013298165.1 Synechococcales cyanobacterium bin31.maxbin.ball.101 | reverse complement strand
TTTTTCACCATGAACTGTGACCTCTCGCGTTGACTGCATTGCAATTCACCGAACTGGTTTAGAATACTCCCTAGAGTCAATTCATACTTTTTTAAGGAGTCTGGTCATGGGAGAAATTCTTAACTTTGCCATCTTGCCGATCGCCCTCATTCCCCTGGGCCTCATTCTAGGATTTGCCCTGCTCAAGCTTCAAGGCGGCGCAGAATAAGCCTCAACGCTGAATTACGTAGCCTAAACAGCTTTAAAACCCTGCTTCCCTAAGGGCAAGTGGGGTTGTTTTTATAGGCCAAAACCGATCGGATCCTCAACGTCTCCGACTTTCTGAGAATTCCCGCAGAAAGTTTACATTTCTCAAATTCATGGACTGATCCCTGATAGAATTGCAAAGAAAGTTAACATTTTGTCGCAAGCCCACATGAGCATTTTAGTCGTAGGTGCTACCGGCACACTGGGAAGACAGGTGACGCGCCGCGCTTTGGACGAGGGCCACGAGGTTCGTTGTCTCGTCCGTAATTACAAGCGAGCTGCATTTCTTAAGGAATGGGGCGCTGAACTCGTCTATGGAAATCTATTGGAGCCGGACACCCTGACGGACGCTCTGGAGGGCGTAACTGCTGTGATCGATGCTTCGACGGCCCGTGCGTCGGACTCTCTCAGCATTCGTCAAGTCGATTGGGACGGGAAAGTAAACCTGATCCAAGCGATCCAAAAGTCAGACTGCGATCGGTACATCTGTTACTCGATCCTAGACTGTGAAAAACATGATGCGGTCCCTCTCATGCGGATCAAACATCACGTTGAAAAATTCATCAAAGAATCTGGACTCAACTACACCATTCTTCGTCCCTGCGGCTTCATGCAGGGGTTGATCGGTCAGTACGCTATCCCCGTTCTTGAAACGCAGCCTGTCTGGGTGATCGGGAAAACCGCGCCCATGGCCTTCATGGATACGATCGATGTCGCGAAGTTTGGCGTTAAGGCCATCACCACTCCCGCCACCGAGAAAAAATCGTTTCCCGTCGTCGGCAACCGCGCTTGGGATGGCTACGAAATTATTAATCTCTGCGAGCGTCTTTCCAGCAAAGAAGCCAAAGTCACCCAAGTTCCCATTCAAATCATTCGGATTACCCGTGGGTTTACCCGGTTTTTTGAGTGGAGTTGGAACATTGCCGATCGGCTTTCCTTTGCGGAAGTCATCGCCACAGGCCAGCCCCTCACCGCTGACATGGCTGAGACGTATAAAGCCTTTGGTCTTGAAGCCTCTGAGATGTCTAGCCTGGATGAGTACATGCAGGACTACTTCAGTCGCATCATGAAAAAGCTCAAAGAGATTGAGTACGCCATGGAAAAAGCGAACAAGAAGAAAATCAAGAAGAAAATGTCTTGGTTCTAAGGGGTAGGTTCTAGGACATAGGTCTGAATCTCTAGACTATGTACTAAGGTAGAGCGAAATCCAATCTGAATGCTAGTCTTAAAGTCTATGACCCAACGTGATCATCGTTGGGTCATATTTTTTATCTCGTATTTGTCTTGCAAGGGGGACCGTCTGAGTGCCAAAAGTCGGGATCATTTATAACGATCAAAAGCCCAGCGCTTGCAAAGCCGCCGCCCTACTTCAGGAGGTCTTTGCTGAATCCGGCTGGGAAGTCGCACTCGCCACCGGAATCGGCGGCATTTTAGGCTACTCGACAGAGACAAAGCCCGTCTGTCGAACGGCGATCGAAAGTCTGGCCCCACCAGGGTTTGATCAAGATATGAGTTTTGCGGTGGTCCTCGGCGGAGATGGCACGGTGTTGTCGGCCTTTCGTCAAGTGGCTCCCTGCGGTATTCCCCTGCTGACGGTCAATACAGGCCATTTGGGCTTCCTTACTGAAGTCATGACCGATGACCTAAAAAGCACGATCGCCCCCGTTCTAGCCGGAGACTTCCAGGTCGAAGAACGGACCATGCTGACGGTGCAGGTCAAACGATCGAATGAGATTCTTTGGGAAGCGCTCTGTCTGAACGAAATGGTGATTCACCGTGAACCCCTCACCAGCATGTGCCACTTCGAAGTCCAAATCGGCAACCACAGTCGAGTGGACATCGCCGCCGATGGCCTGATTGTTTCAACCCCCACAGGTTCTACTGCCTATTCTCTCTCCGCAGGCGGTCCTGTAATTACCCCAGGGATTCCGGTCATGTGTATGGTCCCCATCTGCCCCCATTCCCTCGCCTCCCGCGCCCTCGTCTTCAGCAACACCGAACCCATCACCATCTACCCCGCCATGCAAACTCGGCTGGTGATGGTGGCGGATGGTAACGCAGGCTGCTACATTCGACCCGATGACTGTGTCACGATACAGAAATCTCCCTATCCTGCTCGATTTGTCCGCTTAAAAACGCCGGAATTTTTCCATCTGTTGCGAGAGAAACTAGGATGGGGACTTCCCCACATTGCTAAGCCCACGCCATAATTAGGCCATACCAAAATCTTTTTTTGACTTCATAAAAAACCATTTTGCTCATCAGGACCTCATCAGGTCTCACTAGGAGCCGTTCTGCATGAACAGTCTATCGTCAACCCTGAATGAAACAACCCGTTTTGAGTCGCCATCTCATTTCCCTGAGCCTTACGTTTTGATCGTCCAGTCGGATGAAGCGTTAGCGATCGAGGTGCGGCAGGATTTGCGAGATGCGGGTTATCTCTCGATCGTGGCCCCCAATGCAAAGCTAGCCCTGAGACAAATCGACGATCGGCCTCCCGTGCTGGTGGTCATCGATCAGAGCCTTGGCAATGAGTCCGGGTTCCAGATTTCCATGCAGATCCGACGGAGAGGAATGCAGATTCCCGTGCTCCTGATGATGAATAAGGATGGCGTGGACGATCGGGTGGCTTGCCTTGAGGCGGGCGCGGATGACTACTTCCTGAAGCCCTATCGCAGTGACGCCTTCATTCGGTTAGTCCAGCATTACCTGCGCAATGAAGTCGTTCCCCAGGAAATCTTGCGCTTTGCCAATCTGACGTTGGATCTGGGACTGCGCCAAGCGACTCGCAATGGCCGATCGATCGATCTGACGACCAAAGAGTTCGACCTCCTCAAGTACTTAATGGAGAACGCAAGGGAAGTCCTCAAGCGCGAACAAATTCTAGAAAATGTCTGGGGCTACGACTTCGGCGGCGAATCGAACGTGATCGAAGTCTACATTCGCTATCTCCGTCTCAAAATCGAAGAAGAAGGCGAAAAACGTTTAATCCAGACCGTTCGAGGCGTTGGCTACGTATTGAGAGAATTGTAGAACGAAGATTTCGATCGAAATCCAGAATCAAAATCTAGAATGGTCAGTACTTTAAATGTTCTGGCCCATCATGACTCGCTCTTCAACTCGCCTCTTCTTCGCATTAGTTCTCGGCGTAGAAATTTTACTCCTCGGCTGTACCCCGATCGCCACTACCCCATCACTCCCGGCCCCATCACCCACCACCCCATCACCCGATACTCTCACCACCCCGATCGCCACCATCCCCCCCACAGGCCAACAACTCCCCATCACCGCCGAAATCACGATCGGCGGAAAAGTGATCCGTCTAGAAGTCGCCTCCACCCCTCAAGAACAGGCCACTGGACTGATGTATCGCTCTGACCTGCCCGACGATCGCGGCATGATTTTTCCCATGCGTCCCCCTCGTTCCGCCCAATTCTGGATGAAGAACGTGCCCGTCGCTTTAGATATGGTGTTCCTCTACGAAGGCAAAATTATCGCGATCGTCCCCCAAGCTCCGCCCTGCAAGGTCCAAGACTGTCCCGTCTACGGCACCCAGGATCTCGTGGACCATGTGCTAGAACTGCGATCGGGCCGTGCTAAAGAACTGGGTCTTAAGATTGGGGATGACGCCACGATCACCCTCCTCAAGTAACCCAAGCTTCAGCAACCCCTGAAATTTAGCTGTCCTCTTTTAAAAGCTTGTGCTATACTCCCATTCCAAACAGCCTTATAAAAAAAACGTTTTTGGTCTTGACATGGTTCTATGGCAATTCCAATGCGACTTTCAACTAAGTCCTGTATTTCCCTGTACGACGATCGGATCCACCCTAGCTAAAGCACTCAGAAGTCATTTTTTAAATTCTCATCTCTCTCTTGTTCACTAGAACATTTGTGCTACCATTCTAAAAATTCTAGAGTTTTCTTGACCCATACACCGAGATTAATGGCGAGGTAGCGTTGTTTGTTACCTCAACTTGTTGCATTTGAAATTCTTTTGTCAATAATAGTTTCCAGTGATCCCGGATATGGGCAGAACGTAGCCTTAACTCTTTATTTATTGTCCGATTCTTTTCACTTTATAAGGCTGCAAGGGTATGACCCCCATCATTTATCCAGATTTAATTCGGTTTTTACAAGATGAGCTGTTAGTATCCGCCTCTGCGATCGACTTTGCGATTAAGCAGCGTGGAGATTTTGAGCCATTGCCTATGATCCTTTGGCAGTATGGGTTAGTGAGTTTAGAGCAACTCGATCGAATCTATGATTGGTTAGATTCATCGCTCTAAAATCGCATAATTTTGTCGATCCAATCGCTTTGCTTCCTAGTCCAGGTCTAAAGTTAATCTGAACACCTAGGCTTTTATGAAATCTTCCGTTTACACTAGATCAACCTAAGAGATCCACCAATGCTACGCAACTTGGGTTCGTCTAAGGCGATCGATTCGTAAAGCTAAGGCCCTTGTGGGGGAAGTGAAATCGATGAATGAGCTGGACCGTTGTTATCAACTTTTTGGATTGAAAGTAGGTGCGTCTTTAGAAGACCTAAATCGCGCCTACAAAGATCTTGTGATTGTGTGGCATCCCGATCGGCTCCCGAAGGATAACGATCGTCTGCTTCAGATTGCTGAGG
>JAAFJU010000218.1 GCA_013298165.1 Synechococcales cyanobacterium bin31.maxbin.ball.101 | reverse complement strand
TCCGTGATTGGAAAGTCAACCCGTTCGGATCCGTAGACGACTAAGGGGAGGGAAAGCGCGGTAAAGACTGCGCCAGAGGCAAAGAGGCTCGGTAAAACAAATCTTCCAAAGGTTCCAGGCATAAGGCAATAACTCTGAGTATCTTGAACAGAAATGACAAACTGAATCCGGTTCAGCCCTCCTTGAGAGTTAAGCCCTTTTTTTAACCGCCCACTAACCGCTAGAGACCGCTAGAGTCAGAATGGAAAAATTGAGGATTTATCTTCGAGTACGGTAGAACCTTGTTGATACTTAGAATACGGGGATACTAAGGAAAAGTTGGTAGGGATCTTGTAAAGAACTCCGGATAAAACGACAAGTTTGTATGAATTGGCTGATATCTCCCTCTTTCGGATGGATGAAACCCCGCCAAATCTACGTCCTGGGATAGACCTCCCTCAGCATTTTCCCTGAACTTATCCTCAGCTCACCATAAACCGTACGGAATGATCCTCCGGAAACTTGAAGAGGGAACTATGCGTCAAGGGAATAAAGGGTTGTCACCTCTCTTGACGATCGCCCCCACACAGCCCCAGATTTAAGCCAAATTCCGCGCTGATTGCTGCTCTCTCACTCTCCCTAACGCCATGCTACAGTCTCCTCGATCGCACTCTCGTCGCACGCCTCGAAGGCAAGCCTACTCTCGAAGACGAATGCAAGGTCGGCTCAATTTAACCGCTTCGATGGTCTGTCTTTGTGCGGGATTGCTGCTCGTCTCGGGATTATGGAATCCTGGAACGATCGCCGCCCTACCCGATCGTTCCACGGGAAAAATCGTGAAACCTTCACAAACTTCACAAACTTTACAAACCTCCCAAGCCTCACAAACCTGGATTCAAACCCCGCTCTCAACCCGTGGCGCGGAGATTCTCGATCGCAATGGCAAGACCGTCCTCCTCAGCGGCGTCAACTGGTTTGGGTTAGAAACAGAGACCCACGCCCCCCATGGACTGTGGGCAAGAGACTATAAAGAACTCATTCTGCAAATCAAAACCCTCGGCTACAACTTCATCCGCCTGCCCTATTCGGTGCAAATGATGAAGGACAGCAAGGTCAGTGGCATTGACTTTAGTAAAGGGGCCAACGCAACGCTGAAGGATAAATCTCCGCTGGAAGTGATGGATGCGATCGTCCAGGAAGCGGAAAAGCAGGGCCTCATGGTCCTACTGGATAGCCACCGCCTCGACAACAGACGAATTCCGGAACTCTGGTATGGGGATGGTTTCACTGAAGCCGACTGGATCACCGCCTGGACCGATCTGGCCACTCGCTATAAATCTCAGTCCAATGTCATCGGCGCAGACTTAAAAAATGAACCCCACGGCAAAGCCACCTGGGGATCGGGCGATCGGGCCACCGACTGGCGACTCGCGGCAGAACGAGCCGGAAACGCCATCCTCACCATCAACCCCAACTGGCTGATCGTCGTCGAAGGCATCGAAAACGGCTTCCCAAAACCCGCCCTAAAACGGCACTGGATGGGCGGCAACTTAGAAGGGGTCCGGCGCTTTCCAGTGCGGCTATCGCGATCGGGCAGATTGGTCTATTCACTCCATGAATATGGCCCAGGCGTCTATGACCAACCCTGGTTTAGTGAAAAAAGCTTTCCTGGAAACTTGTTCGATCGATGGGAAAAGGGCTTTCATTACATCGCCCGAGAACGGAAAGCACCCATCTTAATCGGGGAATTTGGGGGACGGAAGACCGACTCAGACTCAAAAGAAGGGATTTGGCAACAGAAGCTCGTGAAGTTCATCAAGGATAAAAACCTCAGCTTTGCATACTGGAGCCTCAACCCCAACAGCCAAGACACGGGAGGACTGCTGCTCGACGATTGGCAAACCATCGACAGCGCAAAACAGGCCCTCCTCAGTCCGCTGCTGCCCGCCCCGACGATCAAACCCATGAGTTAAAAATAAATACAAAAAATAAAGGCCGATTGGAATGAACCAATCGGCCTTTATTTTGAACGGAGAGAGAGGGATTCGAACCCTCGTTGAAGTTACCCCCAAACAGCATTTCCAATGCTGCGCCTTCAACCACTCGGCCATCTCTCCAGACAGTCCGGAGCAAAGCAAAAAAATGCCTCACTGGAGAAACATAGTAGCAGACATCCCCGCATAATGGATAGAGTGAATCACAAACTTTCCTGCATGACGATCGGCTCGTCCTTACCCCATGCCCCAAAAATCTTCTGCTCCCGTCAAGATCCACACCGTCCGGATCCACAACCGTCAAAAGGGAACGGTCCATACGTTACAGGTGCCCAGCGATCGGTACATTCTCCACTGCGTTGAAAACCAAGGCGTAGACTTACCCTTCTCCTGTCGGAACGGAGCCTGTACAGCCTGCGCCGTCCGGGTCCGATCGGGCGATTTGCGTCAACCCGAGGCCATGGGACTCTCTCCTGAATTGCAAAGTAAGGGCTATGCCCTGCTCTGTGTCAGCTATGCCCAGTCGGACCTAGAGGTCGAAACCCAAGATGAAGATGAGGTTTACGAACTGCAATTTGGCCGACATTTTGGCCGTGGTAAAGTTCGATTTGGCTTGCCTCTAGATGATGACTAAGACAGACTGAGTGACGCTCTTAACCTGCGGCGGCAGGTTTTGTTTGTGTAGCCGCGACTTTAGTCGCCAAGGCAAATTGTTTGTAAGTTTTTTAGTCAGGTGTGGCATGGAAGATCTCGCTCGCTACTTAGATATTGCAACGATCGCCGCTCAGTCAGCGGGCGTTGAGCTTCAGCGCTACTGGGGAAATTTGAACGACATCCAGGAAAAACGCCCTGGAGATCTGGTGACAGAAGCCGATCGGGCCGCTGAAAAAGCGGTTTTGAACATTTTGAATCGACACCTGCCCGATCATGCGGTACTAGCTGAAGAATCGGGCTTACAGGGCGAATGGACCGATGAATACCTCTGGGCCATTGACCCGATCGACGGCACCACCAACTACGCCCACCAATATCCCTGCGTTGCCGTTTCCATCGGCCTTCTGATTCGCGGCGTCCCCAGCGTCGGCGTGGTCTACAACCCGATCCAAAACGAGCTATACCGAGGGGCATTAGGTCTCGGCGCGACCTGCAACGATCGGCCGATCCACGTCTCGAAAACGCCAAAACTCTCCCAAAGCATCCTCGTGACTGGGTTTGCCTACGATCGTCACAGCACCCCCGACAACAACTACGCCGAGTTTTGTCACCTCACCCATAAGACCCAGGGCGTCCGCCGGGATGGGGCTGCCTCTCTAGATTTGGCCTATGTCGCCTGCGGTCGGGTGGACGGCTATTGGGAACGGGGGCTGTCTCCTTGGGATATTGCCGCTGGCATCGTTCTGGTGCAAGAGGCAGGCGGAACGGTAACGGCCTACGATCAGTCGAACTTTGAGGTGCGATCGGACCGCATTCTAGCGACGAATGGCATTTTGCACGCTGAACTCAGTCAGGAATTACTCAAAATCACTCCCCTATCCCTTGATTTTGGGTTAGGATTCGGGGCATCTTAGGCATTAACGCGCATTCATCTCAAAACACTCAGATTTTCTTATTCAGGACATAGTTGTATGGTTTTTCAGATTCAACGAGGGCTGTTTTCCAGTGAGTTTGTCGATCACTATGCTCTGTTGGGAATGCCGATTAACTCCGAAGCAAAGGAGATTCGCAAAGGCTACCTCAAGATCGCTCGTCTCCTCCATCCCGATAGTGGTGCCCTAGCCTCCGCTCAAGATAAACAATTTGCTGAGCAGGTCCTTTCCAAGCTGATCAACCCAGCCTGGGAATGTCTCGCCCAAGAAAAAGCCAAAACCGAATACGATCTGCTGCTCAAGCTCAAGGGCCGAATGGCCGCTGGCGATCCAGCTTCTACCCAGGGGCTTAGCTCCGTGGCCCAGTCGCTCCTGGCGAAAAATGACGTGGAATTGGAATATCGAGCCTTGGTTCAAGCCTTGACCGCCACCCAATTTACCAGCTTGTCGAACTGTGAAGAAATCACAGCTCAACTGAGTGAACTGAATTTGATCTACCTGATCAAGTCAGAAGCCCGATCGACCTCTTCCGGCGTCTACCCCCGCGCCACCCCCGCCTCAACGGAAGAACCTGCGGCAGCCACCGCCCAGCCTTCCACGAACCCCTACGCCGCCCGCCAATCCCTAGCGGAACCCTACTTCAATCGAGCGGAGATGGCCTTCAAACGTCAAAACTATCCCCAAGCCGTTTTAGAATTACGGGATGCGTTAAAGCTTGAGCCAGATAACAACCGTTTCCATAGCTTGCTAGGAAAGGTCTATCTAGAGCAAAAGCAAGGTACGATGGCGCGGATTCATTTTGATAAGGCCCTGAGCTTGAATGCTGAGGATCCGATCGCCCTTGAAGGCAAGCAAACCCTGCAAAAGATGACCGCAAAAGCAGCATCTGGCGGCAATGCTAAGACGAAAGGGACGGCTGGAGATAAAGATAACAAGTCACCGGGCCTGTTTGGCGGGTTGTTTGGCAAGAAAAAATAATGGTTTATCAGCCGCCCTCTGGGGCTAGAGATCTGTTGCCCCTCGATGTGGCACAGAAAAGTTGGATTGAAGATCGGCTTCAGCAGGTGCTGCATCGCTGGGGCTATCAGCGCATCATCACGTCCACCTTAGAGCGTCTGGATACGTTGATGGCAGGGGGTGCGATCGCCCCTCGTCAAATTCTTCAACTCCAGGCAAATAGTGACGAGGCCCTAGGACTCCGGCCCGAATTCACCGCGTCCATTGCCCGGACAGCGGTGATGCGTCTGTCAGACCAGAGCTATCCCTCGCGGTTGTACTACAACGCTAATGTTTTCCGGCGACCGGAAGAAGGCAGTCACGGCACTCAGCAGGAGTTTTATCAAGCTGGGGTAGAGCTACTCGGAGGCGGGGGCGTCTTGGCGGATGCGGAGATTTTGCTCTTGGTGATGGACTGTCTCAATGGCATTGGGCTAGCCGATCGTTGGCAAATGGTCCTCGGGGATGCCGGATTGACCCGATCGCTCCTCTGGGAATTTCCCAAGCCGCTGCGGGTGAAAGTGCGCCATGCTCTAGCCCATCTCGATCGGGTCGCGTTAGAAACCTTGCCCATGGAAGCGGATCTGCGATCGCTGGCCCTCCAAATCTTGGATCTACGGGGCGAACCGGAATCCGTGATTCAAAAACTGAGTCAAATGCCCTTGGACGACTATCAGCAAAAGGCCGCGAGTAATTTGCAGCGACTGCTGGCGCTCTTGCAATCCACCGCAAAACAGCGCAACCTGCCCGATCGACTGCCGATCGTCCTGGACTTGAGCCTAATTCGGACCTTTGACTATTACACGGGCATCGTCTTTGAAGTCATCGGCGATCCAGCCTCTGGCCAACAAATTCTCGGCCAAGGTGGGCGCTATGACGAACTCCTAGGGGTCTATCATCCGCAATCTGAATCCATTCCAGGGATTGGGTTCTCCTTAGAAATTGAGCGACTGCACCAAGCGCTGCTGCCCACAGGACAGCTCCCTCACCGCACCCGCGCCAGCGAACAGCTCGTCGTCGCCGAATCCGCCGAGGTCTATCCTTTAGCCCTCGCCCATGCTCAACAGCTTCGTGAAGCCAATCCCTCGACTCAAGTTGAGATCTATCTGCGATCGCCCGATGGCACGCAGCCGATCGATCGGGCCTTCATCTGTGACCATGCCCGGAAGCAATCGATTTCAGAAATTATCTGGATCCGTCCTGATAGTTCTATTCATGTCGAAACGCTCTAGAAGCCGCTCCATTATCTCGTAGAATAACTGTCACGATCTGTTTAGTATTCAAGAATTCTTATGTCTCACTCAATTGTCACCGATGTCTGCGAAGGCGTTGCAGACTGTGTTGCTGCTTGTCCTGTTGCCTGTATCGACCAAGGACCCAGTAAAAATTTTAAGGGCACCGACTGGTATTGGATTGATTTCTCAACTTGCATTGACTGCGGGATCTGTGTCCAGGTCTGTCCCGTGGAAGGGGCGATCGTCG
>JAAFJU010000285.1 GCA_013298165.1 Synechococcales cyanobacterium bin31.maxbin.ball.101 | reverse complement strand
CGCTTGTATTCTCATTTATTTTCAGACATGATTACTTTATTGATTTCTTTTCACCACTTACAGACCCCCTCTCTCGGGTGCCGAAGTTGCTAGGATTCACCTGCCGAAGTTGTGAGAATACAGCATCAAGCCCGATAAAAACATTTGTACCGCTATTGCTCGCTTCAATTCCCGTGGATCAGGGTTTGATTCGATTAACTGCGTCAGATCGTCTGCCATGAAAAAGTACCCCTACAAGCACTCCTCCATTTTCTCATATATCAAATCGGATTGCTATAGATGGGGATTTCAGTGAGGGCAAAGTTTCCAATATAGGAAAGATTATACGGAAATCTAAGTACAGGACAAAAACTGAATAGCACGCCATAGCTGTGATGTAGGCTGATTTAAGTTGAACATCACTTCTCGAATGTAGTCGCATCCAACTCGGAAAACACTTTTGGCCTTGCGACCATGGGTCTTCATTGGAATCGCTTTCTGTTCCGTCAGCCAATCCCCTACCCGAATCGCCCAACACATCGCCAAGGTTAACAGTGCCACTAATTTACTCAATCGTTCCATGTCTTTTAAATGCGTATCCTCTAATTTAAATCCACGGGATTTGAGGATACCAAACAGCGTTTCAATGGCCCAGCGTTTCCCATAATCTCCAATTGCGGTTCTGACGGATTGCTGTGTGACAATAATCAGCAATTCCCCATCCAGTAATTTCAGTGCCGCAACCTGCACCCAGTGACCCCACAACCGTCGGGGTCGCTTGAGAACTCGCCGTTTACCGACCTGTAACCCCTCAAACAGTCGTTTGCCGTTGATCGACTGCTCACCGTCAAATAGCAGTTCAGACTCCCGAATCCGGATTCGAAAGGGCATTTTCGGGTCTTTCAGCAGATAGCCAAACCACTCACTCCCAACAAACTCACGGTCTGCGGTCAAGGCGGCAACGGTTACTTCTGGAAACAGGTCTCGAAACTCTTCCATCAGTAGAATGCGCTCAGTTTGATTGGAATTCCCTCGTTTATCTAACATCCACCACAGTAAGGGGATTGCCACCCCCTCATGGACCACCGCGAGCATCAGAATATTGTGGTCGATTTTCCCGACTTTCCAGTTTGTTCGGTCTACCGCTAAGGTCCAAGGCTGGGGAATCGCCATTAAATTCATGATTCCCCGAGACCAGTCACGGTAGTCCAACTCAAAGCCTGAAAAGAATCATTGCAGGCGTTTATAGCGAGAGTCTGCTTGAGCATTGCTAGGCATCGCAATGGATAAAGCACTCAAATTGACGGTTCTGACTCGAAACAGCGCAATTAAGAACAGGGTCAGAAATCGAAGACGGGCACCATGCCATCCGAAATGTTGGTGCAGGGTCTGGTGAATTAGGGTAATCTCATTCATGAGGGAGGTCTAGGTTGGGTAGTTACTCCTAGAAATCCCTCTCCTAGAGACTTTCAACCTTTTTGTCCTGTACTAAGACGGAAATATCTCTCCACCCCCAAGGATAAACGGAAATACTGCCATTACAGCATGACTGAGAGGCATTGAGAATGCCAAAAAATCTTGGAAACTCGTCTCTGCACGCGGTGTCATTTTCGCTAATTCAGCCGTAGGGACTAATTGAACAGCAGCCAATCCTAATCCCGTCAAGATTGCAATGCTAAATAACCCATAGAATTTCCAACGAGCTGAACTCAAGGCCCCAAAAAATACGGCATAAGCAATCAGCAACCCAAGCCCATAGATAGATATCTGTGGATGACCTGCTAGAAATAAACAAGCGATAGAGAACGCCAATAGAAGTAGCCAAATTCTCCGGTTCGAGCGGAGCAATTGCTCACAGGCGAGTAAGGTAAGAGGAATCCAAGTGGCAGTATAAGTCATCGAAATATGGCCAAGGTGGGCCATCATGAAACCACTGCATCCATAGGTCAAACCTGAAACCAGACCTGCCAATGTCGATCGGGTAATGACGTAAATGTACGCATAGGTGAAGGAACTTGCCAGGACATAGGATGAAATAACAAATACATTCCAAGAGTGGGGCAATAATGACAGAAAGAAAGATAATGGATACCATGTCTGGGGCGTAACATCAGCAGCTACGGGAAAACCACCTAGCAGTTGGGTTGTCCATAAGGTCCGAGGGGCATAGTAGGCAGGCAGGCTCTGAACGTAACCATCTCCCGGCCCTAGAAGTTCACACTGCAATAGAGATGGCAAAAACCACAGAGCATAGAATATGCTAAAGAACCCCAATATCCCCAAACAATGGCGAAAGAGGGGGATCGCTTTGATATCACCAGCCTGATTCAATGCAATCTTCAAGTCCCTTACTCCTAAAATACAGCCGTGGTCAAGTGGTTTCTGTCATGCGGTATTGTAAGCAAAAATGGTCCCACATAATCGCAGTGATAAAATTTAAATTTTATCTAATTTTAAATTTTCATCGATGATGAGGCCATCCAGAGGAAGCCCCTCAAACGAAGGACTTGTCACCTCATAAACGTCCACCTTTAACACTATAAAATAGTAACTATCAGCTATGTTGCAGATCACGATCGATACTTCACCTGTTCAACCTAAGCCTAGTGGCATTGGGTTTTACGTAGTGAAGCTGTTAGAAGAACTCACTCAGATGGCGAACGAGGCGGCGATCGAACTCAATCCAGTTCTGCAGATCAGCTTCAAAAATGTTCTTCGTGGAAACGTCTCTCCACCCGACACCCTCAGAGCATACAATAATTTAAAATACGTTCCTATCCCCATCAAAGCCACAAACTTTCTAATCCGCCATCCCAAGCTTTTCTTGCCGCTGGTTGAGCGATCGTTTGGACGAGCAGACATCTTTCATGGCACTAACTACACCGTGTTCCCTTTTCGCAAAAGTCGTCAGGTTATGACGATCTACGATGTAACGTTTATAAAATATCCGCAATACAGTAATGCGAGCGTTCAAGACTATGCCGATCGGGTTCGTCAATGTTTAAAATGGACAGATTTAGTTTTAACCATTTCCGAAAGTTCAAAACAGGATATTGTTAGGTATTTGGATTTTGAAGCCGATCGGATTATTGTTACGCCTCTGGCAAGTCGCTATGGTCTGGGATATCAGAGTAATGTTCCAGTTTTTAATGGATATGACTTAACCCGACGATTTATTTTATTTGTCAGTACGATCGAGCCACGTAAAAATATAATCGGGCTGATTGAGGCGTTTGATAGACTCAAGCGTACCCAAAAAGTTGAGCATGATTTGGTATTAGTGGGGCAGAAGGGATGGTTGTATGAGCCAATTTTTGAGCGGATCGCCCGATCGCCCTACCGAGACTCGATTTATCATTTAGATTATCTGAATGATGATGTGGTCGCAGAGTTTTACAAACGTGCAGATGTATTTGTGTATCCATCTCATTATGAGGGGTTTGGAATGCCTGTACTAGAGGCGATGACCTTGGGTACTCCAGTGATTTGCAGCAATAATTCTTCATTACCAGAAGTTGCTGGAGATGCCGCTGTGATGATTGATTCGATAGATGAAATCGCGATCGCAGATGCAATCATGGAGGTGATCAGCGATCGTAAATTTCGCCAGCAATTGATCGATCGAGGACGTGAGCGATCGGTTCAATTTTCATGGCATCATACAGCTCAGGAAACATTACGAGGGTATCTTCTATTGGAACATTAGCGCTAAGTCATGAATTATTCGATTTGGCAGACAATAAAACGATCAACGAGAGTGATCTAGATTTTGTGTAAGGGATCTAGAATCCTGATAAAGGAGGATCTCAACCATGGTAAGACGGAAACGACCGCTGACAAATCTGGACCACCTAATTGACGATTTACTGGGGGAGAAC
>JAAFJU010000144.1 GCA_013298165.1 Synechococcales cyanobacterium bin31.maxbin.ball.101 | reverse complement strand
TTGGGATACTTAACACCGGATGAGTATGAAAAGAAATGGGAAGAGCAACGTAATCAGAAATGTGATATAAAGGAAGAATCTCCTTAAATCCATTTCTTTCCTGTCCGAAGTTAGGGGTTCACTTCAGATCTATGCCGAAGGGGCTGAAAAAACAGCGTTCATCATTAACCAACGCATTCAAAAAAACCAATCTGAATTTAGTCGAAACTTATTATTTTCTATCCTGATTTCGATCGGAAGTCTTTTAATCTTATTGCCAGCTTGGACCTTAATTTTACGATTACTCAAGCGATATTTATCCGACATTCAATCAGCGCGTCAAAGTTTGCAGCATTTGAATGAAGAATTAGAATCAAGAGTCGAGGAACGAACCGCCGAACTCACCAAAACTTTCAATGACTTACAGCAGATGCAGCTCAGCATCGTGCAAGTGGAAAAGATGTCCAGCCTGGGCAATCTCGTCGCCGGAGTCGCCCACGAAATCAACAACCCGATCGGCTTCCTCCATGGCAGCGTCCACCATGCCAATTCATATACAACCGATTTGCTCGATCACCTGAAACTCTATGAAGAAAAAACTGAACCCATCGCCATCATTCAAGATCATGCCGAAACAATCGAGCTAGACTTCATCCGATCGGACTTACCCAAACTCTTGACCTCCATGTCAGGAGCAGTCGATCGGATTAAGAACATCAGCACCTCCCTACGCAGCTTTTCCCGTGCCGACATGGAGCATTTAATCCCTGCCAATCTCCATGAGAGCATTGATAGTACGATTTTAATTTTGAGCTATCGGCTCAAAGCGAATGAATATAGACCTGCGATCGAAATTAATTTAAAGTATGGCGAGATTCCACCGATTCATTGCTACCCCGGCCAGCTCAACCAAGTCTTTATGAATCTATTGGCCAATGCGATCGACATGTTTGACGAAAGCGCCCAATCCCAATCCTTCTCAGACATCCAGCCCCAGCAGATCACCATCAGTACCCAAAAGATTGATCAGCAAGTACAGATCCAAATTCAAGATAACGGAGTCGGGATGAGTGAAGAGATTAAATCAAAAATCTTCGAACATTTATTCACCACAAAGGGCGTCGGCAAAGGGACGGGGTTGGGACTCGCGATCGCCCGACAAATCGTAGTCGATAAACATGGTGGGGATTTATCAGTGGATTCGATCGTAGGGCAGGGCACCCTGTTTACAGTTAGCTTGCCTTTGGTGTGATATCAGAATATTGGGGCATTCTAGGCCAAATCTGTTTATCTATAAACCCCCATGACATCCTCCCCCGCTGATCGAATTCAAACTCAAAACCGTCAAAAGACTAACGCCAAACGCAACCTATTCATGCGATTAGTGGTCGGTGGGACGACGGTTGTAGTCAGTGTTGCAGCTTACTATAGTTATCAGGTCGTGCGGAACCTGATGCTGGATAACTTGAAGCAAAATGCCTTCTTGTCCGTGCAACAGGGGACCGATGAGATTGATACCTGGCTCAGCACTCGGAAAGTGCAAATGGAGATGCTCGCCAATAGTCCTATTTTAGGCCCATTGGAATGGTCAGAGGCGCAGTCCTACCTGGGGACAGAAGATAAGAGATTTGAGGAATACTCGTCACTTGCCCTCGGAAAAGCAGGGGGAATGCGCCACACCACCAAGACCGGAGATGAACAGAAGAACGTCAGCGATCGGGATTACTACAAAAAAGTAATGGAAGGCAAGACCAATGCCAGCGATCCCCTGATTAGTCGCGCGGTTAAAGTCCCAACGATCGTCATCGCCGCCCCCATCTGGTCCACCCCTGACAAAACGGGCAGTCCCAGCGGCTGGGTCCATGGAAATGTCGGCGTCACCCGCATCACGCAAGTGGTCAATCAATTGCAATATGGAAATCAGAGTTATGCCTTTGCCCTGAGTTCCAAAGGCAACGCCATTGTCCATCCCAATCCCAGCTTTTTATCCACAGTTGAGAAACCCGCACCCAGTTTAGTCCAATCCGCCGATCGCCCCCTCGCCGACATCTCACAACGAATGGTCAACCGAGAAAAAGGCATTCATTTGATCGAATTAGACGGCAGTAAAAAGTACGTGGCCTTTGTGCCGCTCAAACAGGCGGATTGGTCCGTTGCACTGGTGATTCCCCAAGACAATATTGAAGGTCAACTGCGTCCTTTGGATTGGATTGCCCTGGCGATCGCGGGACTAACAGGCACCATGATCGCCGTACTGTGGCAAGTGCAAGCCTTTGAGCAAACGCAACTGAAAAAATCAAAAGTCGCTGCCGATGCCGCCGAAAAAGCCGCCAATGCCGCCAACGAAGCGAAGAGTGAATTCCTCGCGAACATGAGCCATGAATTGAGAACCCCGTTGAATGGGATTCTCGGCTATGCCCAAATCCTCCAACGCAGCGAATCGCTCAGTGCAAAAGGACTCAAAGGCATTGAAGTGATTTACCAATGTGGGTCCCATCTTCTGACCTTGATTAACGATGTCCTCGACCTATCCAAAATCGAAGCACGGAAGCTAGAGTTACATTCCAGTGATGTGCATTTCCCATCGTTGCTCGATAGTGTGGTCGAGATTTGTCGGATTCGGGCGGAAGAGAAAGGGATCGATTTCAACTATGATCCGATCGATTTACCCATGGGCGTCCGGACCGATGAAAAACGGTTGCGCCAGGTCTTAATCAACCTTCTAGGCAATGCGATTAAGTTTACCGATCGCGGCAGTGTGACCTTATCCGTCGAACGGATGAACGCTGAGAAACCGGGTCATTTTATCGCTCGGTTCAGCATCACCGACACGGGGGTCGGCATGGCTCCCGAGCACCTCGACAAAATTTTCCGCCCCTTTGAACAAGTTGGTAGCGCAACCAAGCAATCCGAAGGCACCGGACTGGGACTCTCAATCAGTCAGAAAATCATTGAACTCATGGACAGTAAACTTCAGGTCAAGAGCGAACTCGGAGCCGGAAGTACCTTTTGGTTCGAGGTCGAACTCGCAGAAGCAGCGGACTGGGCGATCGCCGCGCGGAAAAATAGCCAAGGCACGGTGATTGGGTATCAAGGTGAAAAAAGAAGCATTTTGATTGTGGACGATCGCTGGGAAAACCGCGCGGTAATTGTGAATTTATTGGAACCGATCGGGTTTGAAATGCTCGAAGCCTGTGATGGCAAAGAAGGATTGGAACAATTGGCGTCAAATCCTGATTTGGTCATTACTGATTTAGCCATGCCCATCATGGACGGCTTCGAGATGCTCAAGCACTTACGCAAAACCCATGCAGATCTCCCAGTGATTGTCTCTTCTGCGAGTGTCTTTGAAATCGATCAAGATAAGAGCATCGCGGCTGGTGGCAATACCTTCTTAGCAAAACCTGTCCAGGCTGAAACCCTATTTGAACAGATTCAGGAACATCTTAAGCTTGACTGGAATTATGCGGTTGAGACGAGTCATTCCAATGCAGAATCTTCCGAATCAACCACTCAAATCATGTCACCTCCGATCGAGGTTTTAAAACGCTTTAACCAATTGATCGAGGAAGGTGATTTCTTCCAACTTCAAGAAGAAGCAACGGCTCTAGCCCGATCGCAGCCTGAATACAGCACCTTCACGACAACCATCACTCAACTCGCAGAAAGCTTCAGCGGGAAAAAACTCACAGCGCTCATTCAAGAATTGATTCAAGAACATTTAGAGGTTGTATGAGCAGCGGATTTATTTTAGTCGTCGATGACAACCCAACCAATTTATCGGTGATTTCGCAGGCATTGCGGAGTGTGGGCTGGCAGGTTCGCATTGCGGTGGATGGCGAAGATGCATTGAGTAAAGTCGCCCAAAAACAACCGGAGTTGATTTTACTCGATGTCCAAATGCCGGGAATCGATGGTTTTGAAGTCTGTCAGCGGCTCAAGGCCGACGCGGCGACGGCGGATATTCCCGTTATTTTCATGACGGCATTAGCAGACACAGCAAGCAAGGTCAAAGGGCTGTCCCTCGGGGCCGTGGACTACATTTCCAAACCCTTTGAGCAGGATGAAGCGATCGCCCGTGTCCGCATCCACCTCCAACTGCGCCACCTAACCCACAGCCTCGAACAACAGGTCAACGATCGCACGGCTCAACTCAACCAAGCCGTTGAAGATTTGCAGCAATCACAACTGCGGATCATTCAAAGTGAAAAAATGTCGGCGTTAGGCAATCTCGTGGCAGGCGTTGCCCATGAGATCAATAATCCGATCGGCTGTATCGTCGGCAATGTGCAATGCGTTCAAGCCTCGATTAAGGATTTGTTTGGCATCATTGATCTATACCAAAAAAAGTTCCCACAACCCGGCACGGAGATTGAAGACGAGTTGGAGAATGTAGACCTAGAGTATCTTCGAGAAGACTTGCCAAAACTGGTCAAAGCTATGCAAAATGGGGGCGATCGCATTACCTCCATCAGCAAAAGTCTCCGCACCTTTTCCCGCGCCGACACCGATCATAAGCAATGCTTTAACCTGCACGAAGGCATTGATAGCACCATTCTAATTTTACGCCATCGCCTCAAAGCCAATGAATATCGTCCGGAAATTCAAGTGGTGACGAACTATGGTCAACTCCCAGACATTGATTGCTTTCCCGGACAACTCAATCAAGTCTTTATGAATCTATTAGCCAATGCGATCGACATCTTCGACGAAATGGCCCAAACCCAGTCTTTCGAGACGATAGAGCCTCAAGTCATTACAATTAGCACGGCGATTATTACCGATCGTGTTCGGGTCAACATTCACGATAATGGTGCCGGGATGAACGAGGTGATCAAAGCCAAAATCTTCGATCATTTATTCACGACCAAAGACGTCGGCAAAGGCACGGGCCTCGGACTCGCGATCGCCCGACAAATTATTGCAGACAAGCATGATGGGGAATTAACGGTGGAGTCTATTCTGGGACAAGGGACGACGTTTACGATTGCGCTTCCGATCGTTTAAGCATTACAAAGCAACGATCGAAGCACGTCTGTTATCATGAAGCCAGTGATCAAGAGGCCGAACTCATGTACGCGATCGTCTCTCCTGAAAAAATCCAACTGCCTTCGGGAACAGTGATGCGATTTCCAATGACTTGGAAAGACTATCAATCGCTCTGTGAACGTCGTGGTGACGGCTCAGTGCCCCGAATTAAATATCGAAATGGAGAAGTGCTGCTGATGTCCCCATTAGCCGTTCATGGTCGTGACGCCGGGTTGATTGCTGATGTTGTCAAAGTCCTGCTTGATCATGATGGGCATGACTACGATTCGTTCACACCCATCACGATGACGATCGCAGAAGAAAGTGGCATTGAACCAGATTACTGCTTTTACATTAATCACTGGGAAGCCATATCTGGAAAAGAACGCATTGATTGGGAACAAGATCCGCCGCCAGATTTAGTTATTGAGATCGATGTCACGAGTTATTCCAATATTGACGACTATTTGCCCTATGGCGTACCGGAAATTTGGCTGTTTCGGAAGCAGAAATTAATGATTTATCAGCTACAAGAACAAGAGTATGTCTTGCAGTCGGAAAGCCTCTATTTCCCTGGACTGAATCTCCCTGAAATCGTCGATCGCGCTCGAAAAATTGCCTACTCTCGAAACACCAGTGCCGCCATTCGGGACTTGAAAAAACAATTGGGCTAGCCATGATCAAAAACATTCAACAAGTCATCAAAGACTCCTGTTATGGCAAAGACATCACCGATCGAAAAGCCTGGTACTCTCCTGCTGCCGATGCCTACCGTCAAGTCAGACCACGCTATCCTCAAGCCCTAATCGATCGAATTCTTGAAATCACCCAACTGTCTTCCAGTTTCTCGCTTTTAGAACTAGGTTGCGGACCTGCGATCGTCACACCAGCATTTGCGCAGTTGGGAGGGCCATTGCTAGCGATCGAACCCAATCCTGATTTTGCTCGGATGGCCCAAGAGACCTGTCAGATTTACCCCAATGTTACAGTTCAAACCTGTTCATTTGAAGAATGGGAATTAGAAGCGCAGTCATTTGATGCGGTAATTGCAGCTAGTTCATTTCATTGGATTGATCCAGACATTGGCTATCCAAAAGTTAAAGCCGCTTTACGATCGGATGGGCACTTGATTTTGCTGTGGAATAAGGAAATGCAGCCATCCCACGAGATTTATCAACAGCTTTCAGCAGTCTATGCCGATCATGCACCTGCGCTAAATCGTGCCTATGAAACGCAATCCGAGCAGTTAGATATTTTAAATCAATTAGGCAATCTCTCGATCGAGTCTGGACATTTCAAAGATCTGATTTCTGAATCACTAACGGTATCAGTCACCTATTCGATCGATCAATACCTCTTGCTCCTCAACACCTACTCACCCTACTTAAAACTCGAACCAGAACCGCAGCAGAAGCTATTTGCCGGATTGCGGCAGGTTTTGGAACAGCATGGAGAGACGATCGACCTATCCTATGTTTCAGCCTTTCATATTGTAAAACCCTGTTAAGGTTTTAAACGTTCTTGAACCAACTGCCGACATCATTAGCGAATAGTTCCAGTTCGATCGAGTGGCCAATATCGCTTTGTCGCTTTTCCAATGATATAGTCTCGTGGGACAAAGCCCCAGTAATGGCTGTCATAGGCATTATTGCGATTGTCGCCCATGACAAAGTAGGAATTAGCAGGGACCTTCACCGTTGCGAAGTCATACTGAGGTGGCTCATAAATATATTGTTCCTGAATGGCCTTGCCATTGATATAAACTAGGCCCGATTGAACCTTAATCTGATCTCCTGGCAATCCGATGATTCGTTTAATAAATGCATCTTTAAAGTTTTGCGCCTCAAGCGCTGGAGTAGGGTGAAAAACAACAATGTCTCCACGTTTAGGGTTAGAAAATCGATAGGTCAGTTTATCAACAAAAAGCCGATCGTTCACTTTTAGTGTTGGCAACATTGATTCAGAAGGAATGTATCGAGCTTCGATCGCAAGGCTTCTCAAGTTACCCACGAACACGCCAATCAATAGATCCACAATCAGAATCAAAGCATAAAACTTTAAGGCTATATCTCGTGGATTTTCTCGGGGTGCAGGGGCATTGATATAGGCATGATAAGCACACCCATATGAGAGAAGAACCCAAACCAAAGAGCTAAGAAGAGCAGCAAGGATTTCTGATTGGGTCATCAATTGGATAACCCACGAAACGAAAGCTGTCACGAGAAATATAATCAGAAAAAATCCGATCGCCCATCCCCACTGTCCCTGATAAGCATGTCCTAATCCTGGAATAATCCGAGACCAAAACACTGCAAGCCAAGGATCTTTCTGTTCTCGTCGTAGCGTTTCAGATTCTTCACTATTGCACTGTCGCGCACAACGATGAACATCGAACAGGTTAAAAAGCCAGAACGGATAAAAAATCAAAATGGCCGCAAACCCGAAGTTAGTGGAGATTGAGCTATGGAAAAATGCTCCCAGTCCCACCACCATCAAACTAGTCGTGATCGCCATCAGCAGATAGCCCTTCGTCTTACTCCCCACATACAAATGGCCAACTCCTGGCCAAATAGACGATAACAAAACCGCTAACCAAGGTTCTCTGCGGATCGCGTTAGGTTGAGGGGGAGTAAATGACATGCATCAAAATCCTGATTTTGAGAAATACAATACCATTGTACAAAAATTAATCACGAAATATATCACTTTAGAATCTTTTGAACATATGCTCTAAAGGTATTCAGTGTTTACCGTCGGCCATCGGTTTGAATCCGTTGGATGAAATCGGTGGCGGCTTGGACGATCGGAAAATCTGGAAACTGTGGGCTAAAGGGCGAATCTTGGTACTCACCATTTTCTAGCAGACTAATCCGCAATTGATTCTCTTCAAATTGCCACACTTCAGGAACGCCTAATCGCTTGTAAACCTCCAATCCAGTTTTAGAGGTGACATCGACTTCGATCACCAAATCGGGGGGTGGATCGATCGTCAAATCCAAATCATCCTTACCCACCATTCTGGCCGCGTTCTGAATATAGAAACAATCATCAGGTTCAACGCCAATGCCAGGTTCTTTGCGTTTGAACGTTGTTGACCCAAAGCATTCATTATCAATTTCTAATTCTTCCAACAGAATCGTCACCATGTTCCCGAGTAGAACTTTGGCTTTCTCATGTTTAGGTGATGGCATCCGAAGCTCCAAGCTTCTATCACAATAGGCAATGCGCGAATTTCGACCTTTCCCAAGTTCTTCCACGATCGCCTCAAACTCAACCCAGTCCACATCCTGAAGGTGGATCTGTTGACCTGGATAAACGACCATTTGTCGGAGCTGAAGAGTAACCATCAGGCATTCACTCGCAAAAGATGCTTCGATTATAGCGCTGGGGGCTTCAGTCTTCGATCGGGATTAGGTGAACTCGTACGAAATCGCAATACCTGTCCTGAGTCGGAGTAAACAATTTCTCTATTCAAGCCCGGAGGATAGGTTGTTCCAGACGCACCTGGTCCACCCGGAAAGTCAAAAGGATATTTGGTTTTACCTGATACAACAATGACGAACGAGTCCTTCAACCCATTCAATTCTGAGATTGTAGCCTTACTCCTGCTCACTGTAACGGTCATATCTGACAAGGAATTGGTTGCCGACTGAATAATTTTTTCCAGTACGCCGAGTTTAATTTTACGTCGATCGATCGGATTGATCGTCTGAAGCGTTTGTAAACTATCGGAACTAACCGACTTAGCTTGAGGTTTCGGATTAGCTTTTGGGGAAGCTTGAGTTTGGCGTGAAGGACAGGCAATAGCCAGCATCATGGCAAAAACTGAGACAGAAAATAGGTTCTTCATGCTTGCGGTGAGTTCTCGCTGAATCAAACTTTAGTGACTCATACACTCCAAAACCAGCCCATCGGGAAGAAACAGACGTCTCCCTACACAACTTTATGTGGCTCCCGTTGTGATAAGAGACAGTCTTCAAAACTAAAGGCTTCTGCATCTAAAAAACTCGCAATCGCCATTTCGATCGCGGCTTCGATCGGACAATCTAGCTCCTGCGATCGTTCTTGCAATGCAGCCAACACGTAATCAGGCAATGCTTTGACTAGAAGATGAATATCTTGCTGAGAAAGATGCTGTGAACTCAGGGTTGAAATCATAATTCTCTCGGGATTTTAACGTTATAGGGCGGATGGGTCGCTTGCAGAATCAACGTTTCTAATTCATATGATAACCCTGGTTTTTGCCACTGGTTGAGGGTGACGAACGCAAGCCTGACTTCGTCTGGATCATAACGATCGAGCCAACCCCAAAGAAATGCCTTGTGTCCACCTCTAAACCGATCGCGAAGATTCTTCGCTTTTCCAATATAGAGCAGCCCTTCTGTGCGATGTCGAAAAGCATACAAACCAAGCCGAGTCGGGATTTCATCAAAGTCTCGGCTCAAAGGCACACAATCTTCAAAGGGTATGAAGGTCAAGCGATCGAGTATCGCACGAGCTTCCTGCTGAATTGAATCCGTCATCGATCGCTATGGCACAAACTTCTTGAACGCCAACGTCACGTTATGACCGCCAAACCCAAAGGAATTGGACAGGGCAACATTGACCACTTGTTCACGGCTCTTGTGTGGAATGTAATCCAAATCGCAGCCTTCGTCGGGATTGTCCAAGTTAATCGTGGGCGGAACCCGATCGTGGTAGATCGCCATCGCCGAAGCCACGCCTTCAATGCCACCCGCACCACCGAGCAAGTGACCCGTCATGGATTTCGTCGAACTAATCGTGACCTTGTAGGCATGATCGCCGAGCGCTAGCTTAATCGCACTCGTCTCGTTGGGGTCATTAATGGGGGTGCTGGTCCCGTGGGCATTGATGTAGCTCACTTCTTCCGGTTTGATGCCACCATCTTTCATCGCGAGAGACATTGCCCGAGCTGCATCTGCACCACCGGGAGTCTGGCCCGTCATGTGGTAAGCGTCACAGGTCGTGCCGTAGCCGACGATTTCAGCGTAGATTCTGGCTCCCCGTGCGATCGCATGGTCCATTTCTTCAATCACCAACACGCCCGCCCCTTCACCGAGGACAAATCCACTGCGGTCTTTATCAAAGGGTCGGCTGGCATGGGAGGGGTCATCGTTGCGGTTGGTTGCAGCGGCGCGACAGGCGACGAAGCCTGCGACGGACAAGGGGGTGACGGCAGCTTCGGTGCCACCACAGACCATCGCTTGAGCATAGCCGCCGCGCACGAGACGGAAGGCATCCCCGATCGCATTGGATCCTGCAGCGCAGGCTGTGACGACACAAGAGTTTGGACCTTTGGCTCCGAGTTGAATCGCGGTGACGCCAGCGGCCATGTTGGCGATCATCATCGGGATCATAAAAGGACTACAGCGATCGGGTCCCTTCGTGCGATAGACCTCGTGCTGATCTTCGAGGACTTTCAAACCGCCGATTCCGGTTCCGATCAGGACGCCGATTTGTTCTGCATTCAGTTCAGTAATTTCGAGTTTTGCGTCGGCCACGGCTTGCTTACTGGCGGCGACTGCAAACTGGACAAAGCGATCCATGCGCTTTGCTTCCTTGGGAGGCATATAAGCCCCTGCATCAAAGCCTTTAACCTCTGCTGCAATGTGACAGTCGTGGGCCGAGGCGTCAAACAAGGTGATCTTGCCAATGCCGTTGCGTCCCGACATCAACCCTTCCCAATACTCTTCCAGGGTGTTTCCGATCGGTGTGATCGCACCGAGACCCGTAATTACAACACGTTTATGT
>JAAFJU010000345.1 GCA_013298165.1 Synechococcales cyanobacterium bin31.maxbin.ball.101 | reverse complement strand
GTTCTGCATCAATAGTGGATAGATAGGTGTAGAATCTAAGACTGTGTGAATTTGGATATTGACATGCCGAAGTTAAAGTCTCGCAAATCTGCGGCCAAGCGCTTTAAAGTGACTGGCTCCGGAAAAATCATGCGTCGGAGTACGTTCCGCGCCCACCTTCTAGAACACAAAAGTTCTGGCCGTAAGCGTCGTCTTGCAGGCTACAACGTTGTGTTTGAAGGCGATGCTGATAACGTCAGAGCAATGTTGCCTTACCTGTAAACCCTTACTGGTAAGCAATTGTTAAGAAGATTTGGGCTAGGGCTTTTCTACTGCCTGGTTCCCGATCGCAGTAATTTTGGGCTTTAAATCCCACAAATTGCTTATTTTATGACCAAACCCCAAATGTAGAGGAAACTCATGGCTCGTGTTAAGCGCGGTAATGTAGCCCGCAAACGTCGTAATAAAATTTTGAAGCTGGCGAAGGGCTTCCGGGGATCTCATTCCCGGCTCTTCCGTGTCGCTAACCAACAGGTGATGAAAGCGCTGCGGAATGCCTATCGCGATCGTCGTAAGAAGAAGCGCGACTTCCGCCGTCTGTGGATTGCGCGGATCAACGCTGCAGCTCGGATCAACGGCATCAGCTACAGCCAACTCATCGGCAAAATGAAAAAAGCTGATATCCAAATTAATCGCAAGATGTTGGCTCAACTGGCCGTTCTTGATCCGACTGGATTTGCGAAGGTCGTGGACCTTGCGAAGAAGGCTTGATCGTTTGTTGAGATAGCTTGAAGCTGTGATTCGTCCGGCTTGAAGGCTTCTCTGTCTTAATCACTGTTTAGGATAGTGTTAGAGTTTCTAACGCTATCCTTTTTTGATCGGGTTTAGGCTATGGGGTTGATGACGTTGAGGACCCGAGGGTTTTATTTTTTGGCTCCGGTTTTAGCGGCTCTGGTGGCTGGGACTTTAGAGATTCGTCCGAGCGATGCAGTGGCGTTGCAGGTGATTCGCGATCGAGGCTTCCTCTCCGTTGGTGTCAAGACAAATTTATTTCCCATGGGCTTTCGGGATGAGTCGGGGCGGCTGGTTGGGTTTGAAATTGCCATGGCCCGAAGGCTAGCTCAGGAGTTGTTAGGATCGTCCGAGTCGGTGCGGTTAATTCCAGTCAGCAATGTCGATCGGCTGCAGGCCGTGGCAGAGGGACGGGTAGATGTGGCGATCGCAGCGGTCACGGCCACGGATTCGCGAAGACGATGGGTGGATTTCACCGCGCCCTATTACTTTGAACGATCGATGATCATCGTCCCAAGTTCCCCCACTGCAGCACCCCAAACCCTAGCCGACTTACTGGGAGAATCCGTAGCCGTCCTCAGAGGCTCCAGTGCGATCGAGGCATTAAACACAGAGAGTCTCAATCTAACAATTGTCGAAGTGGAAAGTTATGCGGCAGGGTTAGCGCAGTTACGATCGGGCAAGGTGAAAGCCTTGGTGGGCGATCGGGTGATGCTGCTGGGGATTTTGCGTCAGGAGCCGAGTTTTAGGTTTCTCAAAGAAGAGTTTGGGTTATATCCCATGGCGATCGCGATGCCCAAAGGCGTTGACTCGGCCTCGCTACGATCGGGCGTGAATCAAGCTCTCGATCGGTGGCAACAAAACGGGTGGCTTCGATCGCAATGGCTGGATTGGAATTTAGATCGCTAGATCGGATGTGTGGATGAGATTGTGTATAAGCGTGTAACGCCCACAGAGGCTTGGGATTGCAGTGATAGAATGGGAAAGCAACGTTTAGATCTTTCTATAAAACTGCGATCGACCCATGAAAGAAAATTCTCCTATTGTTTACATCGCTGTTTTGGTGGTGATTTTATTAGCGGCGGGGGTGAGTGTCTTCAAGGAAGTCCTCAAGACTCGTAAGCTGGAAAGTGCCCTATCGCGACTCCAAGGCAAGCTCAAGGAAGGAAAAGGGACTGCCGCTGAGCACTACGAGCTAGGGAGTGTGTATCTGGATAAAAAATTATTCGCTCAGGCGCTTCCTCAATTTCAAAAGGCAATTAAGCTGCGGGAATTGGAAGGCGCGGATGTTGCAGCCGTCTACAATGCGATGGGCTACACCTATTTCGCTCAAGAACAATATGATTTGGCCGTGCGGCACTATAAAGATGCCTTAAAAAATTATCCAGACTATGTGA
>JAAFJU010000310.1 GCA_013298165.1 Synechococcales cyanobacterium bin31.maxbin.ball.101 | reverse complement strand
AAGGTTTTGGAAAACCTATGGGACGATCGGCAGGTATGGAATAGGACTGTTTTGAAGGCTCTTTCCAGTGCAATTTTTTCCTCGATGCGACTGATCTACCGATCAAATAAGGCGTTACTCTATTGTAAGTAATCAGTCGTCAGCAATCAGTGAACCGTCAGCTTTAGATAGGTTGATGCATCCCTTCAGCAAGATCCACTGGGATCTGAACGCTACGAAACATCACTTCGCTCACTTTGGATGGCCCTATGAACCGCTTGCTCCTCAATCTCTTAGCCTTGCCGACCCTCGTTGGATCTTCGTTCTGCTGGCTGACCGCCCTGCCCTCGGGGGCCGTTGAGCAGAAGGTCTCGGTGCCTGACCTGAATGCGACAGAACCCCAAGTCTGTGTCATGTCCCGCCACAGTCGGTTTAATCTGGTCTGTGAGAAGGTGAGTAAGCTCAAGGATGCGCCTCAAGTCCAGCCGATCGATTACGCGACGGATCCACAAGAAAATCCAGCAGAATTTAAGTTTTCTGAAGAGGAGAGCAATGCGTCGATCGCCCTGTTTGGCTGCGATTGCCCGCTCTGCATTAATTCTCTAAGAACCCTACGCACCATGCCGCAGTCGGCCAGTTAGAGCAATCAAGACATTTTCTGAAAACAAAACCTCCCAAAGTTGCCGTTGACAGCCTTTGGGAGGTTTTTGTTGACAATTAATTTAATGGGTGGCTTAACTCGCCAGATAGCCTGTCACCATCACTTTCTGTTTTCGGAGACGGTTGAGGGCTTCCCGTTCGACTTGGCGCACTCGTTCTCGGCTCAGACCCAGTTCATCCCCGATCGCCGCCAACGTCATACTCTGTCCACTGCTGAGACCAAAGCGAAGACTCAGGATGAGCTTTTGCTGATCACTGAGGTTCGTCATCAGACCTGCCAGATCGTTTTTGAGAGAATGGGAGTTGGCAAAGTCCTCGGGAGAAGGCCCGGTGTCTTCTAAGAGATCGCCGAGTTGCGTGTCCAACCCTTCCCCAATCCGCATATCTAGAGAGATGGGCGATCGGCTGTATTGCAGATAGTCTCTGACCTGCTGCGGGGTGAGTTCCAGTTCTGCGGCAATTTCGGTGGTGGTGGCCGCACGACCGAGTTTTTGACTCAGTTCACGCTGGGCGCGTTTGAGTTTATTCAATTTTTCGGTGATGTGGATGGGAAGGCGAATCGATCGGCCTTGGGTGGCGATCGCCCGAGTAATCGCTTGGCGAATCCACCAGTAGGCGTAGGTGCTAAAGCGATAGCCCTTGCTCGGGTCAAACTTCTCAACCCCGCGCTGCATCCCAATGGTGCCTTCTTGGATCAGGTCCATCAGATCGACATTGCGCTTTTGGTACTTTTTCGCCACCGACACCACCAAGCGCAAATTCGCCTCAATCATCCGACGGGTTGCCCGTTCGCCTTGCTGCACCAAGTGCTTCAGCTCAACTTCAGACAACTGGGCCGCCTTAGCCCATTCCAGACGACTCGCGGGACGACCTAACTGCTTTTCTAAGTCCGATCGCACTTGACGAAGCTGCGTTAGACGGGCCACCTGCTTTCCATAAATAATTTCCTCTTCTTGAGTCAGCAACGGAACGCGGCCAATCTCACGTAAATAAGCTCTGACTGTATCGGCTGGGGGGGCAACGACCTTTTCCATAACACTGGCACCACATATCATCTAGCTATTTCTACATAGACTAACGGGGAAGTTCCTGACAAAATTGCATTCAAGAAGACATATTGATACAAAAAGATGGTAGAGAGTGATCTGAATCACCTTTAAGTCACCAAAAAAGAATAAAGATTGAGCAAAAATTAAAAAATCTTCCATTAAAAAATCTCCGATCGTTCAGGCATGACCTAGGCGATCGGAGATTTTTTAATGGGTTCACTCTGGCTCTGACGTTTTAGCGCTTCAACCTACCACTTCAGCAAATTAAACTGCTCCATATCCACCGTATCGCGGTTTCGGTAGATGGCGAGGACGATCGCCAAGCCAACCGCCGCTTCCGCTGCGGCGATCGCGATGATGAAGGTCGTGAACACTTGACCTTTGATTTCCTTTGGATCCACATAGTTGGAAAAAGCCATCAAATTCAGGTTGACAGCATTGAGCATTAGCTCGATGGACATCAACACCCGCACTGCGTTCCGGCTTGTGACTAGTCCATACACGCCGATACAGAATAATGCGGCGGCGACTAGAAGATAAGACTGAAGTTGCATCGATTAAATCCTCACCTATTTCATTTCTGACGAACTGGACGACACCATTTCCCGTTGGCGTTCTGGCAGCATCAGGGCATCATCTTGACCATCCACACCCCGAATCTCTGGAATGAACTCCCGTCGAGCCAGGACGATCGCCCCGATTAAGGCCATCAACAACAGCACCGAGACCAATTCAAAGGGCAAGAGGAAATCCGTGAAGAAGTGAATGCCGATCGTCACGATACTGTCGTTTCCGGCAGCGGTCTCAGAGGAAATCGCCCAAGGGGTCGAAACCACCATCGTTCCTAGGAGCGCAAATAGACCTAGGCAAACCAGTGCGGTAGCCGCTTGTCGAACGCTACTGCCCTTGACTTCTGCATACTCCTCATCTTTATTCACCAGCATGATGGCGAACAAAATCAAGACATTAATGGCCCCGACGTAGACCAACACCTGCGCCGCTGCGACAAAGTCCGCGTTCAGCAGAAAGTAAAGTCCCGCAATGCTAATAAACGAGCCACCCAGAAGAAACGCAGAATACACCACGTTTTTCAATAGCACGACTCCCAGGGCCGACAGCAGGACTGCTGCCGACAAGATTCCAAATGAAACCAGTTGTACACCTTCTGCCAGATTCACCGATCGCCCTCCATATCCTTACAAAAACAATCCAAACAACTAGCCTTCAGACTCACTAGCCTTCAGACTTAGCCGCACTCGCCGCCACAATCTCCGCTGGAGTTTTACCCGCACGACGGGAACCTTCCGGCAAATCGTGAGGATTCATGACACCCTTCGGCAAGTAAGCAAACTCACGCA
>JAAFJU010000174.1 GCA_013298165.1 Synechococcales cyanobacterium bin31.maxbin.ball.101 | reverse complement strand
TTTTTGTCCAGCGTAAGTGCCATCGTTTTGACTGAAGGGCCTCCCTCTAAAATCTCACACCGTCAGCCTGAATTTAGACCTGCCGAAGTTCGTGAGATTCACCTGCCGAAGTTCGTGAGATTTTGCAACCCCGACGCTTTAGCTCGGCGGTGAGGCGTCGATACCCGTAGGTCGGATAGTCCCCCGCAATCGTCTGAATCAGGTCTTTCAACTCTGTTTCATCTGAACCGCCCGTCGGCTCATAATAAACCTGACTTCGGGGATAATCTAATACCTCACAGAGCACTGTGACCGGATACTCCCATCGCAGGGCGGTTACAATTTCCCGTTTTTGTCCGGTGTCCAGTAGCTCGATGCCTTTTTTGCGATTTCTAATTGCATCGTTAACTGCCCCACGAGTCGTTCTAATTCAGCGACTTGCTGTTGTGCTTCACTCGTGCCGGACGCCGATTCAAAGACGGTGCTTGCCCGCTCCACCAGCTCATTGCGCCACCGATTTAACAGGTTGGCATTCAGTTTGTGTTGACGACACAGCTCACTTGCTGTTTTCTCGCCCGTGAGGACTTGCAAGACGATCTTGCTCTTAAATTCTGCGGTGTATTGACGACGTTTTCCACTCATGATGTTGTCCCTCCCTTGGAACAAGAATACTACTCTTAGTATCCTGTCCGAAAGTTGGGGGTCACTTCACTGTCCTCCAGTTCACATCAGTTTAATCCTTGATTCCCCAGAGATTGAACCGTCGCGTTAGAATGAGCCTGTCGTTCTCTACCGCGAGGACTAGTTATGACTGCTCGAAAACCCCGCTATAGTAAAGAAGAGATGGAGCGACGTGGTACTGAGATCTACGAATCGAAAATTCGATCGCAGGTCGAGGAAGGAAATCACGGTCGGATCGTTGCGATCGATATTGAAACCGAAGCATTTGAAATGGCAGACGAGACCCTTGAGGCTGTTAAGCGCCTATACGATCGGGTTCCTGATGCCCAACCTTGGATTTTGCGAATTGGTCATCGAGCCGTTTTCCGTTTTCCCCGCATTGTCTTTCACAATGATTGAAAATGATTTAGACCTCATCTTGGCCTCGTTTGGCAGCCAGGATTTGTTCTGCGGTGAGATTTAATTCTGGAAAAGTGGGTGAAACGATGGTCTCCGACCGACCAGAGGTCAACGGTTCCTTGCCTAGGAAAATTCGGTCATCGTAAGCACCATCCAATAGGTTACAAAGGGTGACTTGAGCTTCGATCGGATCAATAATCCAATATTCGGGAATATTCAGCACGGCATACTCGCTATGCTTTGCGCGGTAGTCATCTTTGGCCGTGGAAGGGCTGACCACTTCAATGACGAGAATTGGGGGTGCATCGTTCAATCGAATCACCGCTTCTCGATCGTCCATCTCTTCCCATTGTGCAGTTGGAATCACAGTGATATCAGGAATACGACAGGTATCCCACCGGGTGCCTCGTGGGGATTGAACACCGATTTTCATGTCGGTTGCGGTCCAGCTTCGGTTCGATCGTTTGATTTCTGCTTTCAGTTCGTCACGGATAAATTCAGTGACTCTACCGTGTCTACCTGTACCTAAGCTGATGGGAATTAGCGCTCCATCAACCAGTTCATAGTGCATATCACTACCGTCGTCGTAGGCCAGATATTCCGCCAGGGCAAGTCTCTCTAGATCGACCGGGGGTTTGAAATCTGGGTTTGTTACCAAGGTAATACCTCTCCATTGCTATGCCAAAACGTTCCCGTATTCTTTAAATTGAGGGCATCGATTCTAGCTAATAATCCCGTCACTGCCGTCTCTGTCGTAATCCCTGAAAACCCGGTCATTCGAGTTTGTACGAGTCCTGGATGTAAGATTGCGACGGCAATGCCCTGGGATTTTAAATCATGGGAGAGCGATTTCCCCGCCATGCAAAGGGCGACTTTAGACATGCGATATCCGTAAGAGCCTCCGGACGTATTATCGTCGATCGAACCCATTCGACTGGTCATCATCACCACTTTCGAACCTCTGGATAGATTGCCCAGCAGCGCGTTTGTCACCCGCAACGGACCTAAGGCATTTACCTCAAACTGTCGCTGAATGCTCTCAAAATCCAGGTTTGCCAAAGTAACATTTTCAATAATGGCAGCATTGTTAATCAAAACATCGATCGGTTCTCCCTTGAGTTGCGATCGGAGTTGCGCCACATCCTCATCCCGCGTCACATCAATTCCCGAAATTACCCGAATGCCTAAAGTCTTAAGCTCCGTGGAAGCTTCTCGGCAGACGGCGATCGGGGTTTCGCCCCTTGCTAATAGTTGCCGACAATGCTCATAGCCAATTCCACGATTTGCACCCGTAATCAGATATGTTGTCATTGTATGCTCTCCTTGAACTTCATGCTGGTCACTATAAACGATCATCGCCATATCACCGAACAGTCGATCGACCCTATTCTAAAACTGATCTAAAAAAGGTTCCGAGTCATGACGAAAAACTGGCGAAAATTGATGGGACGGGTTGCGATCGGCTACGGTATTGTTTGTCTGTTGCTGTATTGGCAACAACAGCGCCTCATGTTTCACCCGTCAAAATCGCTTCAGCATACCCCAAGCTTATATCAATTGACCTATCAAGATCTTTGGATTCCAGTGGTCAATCAGGCATCCGGGAAAACAGAAAAACTCCATGGGTGGTGGATTCCAGCAAAAAATGAAAATGCTCCAGTGATGTTGTATTTTCACCATAATGCCATGAACATCGGGTCCAATGTGAGTCAGGCCCTGCAATTTCATCAATTGGGCTATACGATCGTTCTGTTTGATTATCGAGGCTTTGGTCAAAGCGAGGGCGATTTCCCTACGGAAGCGCAGGTCTATGAGGATGCAGAAGCCGCTTGGCATTATGTGACGCAAGAGCGCAAGATTGCGGCTGAGCGGGTGGTGATTTATGGCCATTCGATCGGGGGTGCGATCGCGATCGATTTGGCTGCGAAACATCCTGAGGCAAAGGCATTGGTCGTACAAAGCTCATTTACCAGTATGCGCGATATGACCAAACGATTTGGATTGTATTGGTTGCTGCCGATCGAACTATTGCTAAAACAACGGTTTGATTCGTTGGATAAAATGAATGCAATCAAATTACCGACGCTGATCATTCAAGGCACAGACGATTTTCAAATTCCTGTAGAAATGGGAACAAAGCTCTATGCAGCGGCAAACGGTCCAAAACAGCTCCTGACGATCGCAGGGGGCGGTCACGATAATCACCTGTCTGAACCCAATCTAAAGGTTGTTCAAACGTTCATCCAAAGGGTTAATCCGTAGAGCGATCGCATAGTCGCGTCACGGGAATGCCTTATCCACCGATTCGATTCAAGATTTCAAGAACACTGTAGAGCTTATTTTCGCGATTGAACAACAGTGAGAAGGTATCAGACAGGTCGTATTCACCGGACGATCGATCGAGTTTGATAAAAATGAAGACATCGCCATCTGTCACTAATGAGAATATGGGTTTCGGTCGATCGGATGTGGCCATCATGTAGGTCAACGCCTGCGGAATCGCCGCTGCAAAACTCAAGGTCCGCTTCGACTCAACGACCAAGACCCAAAACTGATCTTGAATCACCAGTGCATCAATTCGGCCCCGCAATACCTCGTCCTCGCTCTCTTCCTGCGGCAATAAAATCTCGACCGATTGCTCCGCCTTCACCCAAAACGGCTCATCATAAAATCCCGCCAACTCCAACAAGGGTGCAACCAATAATAAATTAATCGTTCCTTCCGTCAGTAATCCTTGATCTCGATGCCGATCGAAACGACGTTTCATCCGATCGAGCGCTTGCTCCTGTGCGTCACTCAACTCAGCCAGTCCATCAAACCACTCTGTAAAAAAGTTGCGATCGTCACTCCGCCATAATCCCAGCCGATCGCGAAGATCTGCAAGACTGAGAATGGTTTTAGCGATCGATAGCGATTTAACCATGACTCAACTATATCAGTTAGAACAGGTATCCTCAAGTTTGATGGTGGGTCGATCGACGGATTTTATCGAATTTGTTTATACTGGTAGCCAGTAATGAATCTAATCAGACCATAAAAGGCTCGCTGCGATGGATATCCTCAGTCAAATTGCGTTACGGCGTTTACGCTGTTGGGTTAACCATCCTGGGAAAGCCGATAGCTTACAAGCAAAAGTGCTGGATCTCGAACTCGGTCAACTCGGGTTTAAGCTCTTACCCAGTGACGAATTTACCGCCATCACGAAGGACACATTTGATACTGCGATCGACCTGCTCAGAGAGATGCGGGGTGGCAATGTAGACTATATTCCACTGTTCACTAATTTCCCAGACGAACTCCCAAACGATCGGGACTACCTTGTTCGTAGAATTCTGGGATTTTTCGGATTAGATACATTCTCAGCTAGCTCTAAATTTGGAGCAGATCCCATCACACAGATGCAAAATGAGGCTCTATGGGATGCTGCCGTAGTGGTACAGTGTCAGCGATTGGAAGACAGTAATGTTGAATGGATCATGTTGACGTTGGTCAGCGAGAGTGAGGCACAAGAACGATTGATACAATGGGTTTCTGACTTGATTTATGGATTGACGCCGATTAAGGAAGCACTATGGGAAGACATTTTTGCTATTTTGGACCAAATTAAAGTTGATCTGAAGTTCGATACTATTCAAGTTAAAGAAACATTAGCAAGATTAGCGGCAAATGCTTGGCAAACCCATGGAAAGATTATTGTCAGAACTCCCACCGACTTATTGAGAATGCTGGCCTTCAGTCTAGAACAAGATGTCTCTTTAGCTAAGCCGATCGTCCTTAAGGGATTAAAACTCTCTAAACCTCAGCGTCGAGAAATTGTCAGTTTTCTCAATGATTGTCCTGCGCTAGGAGAAGATCTTCTAAGATATAAAAAACTATGGATTTCAATCTCCAAATGGCTCCATCCTGGAGATTTTGTTAAATCATTTCCATTGGTTGCAAAAACCTTTGATGATTTGCGTAACAACCGGATCAAGAGTTTTGATTCATTGATGATCAATTCAAACACTGACGATCGACTGAGGATGCTCCTAGCAAGACCCTCGATGCTCCTTCGTAAATTGACTTGGCTCCTCAAGGAGTATCCCCCAGAGGTTTTGGGCCAAGCAATTTTGCAATTAGAAGACCATGTTGAGACAGTGCCAATTCCGCTACTGGTGACGGTTTATCATGCTGTGAAGTATGAGGGCGATCGCTTAATTATCAATAAAAAAGGGAAGCCTCGTGCCATTGGTAAGCGGAATTCATTGGGGGATTTGTCGATTGTATTGGGCGCGATCGATCGGTTAATTCTCAAGAAATTGAGTGGGACAAAATCCTGGGAGAGCGTTTGGATCGATCCTGCGATCGACAAGTTGGTGTTGCCATTGCAAGCCCGAAAGCAGTCCGATGGGTTACTAAATTTGGCAAGGGGATCGCGCATTGCGATCGATGCTCAAATTATTCGGCTATTCGTCTATTGGCATGAACAAGATAATTATACTGACCTTGATCTCAGCATCATTAAATTAAATGAGGAATTTCAGTTTGTCGGTCATGTTGGATGGAATAGTTATGGTGGGGGACAGGATCTCGCTCACAGTGGTGATATTCAATCCGCCCCCTTGGGTGCGTCGGAATTTATCGATATTAAATGCTCTGCGCTAACCGATCGGTATATTTTGCCCTCTATTCTTCGATATGCTGGAGATGAATTCTCCGCATTAAAGGCTTGCTATGCTGGCTGGATGAATCGAACGAATGTTGGATCTGAGATGAAAACGTTCGATGCAAAAACAGTTCGTGAAAAAGTGACGGTCAATCAAGATGGACAATCGTGGGTTCCATTTCTCATCGACGTTGCAGCGAATGAGATGATCTATGCGGACCTCTATTCAGGTGGACCTCAGATTGTGGAGGGAAATCAACAATTTCCACTGATTGCTGCCAGATTAGCGTCTTACTATGAAGCAAGACCGACGTTTGGATCATTAGCACGTTGGTATGCTAGGGCCAATCATGCTAATATTGTGTCTAGACAAGATGCGCAGGTAACGATCGGACTATCCGACGAATGCAGTATCAACGTCTTAAAGCTTGTGGGCCAAGGTGTTACTTCCTTCTAAATCCAGAACTCCAGTAACGCCACTTTCCCACTCTAAAATTAGTCAAGGTTGCAAGAAACCCTCGTCTCGTGCATTTCTCGTAGCTCTTTCAAGGTTCGTTTTAGACTCTCAACATCGCCAGTCTGAACGATCGTTATCCCCTCCAACCCATGCAGTCCACAAGCCTCAGTTGCAATCACGGGAACCCCGAGCGCGATCGCCTTGAGTAACATTTTGGGATGATTTTCAACATGGGCTGGTAACACGACAGCTAATAGACTTGCAAACGGGTCGGTGAACGTCCGATCGGTCTCCACTGCCCCGTCTTCACTCTGCCAGAAACCGTCGCCTTCCAATTCACGACCCAAAACGCGCACCGTCAGATTCAACGCCTGTGCTACCGATCGCAGCTCGTAGGCTCCTTTACGTCCGAGCGTCGAGGCCGGGAAGAGAATGGTTTGCGTGGGAAGTGGGGCCGATCGGGGCTGGACTGTCGGGAGTTGCCAGTTAAGTAATAGACTTTTATGGGGGAAGCAATTGGCAATTTCAGTGTGGGGTGTAATGATTCGTTGGGCGGCCTGGAGTGCCGCTTGCTCTAGTTTTAATAAGGTGTTATCTGCTCGAAAATCTTTCAACGTCAAACTCTCAGGATGTAACTCCGAAGCCCGATCGAGACGTTGTTGCAAAACAGCGATCGGCAATCTCGTCATCAACACCTCAAAACTCCGGCCACCCAAAACCCCATCCCGCCACAAAAACGGCAACAATGTCTGCGTCACCACCACATGACTAATCTCGGGCGATAATTGCTGGGCATATACCTTAGCAAGGGCTTCATCCTGAATCAATAATTGATTTTGTCGAGTGCTTCCTTGTGCGGGAATTTTACGGGAAGAAAGCGATCGTCTCAGCGTTTGTAATCTCGCTTGTTTGATGGTTTTAAATCCTGTCATCGTCCAAGCATAATTAGACTTCTTCCAGCGTTTTCCATCCAGCGGAATTATGAGCAAATCCTCAGCCTGTCGCTGCTGAGATTGAATCCACCGATCGAACTCCGCCCAATACTCATCTAGCAAATAAGCCGTTACGGATTGGCTAGCCTGCACCACAGGCTGATGGCGAAAACAAGTCGTGACATTACAGGTTTGGCAAGTGTGGGCAGAAACCAACGATCGCGCATCTTCAGAGCATTCCACCGAATCACCACCCGAAACAACTGGATTTACACCTGGAATCCCCCACAGTCTCACCACCAAAGAATCCTGCGTCAAATCCGCCTCAAAGCGCACTGAACCGATCGCGCTATCCACCGATCGTATTCGAAACCGCAAATCAATATAATTCCAAAACACCGTCGCATCGCGCCCAATTTCTGCCAACGATCCCGGCATAATCTGACTATGAGCGTGACGTTCGACAATTTCACAGCCCGCATCCAAAGCGACACTGTACAGCGCATTCGACAACTGACAAATTCCGCCGCCCACCGAAGGAATCACACAACCCTGCCGCAACTCCCGCCCAATCACGTAGCCATTCGATCGCGTCGGTCTTCCCACCTGCGCCCAAAAACTAAAGACCTCCCCGATCGGAATTTCTATCCCCTGAATCCGCCGCACCGCCACTCGAAGATTTTGAATTTTACCCGAGATCAGATTCCGTTCTGATGCTTCGTGGGGCGTCCAAAGGGGCGTGATGGATTCTGAGAGCAGTTGTTGCCGATCGCCCTGTGACACCTCAGACTGCGCTGGCCAACGAACGTTTCGATTGAGCGACCACCGTCGCAACTGCAATCCCGTCGCCTTCACGCGAAAGACGATCGCATCTTGAACAGAAGGCACAGATGCCATAGATAGAATTCCTACACAAATGATGATCTGCAGGCATAGTACCCATCTCAGATCATCTCTTATGCAAATGAGAGTGCAACCCATCCCATGGGTTGCTTAAACGTCCAACTTCACACGAGTAGGGGGTCTTATAAAATTTCCAGCCTTTTTCCTGATTTTTCCTGAACAGGATAAAAACCTTTGTATAGAGTGAGTATAAGACTCTCGCAAAAGAGAATTGAATGATCACTCAATTGACGTTGTTGTCTGAAACCGAATGCATCTGGCTAACGATTTTAATCAAAGTCGTTTCGTAAATTTATGGGTCCGTAAAAGTTCGCTATTGATGATTTTCGGCAATTTCTGAGGATTTTTGAATATGAAAGAGATGATGCTCGGTCTAATGGTGACGATCGG
>JAAFJU010000180.1 GCA_013298165.1 Synechococcales cyanobacterium bin31.maxbin.ball.101 | reverse complement strand
TGGAGTCCCTAGGGAAATACACGAATGGTGAACGCACACTCGATATAGTCTATTCTAAAGAACCTCAAGGCGCTTCTCAGCAATGTTACGGAAATCTCCATGAATTTGCGGAAAGAATCCACGGAAAAACCTAGGAAAACTCTATGTCTCTCGCGATCGCCCACCTCGGTCCTACTGGAACCTACGCAGAACTCGCGGCCATCACCTATGCTAAAACCCTCACAGAACCCTCAGAACTGATCGCCTTTGGAACGATCGCCCAGACTTTACAAGCGGTGGTGGCAGGCCAGACGGACTTAGCGATCGTTCCGGTGGAAAACTCCGTCGAAGGCGGTGTAACCATGACGATGGATAGTCTGTGGAAACTGGATCCGCTGCATATTCAACAGGCATTGGTGATTCCGATTCAGCATGCGCTGCTGTCCTATGCCGCCACTCCTGCCGCCCTCACCCTAGTTCAATCCCATCCTCAAGCCCTTGCCCAATGCCAACAATGGCTCGCTCATCACAGCCCTACCGCCAAGACTCAGCCTGCGAACTCCACCACAGAGATCTTGCCGCAGCTTGCTGATAACCCGACTTGGGGGGCGATCGCTTCAAAACGGGCGGCTGAACTCTACAACCTCCCGGTTTTGGCCTGTCCGATTAACGACTACCCCGAAAATTGCACCCGCTTTCTCGTCCTCAGCACCCAGCCCAGCCTCGGCGGAACCCAAACTTCGTTAGCCTTCAGCATGGCTGCAAATCGCCCTGGAACGCTTCTAAAAATGCTGAGATTGGTGGCAGATCGGGGCATCAATCTCAGCCGCATCGAATCTCGCCCAACGAAGCGATCGATGGGCGAGTATGTCTTTTTCCTAGATCTCGAAGCCGATATTCGTCGGGCTGAAACCCAAGCGACGATCGCGGATTTGACGCACCACGCCGAGATTTTGAAACTCTTTGGTAGCTATGATTTGGTGGATTACACCCGATCGGAGGCAAACGTTTGAGTCAATCCAGTCGGGCTTTGCTAACGCAACGCTTCGCGAACGACTCCGCTCAGCCCTCGACACAGGCAACTATTCCACTGGAAATCCATCACCTAGGGTATCTTTCAAAACCGTCCGTGCCGCCAAATGATTGCGGGTTGAGGTTAAAATCTCGGATTCCCGCTCTAAACGCTCCACGGTATCCAACATTTCCAACAATGCCTGCTGCTCTTCCGGCACCCCGCGCAAATTGCTGGCAATCCAGTAGGACAGCTCGATCGGTGTATCTGGCAAGTCATCCGGCAAATCGATCGCCTCTCCTGAAAGCTTCCCAGACAGCCGCACCACATCCTGTAAAAGCTGACTCACATCACGGGTCATGGGCCGCAAATCCACAGAAGTCGGCTTATCTTGAAGCCATTCGACCAGGCCGACGCGGTAGGGCTTATCCCGCACTTCTTCTAAGACTCGAAACCGCTGCTGTCCGAGGGTGAGGACCTCCATGCGATCGTCCGGCAACCGATAGAATTTAATAATTTCGGCGCAGCACCCAATGTTCGAGGGCGCATTTTTTTCCTGGTCCCAAAGCAACACCCCAAATCGACGATCGCTTTCTAGGATGGTATTCATCATCATCCGATAGCGATACTCAAAAATATGTAGCGGTAACGGGCGACCTGGAAACAGAATCACACCGGGCAAGGGGAACAGCGGTAATTCCCGAACAGTGATTGAGGAAGTCATGGGGAACGGCGGCCTAAGGGCAAAAGTATATACTTCTTAATGTATCGTCTATCGGGGTCCCATAAAAAATCTCTTTAGTTTTCACCAAAGAGATTTTAAGTTCCAGTCAAATTCTTAAAGTTTGACTTCGATGTCAACCCCAGAGGGCAAGTCCAATTTCATCAAGGCATCGATCGTCTTCGAGGAGGGCTGATAGATGTCAATGATGCGGCGGTGGGTGCGCACTTCAAAATGCTCACGAGAGTCCTTATCCACGTGGGGAGACCGGAGGACGCAATAGATCCGACGACGAGTGGGCATGGGAATGGGGCCGATCGCGGTTGCATTCGTGCGATTAGCGGTTTCGACGATTTTGTCGCAGGAGGTGTCGAGGAGACGACGATCGTACGCCTTCAAACGAATGCGGATCTTTTGCTGTTGAATGGTAGCCATTGGACTTATTCCTGTATTTTCAAGGTTCGGTGGGGTTCAAATATTGGCGATAAGAAGCAGTGACGTAAGGTGCAATCTAGTGCAGTTCAGTCAAAACATCCTAATGTCAACATCGAGTTGTTTAACGCACAGGGTGCAATCATATCGCAAAACGTCCGTTAAAACTTAGAAAGGGACAACAAACTGTCGTCCCTTTCTAGGCTCTAGATCTAATCAATGGGATCTGATGAATCAGATCCCATTCATCAATCTATTTCATGATCTTGGATACAACGCCCGCACCAACGGTACGTCCGCCTTCACGGATTGCGAAGCGCATCCCTTGTTCGATCGCAACGGGGTTGATCAATTCAACCGTCATTTTGATCCGGTCTCCAGGCATGACCATTTCAGCAGCAGACCCGTCATCGGCGGTGAAGGCTTCGATGGTTCCAGTTACGTCAGTTGTACGAACGTAGAACTGAGGACGGTAGCCAGGGAAGAATGGAGTGTGACGTCCGCCTTCTTCCTTTTTAAGGATGTAGACTTCCGACTCGAACTGGGTGTGGGGTTTGATCGAACCCGTTTTCGCCAGCACCATACCGCGCTCAAGGTCTTCTTTCTTCATACCGCGAAGCAGCAGACCTGCGTTGTCGCCCGCTTGGCCCATGTCCAGAAGCTTACGGAACATTTCAATCCCAGTCACCGTGCTCTTACGAGTGTCACGGATACCGACGATTTCGATTTCTTCCTGAACTTTGACTTGACCGCGCTCAATCCGACCCGTCGCAACGGTACCACGACCTGAGATGGAGAACACATCTTCGATCGCCATCAAGAACGGTTTGTCCACTTCACGCTCAGGTGTAGGGATGTACTCGTCAACGGAGTTCATCAATTTGTGGATGCAGTCCACCCACTCATCATCACCGGGCTGAGTCTTAGGAGCCGCTTGCATTTTTTCCAATGCACGCAGCGCAGAACCCGCCGTGATGGGGATATCATCGCCAGGGAAATCGTAGGAGCTGAGCAGCTCACGCACTTCCATTTCAACGAGTTCAAGCAACTCATCGTCATCCACCATGTCTTTCTTGTTCAAGAAAACGACGAGATGAGGGACGCCGACCTGACGCGCAAGCAGGATATGCTCACGGGTCTGGGGCATAGGACCATCAGCAGCGGAGCAAACCAAGATTGCGCCGTCCATTTGTGCGGCACCCGTGATCATGTTTTTGACATAATCCGCGTGTCCAGGACAGTCCACGTGAGCGTAGTGACGGGTGGCCGTTTCGTACTCAACGTGAGCGGTGTTGATCGTGATACCACGAGCCTTTTCTTCCGGTGCTGCGTCGATGTCTGCGTAACCCATTGCAGTGGCGTCGCCTAGGGCTGCCAAAGTGGAGGTAATTGCAGCCGTCAGCGTGGTTTTACCGTGGTCAACGTGACCGATGGTGCCGATGTTAACGTGGGGTTTAGACCGTTCAAACTTTTCGCGTGCCATTTTTTACAGTTCCTCTTGCAAACTATGCGTTCCCTTTGTTTTTGGCGATGATTGCTTCAGCAACGTTCCGAGGAACTTCCTCATAGGCGCTGAACTCCATCGTAAAAGTACCACGACCTTGGGTCATGGACCGAATGTCGGTTGCGTAACCGAACATTTCAGCCAATGGTACTTTGGTGACTACTTTCGCAATCCCACGCTCAACGGCTTGGGATTCGATTTGGCCGCGACGAGAAATCAAGTTCCCCATCACAGGTCCAAGGTAGTCTTCCGGTGCTTCAACCTCGACTTTCATCACAGGTTCTAGCAAGACCGGGGATGCTTTCATGACGGCTTCTTTGAGAGCCATCGATCCGGCAATCTTAAAGGCCATTTCGTTCGAGTCAACATCGTGATACGACCCGTCGATCAACGTCGCCTTGACATCGATCAAAGGATAACCTGCAATCACACCGGATTCGCAAGCTTCTTTCATCCCCGCTTCCGCAGGTCCGACATATTCCTTCGGTACGGTACCGCCGACGACTTTCGAGACGAACTCGAAACCGCAGCCGGATTCACCGGGTTCTAGGGTGATCACGACGTGACCATATTGACCTTTACCACCCGACTGACGCACAAATCGCCCTTCGGCTTTGACTTGTTTGCGAATGGTTTCTCGGTAGGCGACCTGAGGTGCGCCGACGTTGGCTTCGACTTTGAATTCCCGCATCATCCGATCGACCAGGATTTCTAGGTGAAGCTCACCCATCCCAGCGATGACGGTTTGATTGGTTTCAGCGTCGATGCTGACGCGGAAAGTGGGGTCTTCTTCCGATAGAGCCTTAAGCGCTTTGGAAAGTTTTTCCATGTCGCCCTTGGTCTTGGGTTCGACCGCGACGGAAATCACAGGTTCTGGAATAAATAGAGATTCCAGAATGATTTCGTCGCCTTCTTTGACGAGGGTGTCGCCTGTGAGGGTATCGGACAAACCAGGGATTGCGCCCAAGTCGCCTGCACGCAGTTCGTCCACATCAATCCGTTCGTCCGCTTTCATGACAATGAGACGCGCAACGCGCTCTTTTTTGTCCTTAGTGGAGTTGTAGATGTAGGTTCCCTTGCTGAGGACGCCGGAATACACTCGAACGAAGGTCAAGCGACCCACGAATTTGTCAGTCATGACCTTGAAGGCCAGCGCTGAAAGTTTCTCGTCATCCTTGGCAGGACGTTCTTCTTGGCTGCCATCGGGCATGGTGCCGACGATCGCTTTGACGTCGATCGGTGCGGGCATGTAGTCCACGACGGCATCCAGAAGCTGCTGGACGCCTTTGTTCTTAAAGGCAGAACCGCAGAACATGGGGACCATGGTTCCTTCAAGTACGCCTTTACGAACGGCTTTCTGGATTTCTTCGACTGTGAAGGATTCACCTGCGAAGTATTTTTCCATCAAGACGTCGTCCGTTTCAGCCACTGCATCGAGCAACTTGATTCGGAATTCATCGGCCCGATCTTGCAAATCAGCCGGAATATCGACCACTTCGATTTCCTTGCCGAGGTCGTCCTTGTGGATGTACGCCTTCATGCGAACGAGATCCACGATGCCCTTGAACTGGTCTTCAGCACCGATCGGCAACTGAAGCGGCACAGCCGGGGTTTTCAGGCGATCCTTCACTTGGTCATAGACGTTGTAGAAGTTCGCACCTGTACGGTCCATCTTGTTAACAAAGATGACGCGAGGAACGGCATAGCGATCGGCCTGTCTCCAGACGGTTTCCGACTGGGGCTGGACGCCACCTACGGAACAGAACACCGCGATCACGCCATCGAGTACCCGCATGGAACGTTCGACTTCGATGGTGAAGTCCACGTGGCCAGGGGTGTCAATGATGTTGATCTTGTGCTCTAACGCACCTGCTTGAACTTGGTTGGGGAGTTCAGGATCTCGGCGGGTCCACTGGGTGGTGATCGCCGCCGCAGTAATGGTAATACCGCGCTCTTTCTCCTGTTCCATCCAGTCGGTGGTAGCGCCGCCGTCATGGACTTCGCCAATTTTGTGAACCACACCGGAATAGAACAGAATCCGTTCCGTTGTAGTAGTTTTGCCCGCATCAATGTGGGCAGCAATTCCGATATTTCGTACTCTCTCGAGCGGAACGGTACGAGCCACGGTTACCTCCTCGATCGCAATTTAAGGTTTTTGGATTTGAAAACAGCGCCTTCATCAAAAACAGACAAACTGTAATTAAAGACGCTGTAAAGATTCTATACGTTTTCATACCCATTTTTAGATGGGATTTTTAAACGCAGAGAGATAGGTACGAAAGACGAAAGGACGATCGCGCAAAAATCACGAGATTAATAGCGATAGTGAGCAAACGCCTTGTTCGCTTCTGCCATCCGGTGTGTTTCTTCGCGTTTACGAATTGCACTTCCAGTTTGGTTTGCAGCGTCCATCAGTTCGTTGGCAAATTTACTTGCCATGGATTTACCTGCACGAGCGCGGGAGTACTGAATCAGCCAACGAAGTGCCAACGCGATCCCACGATCGGTCTTCACTTCCATTGGAACCTGATAGGTGGCTCCACCGACGCGGCGAGCCTTGACTTCCACCAACGGCGTGGTGTTTTTGACGGCTTTTTCAAAGACTTCAATCGGATCAGTCCCTGTCTTTTCCTTAATCAAGTCAAAGGCATCATAAATAATGCGATTGGCCACTGACTTTTTACCGCTGCGCATGATGCGACGGGAGGTCATCGTGACTAGGCGAGAGTTATAGACCGGATCCGCAGGGATCGGGCGCTTTTTGATGGTTACGCGACGAGACATAATGAAAATCCTTTCAGAGTTGAGATATCTAGAGCGCCAAGGAAAACATGGACTCGTGATGCGTGAAAAGCAAGACGTGAAAAACCATGCCTTGACGCAAAGAATGCTAGGTTCTCTCGACTTAAAGATTAGTTTCGGAATCCAGCAAAAATTCCTTTATGAAACTCAAAATCCTTGTGACTTGACCTAGCAGACAGAATCAGGGTGAGAACTGACCCGTCTTAAAATTTTTAGAAAAAAGAACCGACAACTCTTGAGGTTTTTTTCCTGAAAAATCGCTCGATACGATGATGGCATCCGTCTTCCAGAGGGAATGAGCGGGTAATCGGTTCTCAAACTACGCTCCTCAAAGTGACCTTCTCAGAGACATATTTTGCGATCGATTACTTCTTCTTCCCAGTTGTAGCCGCAGCGGCTCCTGGCTTAGGACGCTTAGCACCATACTTAGAGCGACCTTGCTTACGGTCCTTCACACCTGCGGTGTCAAGGGTTCCACGAATGATGTGGTAACGGACCCCTGGCAAGTCTTTAACACGACCCCCGCGAATCATCACGACGGAGTGTTCTTGCAAGTTGTGGCCGATACCAGGAATGTAAGCAGTGACTTCAAACCCAGAGGTCAAGCGAACCCGTGCCACCTTACGGAGAGCGGAGTTCGGTTTTTTCGGGGTAGTCGTATACACACGGGTGCAGACGCCGCGACGCTGAGGACAAGCCTTTAGCGCAGGGGATTTGGTTTTCTTGCTGGCGCGATTGCGCTCATCTCGAATAAGTTGCTGGATTGTGGGCATCTTATTGCCTTGTATTTAGGCTAATTTCAAACTTCAACGACCACTGATATTACCAATGCAACGTGAATCCTGTCAATTTTTTGATCTAGTGGGTTGGGTCGATCGCTCGAAAGGAGGCCCCACAGCCGCAGTTTTCCGTTGCCTGGGGATTATCAAAGCGAAAGTTGCCGCCCATTAGGTCTTCGGCGTAGTCCACGGCTAGGCCATGCAGCACCGTGAGATGCTCTCCTGCGATCGCAATCCCACCATTCACGAGATAGTCTCCCGGGGAGGGTTGGCTGACAAAGGTGAAGTCATAGGATTGCCCTTGACAGCCGCCAGGTTTGATTTGTAACCGGAGATAGTCGTCTGGGTTGGCTTGGCGACGACGGAGACGATCGACTTCAACGAGGGCGGCTGGCGTGAACTGAATCATGGACGAAACCCAAAAATGGCGATAGAAAAATAGCGACATACAGTTAAAAGCGACCTTAGCATGATTTGCCGAGGTCGCTTTTAGGATTTTAGTGCGCGTTGAAATTGGGAATCGCGCTGAGACTAAGTGAGACTATTTGCCAGAATTTGCACGGGAGTAGTCGTCTTGGAACCGGACAATATCGTCTTCACCGAGGTATTCCCCGTTTTGGACTTCGATCAAAATCAAGGGGATAACGCCAGGGTTTTCAAGGCGGTGGCTGGTGCATTGGGGCACGTAAGTAGACTGATTGACGCTCAGAATTTGCTCTTCACCGCCACAGGTGACGCGAGCGGTCCCTGCAACCACGATCCAATGCTCACTGCGGTGGTGGTGCATCTGCAAGCTCAAGCGATGACCGGGCTTCACTTCAATCCGCTTGATTTTGTATCCCCGACCCTCTTCCAAAATGGTGAATGATCCCCAAGGGCGCAGTTCTGTTGCGGCGACTC
>JAAFJU010000214.1 GCA_013298165.1 Synechococcales cyanobacterium bin31.maxbin.ball.101 | reverse complement strand
GGGGGCGAACTCAGGCTGTAGGGCGATCGTTTCGGGTTGTGCTACGGGAGACTGGGGTAGGACTTCGGCAGGGGCTTCCGTGGCCACGACGACATCGGGTGGGACCGCAGCAGTGGGAGTTACGGGTGTTGTCGCGGCTTGGGCCGGAAGCATCGAGACCGCCGAAAGGGAAACCGCAGAAAGAGAATAGCTAGCAACTTTAGTGAAACGCATAAAGACATACTGAGTGGGTGAGTTGTAAGGTATGACTTCACGGAACTAGCCTGAGTTCCAGGAATTATGGACAGCCAATCGAGAAACTGTCCTAGGGCTATTTTCTAAACCCTTGTAAAAAATCCAGCCGATCGGTCGCCCGAGAGGGTGCGTTTCGGTCCGATCTTTGATAAGTTAGAGCCTGTCCTCATCAGCGATCGCCTTTCTTCGCATGACCTACTGTTTAGGAATTCTCACGGCAACCGGGCTTGTAATGGCAGCAGATTCTCGGACGAATGCGGGAGTTGACTACATTTCAACCCATCAAAAGCTCCATGATTTTTCGATTCCAGGGGAGCGCATCCTGCTCCTCTGCACCTCGGGAAACCTGTCCGTGACCCAATCGGTCATGACCTTACTCCACCGGGATATTAAGACTGGGGAAGCCGTGACGCTCCATACCGTGGGAAGTCTCTACGAAGCGGCGCGCTACATTGGGACGAAGATGCGCGAGGTGCAGACCCTCGATCGGCCTTGGCTGGAAAAAGATGGCATCGACACCAATTGCAATATTTTGCTGGGCGGTCAGGTGGAAGGTGAGCAGCCAGAGCTGTTTTTGATCTACAGTCAAGGCAATTGCATTCAAGCCTCCCACGAAACGCCATTCCTCCAGATTGGGGAAGCAAAATATGGCAAACCGATTCTCGATCGGGTCTTAAGCTTTGAAACCTCAATTGAAGATGCGGCAAAATGCGCCCTGCTCTCGATCGATTCCACAATGAAATCCAATATTTCCGTGGGTCCGCCCATCAATCTCGTCATGTACGAAACGGATTCATTCAAAATCCAGCATTCCTTGCGCTTACAGCTCGGCGCACCCTATCTCGTCCAAATCCGTAAAACTTGGGAACATTGCCTCCGGGATGCCTTTGAAGCAATGCCAGAGATTGATTGGGAGATTAAGAGCGATCGGGTTTTATTAGAAGAAGTCGTGGGTAAATAAAGACGCAGGCCCCCTAACCCCCTTTCTTAGATGCCCGAAGGGCTATATTCTGGTGGGACCAGAAACTGAAACCTAAGTCTAACTCCCCCAGAATTGGGGGCCGGGGGGCGGTTCGCCAGGGGATTAGATCAAAACAGGTTTAGTGTTAATGGATAGCGATAGGCTTGTCCTCTACTCGCAGCGATCGCCCCAAAAATTGGAAAAATAGCCCAAATAATAAAGAACGGAATACCGGGAAGAAATAGAAGAAAGAACGGCGAAATAAAGAATGGCACTGAGAATTGTAAAAATAACCATCCCGCGATCGCCCCAAAATATAACAGTCCCAACACAGCACTATAAATAAAATAAGAAACAATAAAATTAGCAGAACTCCGGCCATGTTGATCAATAAACTCATTTTGATCCTTGGCGTAGAGCCACATGCCGATCGGAATGATAAATCCCGCAAAAGGCAACATGAAGCCTCCATAGTGCGACAGATGTAACACCGTTGCATAGGTACTGGGCGTCATGCCACCGAGTCCATTACTATCTGGGCGATTGGGCTGCGTCATGGCTTTAGGTTGCTTCAGGAGTTGTGCTTTGGCCGCACGGTACTCCTCATCGGAGAGTTCTCCGGCATCATGCAATTCTCGAAGCTTGGATAATTCATCAGCGAGCATAGTGACGATCGTTCCAGGGTAACGCCACCACCAGTATGGCAGAATTACTGATGGTTGTCAGTTCAGCATTTGGCTCACGCTCAGCCCCTTCACTCTGGAACTTCGAAGGTGGCACAGGTTGCAGAGGCGATCGTCTGAGGTATTTGCCGACTTCCCGGTGCGAGTAGGCTAATCGAGCCATCGGGATTGGTTTGCCAGCTAGAGGCTTCAATTAAAGGCGTGGATTGGGTGGTGGGCTGGGGTGCGATCGGGGATTCCTGGGTTGCGATCGCCCGTTCAGAGGCCGCACCGATCGGTTTCCGAATATCTCGCCAGCCGCGATTGGAGTCCAGATTCCAGGTCGGAGACTTCGGCAATCCTCCCCGTCCAGTGATGATAAATCGACTAAAACGAGTGTCCTGACATCGATCGCTCACCCTTTGTTTTTCATCAGACAGGGCGACAGGCAGCGGCAGAAGTTCTGCATTGGGTTCCAAGCGCAGGTCGCTAATGGAGACAGAACCATTCTGACCATATTGAGAAATGGCGGTAATGTCATTGTCGCTTGTGAGCTGCGATCGGTATTCTAAACCATAGATCTGATCGGCCTTAATCCGAATTTGTCCCCCATTCCCTCGAAAGGCATTGGCAATAATGTCGCTATTTTCTAATCCCAATAAGACCTCAGTATCAATTTGAATAATGCCCCCCTGCCCCCGACTTCCCGCTGCCACATTAATGCTACTCTCATTGCGCAGACTGACATTATCTGCGGTAATGCGGATGTTGCCTCCCGATCCGACGCGGGTAGCTGCATTTAAGCGAGATTGCTGATTGAGTTGGAGATTTTGAGTTTGAAGACTGATTTCGCCGCCTTCTCCAGTTCCTTCATTACGGACATTGATCTCGGCATTCCGAGCGAGGGAAATTTTGGGCGATCGAATCACAATACTCCCACCATTTCCCGTTGCCGTGGCAGGGGATTTAAACAATCGCTGAACCGTGGGTGATGCATTTCGAACCGTCGATCGAATTTGGCTAGCGGCTTTATTGATGGGATCCAAGCCGAGTAGCTGCACCGTATCCAAGGCATTGATCTCAATACTACCCGCATTGCCTCGACCTAAACTATTACTCGAAATCAAACCTCCATTGGTCAAATTCAACGATCGCGTCTGAATATTAAGCGTTCCAGCATTGCCTTGCACAAAACTAGACGAGCCAAGAGTCCCACCGCTCGACAGTTCAATGCGATCGGTCTCTAAGCGAATATTTCCCGCATTTCCCCCGCCAAAGGTCGCGGCTGAAATCACCGCATCATCCACCACCTGAAGAAACGGGGTTTTGATTTGAATGTCACCCGAATCCCCTTGACCATTGGTCAGCGCAAAAATCGCCGCATTGGCCGACTCCCCCGCCACTTGTGAATTCAAACGCACCGATCGGGAGGTCTGAACTCGAATATCTCCCGTGGCCCCCTTCCCTGACGCTTGACTACTGACTCTAGCAATATCGCGAATGATCAAATCTTGGGCGGAAATATCGATCGTAGCCCCTTCTCCAGAACCGATCGCATAGACTTCAATCCCACTCCCAATCACCCGATCGAGCGTTCGACCTTCCATTAAGACCGTTCCTTGGGCCGCAATTTTGATCTGACCTTTCGCCGCACCTGATGTGGATGACAGAAGTAAAGAACCGTCTTTAATTTGTAAATCTTGGGCATTAACCTTCAGCGTCCCAGCACTTTGACTGCTAATGTCAACCAATGATTGATTTAACAGTTGAATATTGCCGTAGGAGCCGACTTGAGCATAATCAAATGTGAACCCATTCGCGATCGGTTGTAGTCCCACAAAGGCATTCTCGCCCGATCGACTCGCCACAGGACTTCCCAATTCCACATTCCCCGCTGTCAGTACGCCCCCATTCAGCGTGATTCCACCGCCTAAAAGGGCCAAAGTTTGATCCGGTTTGACTTGTAAATCACTGCCCCGAGCATTGCGTTGATAGGGCAATTGACTTCCCTGACTGATGACACCATGACCGCTGCCTTCCACCTGGATCTCCGCAGGATTAAACCCCATTTGGACTCCCGTGGGAACAAGTACATTGAGGAGGGCCTCCGCAGTCGTCACATTGCTAAATAAGACGCCATTATCAAACTGAACCCCTTGCCCCGTTGTGGCTAAAAATGAACCTCCGACATCCAGTTTTGCCTGAGGTCCAAAGAGAATGCCATTGGAATTGAGTAAGAAAACATTGGGACGATTTCCGCCGATCGTCTTAATCAAGCCATTGATATTAGAAGCCTCATTGCCCGTCACTCGGCTAAAAATGTTGACGATCGTAGCATTGCCCTGAAGATCAAAGATCGCTGACCCATCCTTTGGGATCGAGAATTCGCGAAAACTGTGGAATAGATTTTGCCCCGATCGCGTTCCATTCGTAATGGTGAAATTGAGATTGTTTTGAGTACTGACAACGGTATTCAACGTGCCATCTGTTGAAACTTGTTGGGCTTTTAGCGGCTTGGCATTGAGTCCTAATGCCAAGCCTAGCGATATCCAAAATAATGCTGGTATCCACCGCTTTGTAAATTTATCAAGGCAGAAAAAAGACACCATGGAAAAAGCACATAGACCACAATTCCATTTAGCATAGCAATCCTGAGTCAATCCGGCATCTTTATAGACTTTCTTGAAACTTAATTACAGATTGGATGCGTCGAGCTAATCTGGTTCCACAAAGGGCATCGATCGATGCTTGACACAGCCCACCAGATAGCCCAAGCGCCACCCTAACTCCCACAAACCAGGCTTTAGATTTCCTCTGAAAACACCTTGAATTAATCGTTTTACGGTGCCCAGATAGGCTTTAACCATTTTAAATAAAGAATACTTTGTAAGCCCAGCGCTTTCATATTGCTTACAAATTAAAGGGAAAAATTCAGCCCATTTCCACGCTTGCTGAAATCCCCCTGAAACGGTAGAGCGCCGTCTGACGTAGACGATCGCCTGCTCTGCATAAAATAATGAAGGTCCCGAAACCTGAACCCTGAAGCAATATTCCATATCCTCCAGTAATGCAATCTCTTCTGAAAAGCCCCCCATCGCTGCGTGAATTGACGCTTTAATTCCCATCCCACAGCCTCCTGCATGGCAAAAAAAGTGGGGGCGAATCTGTTGTAAACCGCTGATTTGAGGACCTTGTTCTGATCCGTTCAATCGATCGTAATCAAAGCGACTTGCTACAAAATCATGGCCGACTAAGGCTTGATAAATGGCTTCAACCCAAGTCTCGGCCACCACATCATCTGCATCACAAAAGGCCAGAAACTCGCCCTGGGCAATCTTACTCCCTTGATTTCTCGCATGGGATGCACCGGGACGATCGGCGGCTGAAATGATTTTTAAATTTGGAAGACGATTGTGATAATTGGTAACGATCGCACAGCTCTCATCGGTCGATCGGTTATCCACCACAATGATTTCCCAATCCGAGGGCTGAAGCTCAACTAGGACTTGCTGCTCAAGCGCGTCGAGTTGGTCGGCGATCGTTTGGGCTGCGTTATAACAAGGAATAATGACGCTTAGTTTCATGAGACGTTAAAGATCAAATCTATCGCCCTAGACTGCCCAAACCAATAGACCCAATAGCACGGCGATCGCCATCCCTAAGGCCCACAGCAGCGATCGATCGTCCCCCATCACGACCTTAGAAGGATCCGTCGGCTCAGGAATGACATAGCCTTCGGGGGGCTTGATTTTAGGCGGTCTAGGTGGAGAGAGATTCACCATGGGACGGCCCCAGTCCTTATCTTCTTTTTTATTGCTAGCAATTTTTGTCAGGTCGGGAATTTCGGTAAGCCATTCTGGATTCATTCGCAGTTTCGGGGCTTCCAGAATGTAGAGCAGTTGCTTGGCTTGTTTGCGGGTTTCCATATGGGGATGCTTGGCGACGAGACGGCACAGCTCCAGGGCACGATCGCGATCGCCCACGGCCTCATAGCTCATCACCAACCAAATCCGCAGTTCCCCCTGGAGGGGCGTCCCCGCCTCAGCCAATGCCCTCCCCTGTTCAAACTGCGCCATTGCCGCCTGATACTGGCCCGCCTCAAATGCCTTCTGTCCCTGAAGTAGACAGGTTTGGGCTTGAACAACTGCATCATCTTGAGTCTCATCTGCAGCTTGAGAGAGGCTAAGGTCCGGAGTCACATCAGACATAACAAGACAAAAATCCAAAACAACAGCGCTATTATCCCAGTCTTCAGCGGGCAATGGCCAGTAGTCGCCGCTAGCAATTCCCCACGCTTGGAGACGACAACCGTTAGAATTAGATTCAGTCCTCTTTATTTTTCGTCATGACCGACAGCAACGCCCCGAAACTTCGTAATGCCATCATTGCCCTCGTGGCGATCGCGCTGTCTACGCTGATTGCCCTTGGGGTCCGATCGCCCTCAACGCCCAATGCCCTGGACGCCATGGCCAAAACGGCGATCCCCTACGATCAAGCCCTCACCAATGGAAAAC
>JAAFJU010000167.1 GCA_013298165.1 Synechococcales cyanobacterium bin31.maxbin.ball.101 | reverse complement strand
ATGTTTTGTTGACGCTTGAGGGCGATCAGTCCACCACAGCCCAAGGTTTCGTCATCTTGATGGGGCGCAAAAACGAGGGCCGATCCTTCAAGATGATTCAAGGTGTGCATTTTAGGCTTAATGAACCAGTTAAATCGACAGCGTTCAATGTAGGCCAGCAGGTCCCGATAGGGGGCAATAATGCGCCACTGTATGGCATGTTGAAGCCTTGCAAAGAAGGCTGAGGATTGACTCATGGCAAATAATGGGGATTTAAAAGAAGTTTCAACAGAATTTCAAGAGTCTGACACTAGATCAGCTCTACGAACGGCATAGAACGATGACGGATACAGCCGATCAAATATCCAACGCCCCAACCCAACGGTCTGAGACTGGCTTTGACATCTCCTTTCAATAAATAGCGAACCGATCGGATTCCAATTAAGGCATACTTTTGCGGAATCATCCACAGCGACAACTTTTTGAGACCATGGCGCTCATACTTTTTGCAGATCACCGGAAAGTATTCTCCCCATTGGCGCGCCTGCTGAAATCCTAATAGGGCGTCCTGTCGTTCACGGATGTGAATTAATGCCTGCTCTGCAAAGTGCAGTGGATAGCCCGCAATCTGAACTCTGAAGCAATATTCCATATCTTCCAGAAATCGAATACTCTCATCAAAGCCACCGACCGCCTGATGAATAGAGGCTCGAATCCCGAGTCCACAGCCGCCTGCATGGGGTAAAAACTTAGGGTTGAGTCCTTGAAGCCGATCGCGTTGAACCCCAAAGGTTCCATTTAAGCGCTGATAATCAAACTGACTAGCCACAAAATCATGATTCGGTTGTGACAAAGCACAGTACATCGCCTCAACCCACGTGGGCGCAATAACATCGTCTGCATCACAAAAGATTAAAAACTCGCCCTTCGCCTTCGTCGCTCCGACATTGCGAGCGTAGGATGCACTCTTGCCCTCGATCGCTGAGAAGATCTGTAAATTCGGCAAAAACTGTTGATAATGCTGAGCTATTTTGACTGATTCATCCTGTGAGTTATTGTCGATTAAAATGATCTCCCAGTCTTCTGGCTGCAAGCTTGAAATAACCTGTCTAGCAAGGGCATCAAGCTGCTCTGAGAGGTTTTTAGCAGCATTGAAACACGGTAGAATGACACTGATTTTCATTGGGTGTAGAATAGCTTTATTAAGCTACTAAATCAACTACGCAGATCTGATAATGTGGATTTGACGGTGAGTGCAACAGTAGAATCGATCATCTCACTCAAAACGAGATTGCGATCGTATACATATTAGTTTACATGTCGATCGACCACTTGTGTGTTCAAAATTTGTCCGCGATAAAAATTCCAACATCGCCCAACAAATCACACGTAAAGGCGCAAGCCGTAGGATGCGTTAAGCAACGCAACGCATCAACCCGAGTCCCCCCATCAACCCGAGTCCCCATCAACCCCGCCAACCCCATCAACCCCAATCATCATCCCAAGGATCATCCTCCGAAGTCTCCGTCGAAGTCGAAGGCCGAGGAATCGCCGTAAACCCGCCAGACTTAGTCCCCCCCTCAGACTTAGACACCTGATTAGAGGCCCGATCGCTCTTCACCGTAGGAATATTAAGAGGAGGCCGAGGCGCAGGATCGATCGCCTCAAAATCCCCCTCAAGCTCGTCTTCCGATCGATCGCGAGAATGATCATCAAACCCTGACGATCGCTTGCTATAGCGCTGAGCGATCGGTTGTTGAATCTCTCGATCCTGCCTGCGATCGTTCAACGGCTCCTCCCAATCCTCAAAATCAAAATCATCAGACTCGTCCCGGTCCCGATCGTCCTGAAAATCCCGACGCTCCTCCACAAAGCCCTCATTCAAAAACTCCTGCGCCCGATCCTTCACGCGACTGCCCACCTGAGCCGTCACCGATCGCGCCCGATCGAACATCGACTGCGCCCGGTCTTTGAGATCGGTGCCGATCGGCGGCGCATCCTCTGCCAAGCCCTCATTCAATCGATCGGCCACCCGCTTCAGCTTCCGTTCAATACGCTCTTCCAGCCCCGTAAACTTCTGCTCCAGCTTTTGATCCAGCCCCACCTGATATAGCTCCAGCCCCGGCACAATTCCCCCCGACACCATCACCCGCCCACGCCCATAGCCCAAAATCTGATTGGGATACAGCGAATACAACTTCCCCGTCAACCCCTGCAAGCCACTCGACGCCAGCAAATAGTAGCGAATATTCCCCGAACTCAACTGGAACACATAGTCATTAATCCGCCCGACCCGTTTCCCCTCATCCGTCCAGACCTCACAGCCAATCAACGACTCCAACTGCCGGACGCGATCGCGATCGGTTTCCACAGGCTCCGAATTCACCAGCACGCCATTTTCGCCAATTTTATCCAACTGGTCCAGATTAAATGCCTTCTTCGTCCGATCGAACGAACCCGACTTACAGATGAACCCCAACACCCGATGCACTTTCGGGTAACACCACATCACCTCAATCCGGCCACATTCATCCATCGTGGCGCGATCGAGCACAATCTGGTCTAAAAGCTGGCTTTGGCGGACGAATTCTTCAGGCATAAGATTGTTCAGACAAGGGATAGATAGGGTTTGAACTACACTAAGACTAATATTAAGGAATCAGCTCTACTACTATACCTATGGCCATCCAACTTCAGCAGGCCCTCTCCATCGGGGGTTACTTACTCAAACAACGTCTCACCGGAAAAAAACGGTTTCCCCTCGTCCTGATGTTGGAACCCTTGTTTCGCTGTAACCTCGCCTGCACTGGATGCGGCAAAATTCAACACCCCGCCCATATTTTAAAACAAAATCTCAGCCCCGAAGACTGCTTCAAAGCCGTCGATGAATGCGGTGCTCCTGTCGTCTCCATCCCCGGCGGCGAACCCCTTCTCCATCCCCAAATCAGCGAAATCGTCCAGGGACTGATCGATCGTAAAAAATACATCTACCTCTGCACCAACGGACTCCTCCTCGAAAAAAGCCTGGATAAATTCACGCCATCCCCCTACTTCACCTTCATGATCCATCTCGATGGAATGCGGGACTGGCATGACAAATGCGTCGATCGTGCAGGCGTCTTCGACAAAGCCATCAGCGCCATCAAAGCCGCCAAAGCTCGTGGCTTTCAAGTCAACACCAACACCACGGTTTTCGAAGGCGCGGATCCTAAAGAACTCCAAGACTTTTTCACTTTCCTGACGGAACTCGGCATCGACGGAATGCAAATCTCTCCCGGCTACAGCTACAACTGGGCACCGGACCAAGACCATTTCCTAGCCCGTGAACAGACCCGATCGCTCTTCCGTCAGCTTCTCGCCCCCTACTTCCAAGGCAACGCAAAAAAATGGCAATTTAACCACAATCCCCTATTTCTCGACTTCCTAGTGGGAGAAAAAGACTACGAATGCACGCCCTGGGGCAGTCCTAGCTACAGCGTCCTCGGCTGGCAAAAACCCTGCTACCTACTCAATGATGGCTACGTCAAGTCCTATCAAGAACTCGTCGAAACCACCGACTGGTCCCAGTACGGCCACAAAAGCAGCAACCCCAACTGCCAGGACTGCATGATGCACTGCGGCTACGAACCCACCGCCGCGATCGACGCCCTCCAGCCCAGTAATATGGGTAAAGCAATGGGTGCGCTGTTTAGTGCCTAAGCCCCTAAGTTCAATCCAATTAAGTTCAATCCAATTAAGCTCAATCCAACTGACAAGCGTAAATTCAGGGTTATATGCGATCGTCCTCGCCCTTAATGTCCTATCGACAAGTGTTGGAGACTCGACAGCGCGGACTGACAGAACTAGAGGTCAGCGCCCTCCTCAATCAACTATTAGTTGAATTGGCCAAGTCCCATGCCATCGGTCAAACCCACGGAGACCTCAGTTTAGACAGTCTCTGGCGGGATGTCTCGGGGGACTTATATATGAATCCCCCCTTGGGAATCGCGACCCAAAAGAGTCCAAGGGAAGATGTGGTGGCGATCGCGAATGTGGCGATCGAGCTACTCACCAATCATCCCCCCACCTACCAGTGGCAAAAACACTGCTCCATCCAACCTGCCCTAGCTGAAATTCTAGAGCAAGCCCGATCGGACTTTTCCTGGAACGCCCCCCAAAACGCCTCCCAACTGCTCCAAGCCCTCTACGCCCACCAACATCCCACCCCCACAGAACCTGCCCCAGAACCTAAACCTGGATTTCTGGCCCTACCCTTCGTTCTGGGTCTGGGCCAATGGTTCCAACGCATCCTTCAGGGAAGCCTGTTTCTAGGCGTATTAAGTGTTGCAGGGTGGTTTGCCTATGAGCATTTCAGCACCCTGATCTTTGAAAAACTCCCCAAGCCACCCGATCCCACCCCGCTTCCCGATCGCCCTCAGCCCACCGCAAGTCCGCCTCAGAAACCCAACAGCACGATCGTCATCCCCCCAAAAACAGAAGACTCAGATCTATGAACTCAAATCTCTAATTAAATCTCTAATTAAATCTCTAAGTTGAGGCTTGTAGCTTCCGAAGGACGGCTTCCCGATTACGCATGGCATTGGGGTCATTCGGCTTAAACTGAAGCACCTTGTCAAAACTCCCTAAAGCCGCTTCCCACTGACCCATGCTGGCCAGTAAGCTGCCTCGGTTGTTCCAAGCCCTAAAGTCATTGGGACGGATTTCGAGGGCGCGGCTGTAGCTTTTGAGGGACTCCTCTGGACGGCTTAGGGTTTTGAGCAGGACGGCTCGGTTGTACCAGGCTTCGTAGTAGTCGGGTTGTATGGCTATGGCACGATCGTAGCTGGTCAAAGCCTTGTCCCATTTCTCCAGCTTCATGCAGGAAAGCCCTTGTCCATACCAAGCCACCGCCAAATTCGAGTCGAATTTCAGGGCTTTTTGATAACAGTCGATCGCATCTTCATGACGATTCAGATGTTTGAGAGCTAGACCGCGCTGGTACCAGACCTGGGCATCCTCAACCTGCATCGCCAAAGACTGTGCATAGCTGCTAGAAGCCGCCTCGTAATCCCCTAAACACAGCAGAGCATTGCCTCGACTGCTCAGAGTCTCCGCATGATCCGGGCGAAGTTCCAAGGCTCGATTAAAGTGAGACACAGCCCCTTCGTAGCGCGCCGTCGCGTAGAGCGTTGCACCTTGCAGATACCAGACATCCGCCTGTTCTGGATCCAAATCCAATGCCTTAGCCAAATAGGCGATCGCCTCTTCATAGCGCCCTAAGGTATAGAGTGCCAGTCCCAGACTGTAGTGAGCATTGGGATAGTTCGGCTGAAGCTGAATTACCCGCTGAAAACTGCCTCCAGCCTCCTCATACTGTCCTGCAATATGCGCTGTCCAGCCTCGCTGATAGGACAAAAAGGGAGAGGTGGGATGGGCCATCAATGCCTTATCTAGACAAGCCAGCGCCCCTTCATATTGTCCCAGATTGACATAGGCATTGGCCTTTTCACTCCAAGCCTCTAATGAGTCAGGCCGCTGTTCTAAAATCTGGGTTAAAGCCGCGATCGCACTTCCATAATCACCCATTTGACAAAGTCGAGAGACTTGACTCAACTCAGTATCAATGGCATCAACCGAATTTCTAATCTGGGTCTGTAACATAGCGCCTTTCGTCACACTCTCGCACTGCTCTCAGTAAACATAATGCCCTTTGGGGTTAAAAAAGACACTTTACAGAATTAGGATTCCTATTTAAGGGATATTACTGAGAAAATCGAAGAGAATGAGTATTATAAATTATTCTCCTAAAGTACTAATTCTGAGAGTGCTAGAGATGTGATGTAAGACACCAAAAAAGCGAGATTTATCGTTGCTTTACAGATCGTTAAAGAAGGGAAATGCCCGCCAGGATTGATCTAGACTTTTGAAAGAGCTGTGCTACTGCCAGCTCAATCCATGATGTTGACCCAGGATGCTCCATGTTCCCAACCCACCGCCCCCGTCGTCTCCGATCGAATGACACGCTCCGCCGCATGGTCCGCGAGACTGTTTTAACGCCAAATGACTTGATTTACCCTCTCTTTGCAGTACCGGGAGAGCGTTTTGCCAAGGAAGTGGTTTCGATGCCGGGGGTCTATCAGCTCTCGATCGATAAGATTGTCGATGAAGCGAAGGAAGTCTACGACCTGGGAATTCCCGCCATTATTTTATTTGGGATTCCGGCGGAGAAGGATGTTGACGCGACGCAGGCTTGGCATGACTGCGGCATCGTGCAGAAGGCGACGGAAGCGGTGAAAAAAGCGGTTCCGAATCTCATTGTGATTAATGATACCTGCCTTTGTGAGTATACCTCCCATGGTCACTGTGGGTATTTGGGACAGGGTGATCTGACGGGACGAGTGCTGAATGATCCCACGTTGGAACTGTTGAAGAAAGTGGCGATCGCCCAGGCTAGAGCCGGGGCCGATATTATTGCGCCTTCGGGCATGATGGATGGCTTTGTCGGGGCGATTCGAGAAGGGCTAGACAATGCAGGGTTTCAGGATATTCCAATCATGTCCTATGCGGCGAAGTATGCCTCGGCCTACTACGGCCCGTTCCGAGATGCAGCAGAATCAACGCCTCAATATGGCGATCGGCGAACCTATCAGATGGATCCAGGAAATTCCCGTGAAGCCATTAAAGAGGTGTTGCTGGACATTGAGGAAGGCGCGGATATGCTCATGGTGAAGCCTGCTTTGTCCTATATGGATATTATCCACCGGGTTAAGGAGGTCAGTGACGTTCCGGTTGCTGCCTATAACGTCTCTGGGGAATATGCCATGGTCAAGGCGGCTGCCTTAAATGGCTGGGTGGATGAAGAGCGGGTTGTGCTTGAAACCTTGACCAGCTTTAAGCGGGCGGGGGCGGACATGATCTTGACCTACCACGCAAAGGATGCGGCGCGCTGGATTGGCTAAAGTTAGGGCTGACGCTAAAGGCTGGATGCAAGTTTTTAGGTAAAATTTTTGGCTAAAAACTTGTGTCAAGTTGGGATGTGAATGGTATAAGGAATACGATCGTCACCGCATTTGATTCTTTGTTTGACTATCCGCCCACTTGACAAGCTGTCTACATGACTAACTTTGATCTCTTTCTACTGACGATTTACTTTTTGTGCGTCACCTACGTGCTTTATCAGATCATCAATTCATTTAATGATGAATGTATCGTTTGGCATGAAAAGGATCAATTGACCAAGCTACTTCAAGATCTTAAGTTAGACGATCGAATTGACATTAGTTTTAAATTTGATGGTCGGTATGAGTTTCATAAGTTTGAGTCGATCGTAGTCATCGTCAAAAACAAATCCAATGAATATCCGATTTATTTGGATTGGGGCAGCAGCAGTATCACTGACTTCGACAATAATTCTCGAAGGCTGACGCGATTGGTTCCGGGAAATGCGTTAGACCTATTTCAAGAACAAGCCCTGAGTCCCATTGCCCCTGGCACCACTTCCAAGGAGAAAGTGGTCGCTGAAGATATGCTGACTCGCAAGGGCGATGATGGTCCACTGGAGCCAGGAAAGCCGCTTCAGGACTTATCCAAACCCAAAAAGCCCGGGGATGCTTTAAATCGCTATAACGCCTTTATGGGACTTGAAGAGACGCTGAAGTTCAGTATGAGCCTGATGCTGCGGATTGTGAATGAAGGCACCCCCAACACAGGCTATGGAATTCCCATTAAATGTGAATTCTCGATTAAAAAGCTGCATTGGACCGCAGGTTTACCTTGGAATCCTAGAGATTCCTAAGCTAGCTTAGATATTTTGGCTGTTTTGACGATATTGCCTGTGGAGCGTTCAAATTCTGTGGGAATCCTAGCTGGGACTTCAAGTTTCAACCATAGGAATGATTCGTATCATGAGTTCAGATAAAAAATCCCCCCTTAATTTTTGGGTTATTACAGGTTTTATATTGATCGTACAGGCTGCAAGGATGCCAATAGAAGGACCTGCGACAGGTTCGTTGAAGCTGTTTGGGATTGTGGGTGGTGTGGGATGTTGTGCTGTTGGAGTCGTCAAGGGCTTGAAGGCTGACGATTAACGATCGGGATAGCAGATCAAGTAGACCGCTAGGCTGGCTGAGTGGTCTACTTGTCAACCCGTCAATTTGTCAAATCAGCGACATTTGCTTGGGACTCAGATTTTTTTAGTGTAATGTGGAAATCACGGATTCTTTCCTGCCTCTTGAACAAAGCACCGTCAATTTTCTGGGTGTCCCATGGCTTACTGCGTGAATCCCTATTGTCAGGAACCTGACAACTCGATCGCCTCTGGTTCGACCCAACCCCCCTCTGATTTTTCCGCTGAAAGGCTCTGCCATAGCTGTCAGACCCCACTCCTGTTGCAAAACCGCTATACCCTCCTGGGACCGCCGCTATGCGATCGGCACCCCACCCTCAGTCCCAATGCTCGGGTCTTTGAGGTGCAAGATAGTCGCGATCCTCAGACGCCGAAAGTCTTGAAGGTGCTTTGTAGTAGTCAAGCGAAACTCGTCAGTCTTTTTACCCAAGAGCAAGAGATCCTAACCGATCGCGAACATCCCCACGATGGCATTCCTAGAGGGTACGAGGCATTTGAACTGAGTACCCCCTACGGTCAAGTGCTGCCCTGTCTTGTGATGGAAAAAATCCTGGGCCAAAACCTGGAACAACGTAGGTTAGCGTTAGGGCCGATCGATGCGGAGACGGCGCTCAATGGATTAAAACAACTCGCTGAGATTTTACATCACATTCACCAACAGGATTTTTTCCATCGCGACATTAAGCCGTCGAATATCATGCGCCGATCGGGCAATGGTCGTTGGGTCTTGATTGATTTTGGCACGGCGCGGCGCGTGACGGAAACGGTGGTGGCGGGCGAAGCTTCGACGGTGGTGGTGTCCTATAACTACACGGCCCCTGAGCAACTCAATGGTCAAGCGGAGAAACGATCGGACTTCT
>JAAFJU010000165.1 GCA_013298165.1 Synechococcales cyanobacterium bin31.maxbin.ball.101 | reverse complement strand
CCGTTCTCAATGTGATTAACTTTATCAATCCTCGTGCCTGGATTATGGGATTGGTTTGGTATATTCCCTTGTTTCTTCACTTGTATCCCCTAGTCAAAACCAACCGCGATCGGTTTTTCATTCTCCTACCGCTTTTCATGCCACCTTTTAGCAATCTCAACGGCTTTTTGGCGTATGCAGTAGCAATCGGGTTTGCTCGATCGGATGCCGCAAAATTAAATGTAAAAAGCAGCATATAGCTAACTGAATCTCAACAGTAGTACCCTTAATTCTCATCTGGCACCAAAGGTTCTAGCTGTGCTAACAATCGAGGTAACTCAACCGTCACGATCGCCCAAATCTGGTCTTGCTGAACCTGTTCATAGCGATGAGCGATCACATTTCTTAGCCCAATCGTATTACGCCAGTCAATTTCTGGATGTGCCTGTTGAAACTCGCTAGAAACCCTACGCGCTGCTTCACCCAGAATTTCCAATCCACGTTCAACTGCCATTTGATCTCGCCGACTATCGAGATAATCCTCCATGTTGAGGGGTGCGACAAATTCTTGAATGATCTTAATCGCCTGCACCATATCCCAAAGCGAAGCATTATTCCGATCGCTAGCTTGCATAGATGACCTGATGGGTTTTAAGAATTTCAGATTTGCGGAATGGATTTTTTAGATCTCGTTTTTCAACCAAATCAACAGGTCTCTCTACGATCGCCTCTAATTCCCGCTGGAGATTCATTACGTCAAAGAGCGACCACCCATTATCCGGCTCAAATGTAACTAAAATATCCACGTCACTATCAGGGCGAAAATCTTCCCGCAGGATAGAACCGAACAGAGAAAACTCAACAATTTTCCATCGTTGACAGAAGGAAGAAATTTGTTCTGGGGTAATGCCCAAACGATCGATTTTTTGGAGATTTACCATGGGAACCTCTCGAATGTTTGACACTATAGGTATTATATCTGAAAGCTCTGTCGCCATCAACCGCCGCCCACGATCGTCACCACTTCCAGCCGATCGCCCTCCTGAATCACCGTCTTCGGCCAAAACTGTCGATGCAAAATCTCGCCGTTGTATTCGATCGCCACCAATTGCGGATTCATTTTCAATTGCAGCAGCAAGTCCGGCAGCAGCGTTTCAGCAGGGCATTGTTGATCTTGACCATTGACGGTGAGATTGATGGTGGTGTTAATCATGATGCACTCCCTGAAGCAGTAAACGACTGAAGTTGTGAAAGAAAGTATTGAGTGGTTAATTTCGGTTGACTAGAACTCATGATGGCCCGCACCACGGAAACCCGACTGGCTCCCGCTTCGATCGCCGCCTTCACATTGTCCATATCAATGCCCCCGATCGCAAACCAAGGGATCGTACAATGAGCCGCTGCATATTGCACATATTCATAGCCCGAAGCCGCCTTCCCCGCCTTGGTCGGGGTCTCATGCACAGGCCCGACACCAATATAGTCCGGGGACTCCGCCATGGCTTTTAAAAATTCATCTGGATTGGTCGTCGATCGGCCAATGATCTTATCGGGACCGAGCATTTTTCGGGCAAAGGCATAGGGCAAATCATGCTGACCCAAATGCACGCCATCAGCATCGACGGCGATCGCCAAATCAATTCGATCGTTCACAATGAACAGCGCATCATAGCGATGACAAAGTTCGCGTAATTTCAATGCATTGGCATATCGCACATCATCATCGACATTCTTGTCGCGATATTGCACTAATTTCAATCCGCCTTGAAGGGCTGCTTCTACGGTTTCAATTAACGTCTCAGAAGGGGACGTGACAAGATAAAGCTGGGCTTGTTGGAGTTTTAGGTGACGAGGTGAGGAACGCATAATCAGGCTATCTAAACTATAGGTTTTGTATCGTAACTGTTTCATCACGGCACCCATCTCAGGGCTGTAGACCTTGCCGTATTCCTCTAGGACACGTAGAGACTCTTCAATCCGACAGAGATTGGCTTGTAAGACCTGGGGAATATCCGATCGCACTTCCTCCAGCGGATGCGTAATCCCCGTGCCCAGATCGCCCTCCGTATCCCGCGCCGATCGAAACTCCGACCGATGCCATTGACCCAGGGTTTGGCGCATGGATTTGCATTGTTCACTCAGCCTCGGATCATTCAATCCAAATCGACACCAATCCTCAATCACCCGCAACCCTTCACGGGCACGATCGAGGTTTGCATCCAAAATACGATAGAGAGCAGTGGTGGCATTCAGCGCAGTCATAGGATCTAAAACTTAAAAATGGGTGATTCAAATTACAGACAGACGATCGGATTTCCTATCTCGTTTCGATCCAGCCATTGATCACGAGAAGGGCGATCGACGCCGCAATCAACAGCCCCAACACAAACCCCGGAATAAACGTCAGCAACCCAAAGCCCCGTAAAATCCAGACCAGTAGCGTCAACCCGACGACAAACCAAAATACAAACACCCGTGAATCTCGTGACGATTGCATAACCCGCTCCTTCCACCGCTATAAAACGTTACGGACGTGATCCTTCAGAGATCATGAATTTATTACAGTTCTTCAACCGCTCTCATCCCACGAGTTCAGCAAATGTGCGGTAATGTTTACCATTTCTACACAAGTCTTGCATACCTCTACGGATACGATTTTGAAAACAGTCTTGACATTATACAGGAGTTGTCAGGCTAAAGGGCGTATTTGCCAGTTCGTAGGCTCTCAAGGCGACCTAGGGTTCTTCAAATCTTTACTTCAAGATGAGGTTTTGATTGACCATGCGGAAGAGGTGAAAACCGCTTGAAGAGTTTAAGGTACTGTAAGCAAGATACAGCCATCGTTATTCATTCACCCGTTCCCAAGGAAACTTGCATCATGGTCGCTGCTCAGATTAGTTCTCAATCCAATCCCAATCTCAAAGCACTTCTTCAAGGCGAAATTCTTCTCCAGACCAGACCGCACTCTGCTTGGGGCGGGGCCGTCACAGCACAGATGTATTTGCCCATGCCCTACACCGAAGTATGGACACAATTAACCGATTATTCTCGCTGGACGCAATTCTTTCCAGACCTCACGCGCAGCGAAGTCATTAGTTCCACCATTCAAGCCAGCGGCGCGACTGTAAAACGCAAAGTGAAACGTCTCTATCAAGTCGCCAGTAAAGCCTTTCTATTTCTGACCGCCCAAGTCGAAATCTACCTCAAGGTAATGGAAAATTACCAACAAAGCATTCAATTCTCTTTGGAATCCGGCAGCTTTAATGATTTCACAGCGGACCTAGCATTGGAGTCCTGCGGTGAAGGCACGATTCTCACCTACTCAGTCCAAGCAACGCCTACGATTCCTGTTCCTAGCGCCTTTATTCAGCAAGCGATTCGGATGGACTTGCCCAGCAATATGAAGCAAATGCGCAATGTGATTTGCCGATCGTGCTAACCCAGCTTTTTAAATTTGATTCCATCACTCTAAATTAAAATCGGCTGAGGCAAAAGACTCAGCATTTCGTGACCCCGGTACAGTGTGACACCGGGGTTTTTAATAGGGACCCAGAAGAAGTCGAAGGCGATCGGACCGACGCGGCTGGTGGAATGCAATTCGTAATGTCGCCACTGTTCAGCGATCGGGGCTGTCACCGCCAAGTGGTAGCAATGCAGTTCTCGCATATGTTCAGGGCGAGCTGTGAAGAGACTCCCTAGGTAGGACACGATTTCCACATCCCGCAACCCCGTCTCCTCGAACACCTCCCGCAACACCGCGAGGTCATAGTCTTCACCGGGTTCGATACTGCCACCGGGAACCTGAATGCCCCAAGTCGGATAGTCGGGCTGTCGAAAGACCAGAAGCCGATCGCCCTGGGTAATGTAAGCCAGCACTTTCCGTTTAAAGGCGCGGTTGCTCATGGGGCCTCAGAATAAAATTGTATAGATCTCGATTTAAATCGCTGATGCTTAATGCTAGCCTCTACTATCAGCTTAGCTCACTAAATTTGAGCGAGGGAATAATTATAGGAAAGAAGTTTGGATATTGTGCCCCGTGTCGTTACAATTGGAGCAGATAAGTATTAAGAAATGTAACACCCATGACGTCTTCTGATTCTCAACGGACCGCAATTGTGATTGGAGCCGGAATCGGGGGATTGACGGCGGCGGCGCTGTTGGCGAAGCGGGGCTATGGGGTGACGGTGTATGACCAGGCGATCGTCCCAGGCGGCTGTGCTTCGACCTTTCAGCGCAAGGGCTTTACCTTTGACGTGGGAGCGACGCAGGTGGCGGGGCTGGAGCCGGGGGGAATTCATCATCGTATTTTTGAAGAGTTGGGCATTGATTTGCCTGCGGCGACGCCTTGCGATCCGGCCTGTGCGGTGGTGTTGCCGGGGGAAACGGAGCCGATTAATGTGTGGCGCGATCCCGATCGGTGGAAGGCAGAGCGGCAGCGGCAGTTTCCCGGGAGTGAGGGATTTTGGAATTTATTGACGACGTTGTTTGAGCCGAGTTGGGCGTTTCAGGCGCGGGACCCGGTGTTGCCGCCTCGCAATTTTTGGGATTTGACGCAGTTGGTGGGGGCGATGCGACCGGATACGTTGATTACGGCTCCGTTTACGTTTTCGACGGTGGGGGATGCGTTGAAGTGGTTTGGTCTGGAGAACGATCGGCGCTTGAAGACCTTTTTAGATATGCAGCTTAAGCTCTATTCCCAGGTTTTGACCGATGAAACGGCGTTGCTCTATGCGGCCACGGCCATGGCCATGTCTCAGTTGCCCTTTGGGTTGTGGCATTTGGAAGGCAGTATGCAGGTGTTGAGCGATCGGCTGGTGAGTGCGATCGAGCGGGACGGCGGCGAGATTCACCTGCGGCACACCGTCGAGGGGATTCACCTGACGAACGGAAAAGCCACGAGCGTTACGGTTCGAGGTCCGAAGAAAGATGCGGTTCAAGTCAGCGCCGACCACATCGTTGCCAACGTAACGGTGCAGGACTTGGTGCGATTGTTGGGGGATAGCGCGCCCAAGGGATACGGCAAGCGCGTCGAGAGTTTGAATCCACCATCGGGGGCCTTTGTGGTCTATCTCGGGGTCAACCAAACGGCGATTCCAAAAGATTGTCCACCCCATCTTCAGTTTTTGTATGATGGGGATGGTCCTGTGGGAGAAAATAATTCGCTGTTTGTGTCGGTGAGTAAACCGGGGGATGGCCGTGCGCCCGAGGGAATGGCGACGATCGTCGCCTCGTCCTTTGTGGACGCGGAGCCTTGGTGGGCGCTGAAGGATGATCCCGAAGGGTATAAAGCTCGAAAGCAGGATTGGACGGAGACGGCGATCGCTCGATTGGCGACCTATTTTGATTTGGAAGGGACGATCGTTTATGAAGAAGCGGGAACGCCGCTGACGTTTTGGCGCTATACGGCTCGGGAAAAGGGCTATGTCGGTGGGGTGGGAATGCGGGTTCCGACCTTTGGGCCGTTTGGGTTTGCGACTCGGACACCTGTGGAGAATTTGTGGCTGGTGGGGGATTCGACCCATCCAGGGGAGGGGACGGCGGGGGTGAGCTATTCGGCGTTGACGGTGGTTCGGCAGATTGAGGCGGCAGATTTATAACTCTGGCGAGCCGCCCCCCGGTCCCTAAGATGCTGTTGGCGAATTGGGACAGGGCAATGAAACCGACCTTCTGTAAGTCTCGCTGCTTCGTTGTTTGTCCACCTCGGAATGAATGATACTGTTGGCGAATTCCTCAGAGAAAAATAACTTCCTTTGTGGAATGCGGGTTTCAGAGATTTTGAGATAAAACAACCTAAAAATCCGAAAAGCCTTACTGGGCAAGGAATAGAGTAATCTTCGATTTTCCTTTTTCTAATTCGCCAACAGTATCATTTATTCCAAGGTGGGGTAGGCAATTCACGATCAATTCGCCAACAGCATCCCCTAATTCTGGGGGAGTAAGAGTATTTTTCAAACTTCAAAGCCCACAAAATTGGGTTTTTTGGGGCGTGACGCATTGTAATGACTAGTTGATCGTTACAGACAGTGATTAAATGGACACTGTTCTGTGTTGTTCTACCCCCCGCTCACTGTGACCGAAGAAACTCCCCCAGAAACTTCCCCAGAAACTCCTAAGCCCCGATCGCTCGTGAATATTGCGTCGATCGTGGCGCTGGCAACCCTGATTAGTAAAGTCTTTGGTCTGGCACGACAGGTCATTTTGGCGGCGGCGTTTGGGACCAGTGCGCCCTATGGGGCCTATCAGTATGCCAGCATCATTCCGAGTTTGTTTTTAATTCTGCTGGGTGGAATTAATGGCCCGTTTCACAGTTCGCTGGTGAGCGTTCTGGCCAAAAAGGATAATAAAGAATCAGCGACGATCGTTCAGTCCATTTCCAGCCTGGTGGGCTTGGTGATGCTGGGGGTGACGGTAATGATGGTGGTGTTTGCGCCGCAATTTATCACCTTGATGGCGTCGGGCTTGACGAATACGGAACCGGAAGTCCGGGAGATGGCGATTCAGCAACTTCGCATCATGGCTCCCACGGCTTGGTTTGCGGGGATGATTGGGATTGGGTTTGGGGCGTTGAATGCGGCGGATGTGTACTGGTTGCCATCGGTGAGTCCGCTGTTGTCCAGTGTGGCGATGATCGGTTCAGTGGTGGGGTTGTGGGTTTGGTTGGGGAGTGGGTTAACGAGTTCTGTGAATGGGCCGATCGCCGGGATGGTTCTGGCGGGGGCTTTTGTGGCAGGGACGGTGTTGCAGTGGGGGGCGCAGGTCATTGCTCAGAAGCAGCAGGGCATGGGCGGTTTCAAGTTTCGGATGGATTTGCAAAACCCAGATGTCAAACAGGTGATGCGCCTGATGGGTCCGGCGCTCTTTGCGTCCGGTATGTTGCAGATCAATGTCTACACCGACATGCAATTTACGTCGTACTTACCCAATCCGAGTGCGGCAGTGTCAGCCTTAGATTATGCGAATCTTTTGGTGCAGACGCCTTTGGGGATTTTGTCCAGTATGATTTTGGTGCCATTTTTACCGATCTTTTCAAAACTCGCCGATCCGCAGAATTGGGATGAATTAAAACAGCGCATTCGGCAGGGATTGCTGATTACGGCAACCGCCATGCTGCCCTTGGGGGCACTCATGATTGTCCTGTCAAAACCGATCGTCCAAATTGTCTATGAGCGCTATGCCTTTAGTCCTGAGTCTTCGACGTTAGTCGCGACGGTATTGATTGCCTATGCGTTTGGGATGTTTGTGTATTTGGGTCGGGATGTGATGGTGCGGGTGTTTTATGCGTTGGGTGATAGTGATACACCGTTTAAAATTAGTATTGTCAATATTGGTTTAAATGCGTTGTTTGATTATCTTCTCCTGCCGTTGGGAGTACAAGGTTTAGTTTTTGCAACTGTTAGTGTCAATGTGTTGTCACTGATTGCCTTAACCTATTTTCTCAATCGTAAGCTGAATGGTTTGCCTTGGCGATCGTGGGGCCTTTCGATCGTGGGTTTGACGATCGCGAGTCTCTTTGCTGGAGGCGCAAGTTATGGCGTTCTAGGCTGGATGCAGCCGATGCTGGGAACGCGGGGAATTTTGCCGCTGGCGGCGCAACTTTGCGGTGCGGGTGGGGCTGGACTGTTGGTCTTTGGGACGATCGCATCACAATTGCGGATTCCTGAAGTGAAGATGTTCGGCGATAAGATTCAAGCTAAGTTGAAACGGTGATTTGGATGCGTAAGTTTAGATTGAATGTGCAACAGTTGCTGTCAGATCAAAGCTGGCATCAAGGTCTGAAAAGAGTCGAGAATGTTGCAGCAAAAATATTGTCGATTGCATTGATCATTGTGATTTTTATCGCACTCTTTGATCTGAGTCGTGTGCTGATTCAGGATCTCTTGGTAGTTCGGGTTAGCGTTTTGGGGAAGACGTTATTTAATTTGTTTGGGTTGTTCCTGAACGTGTTGATTGCGCTAGAACTGCTGGAAAATATTGGCGGTTATCTTCAGAAAAATGTGACGCAGGTGGAGTTGGTGATTGTGACAGCGATGATTGCGATCGCTCGAAAGATCATTATTTTGGATTTTGAAAAGATCACGTCAGAAGAGCTGGTCGCCCTAGCCCTTTCAATGTTGGCCTTGGCCGCCAGCTACTGGGTCATTCGCAAAACCTGTCCCAAACGCAATGGCTAACCCTTATTGCGTTTGGATGGCTTGAACTTGCGCTAGAGCCAACCCTGTGGCTTGGGCGATCGTCTCGATCGGCACACCTTGTTGAAGCAGATTCAGGGCGATCGTCTCTCGTTCCTGCTGCAAGATTTGTTGGGTTTGGATACGTTCCTGTTCAAGTTGTTGGCTAATTTGCTGGCGCTGTTGTTCGGCCTCTAGACGCGATCGAACTTCTTCAATCAAGCGCTCCTCGGCTTGAATCCGCATTAACTGTTCCCGTTCGCGCAACAGCTTTTCTTCCTTAAGGGCGTTTTCTGGGACCGGATAGCGATCGCCGTTCTCGTCGTACCAATAGAGCCAATCGCGGCGGTTTCGGTCTTGGGTTCCTTCTTCGTGACCAATCCCTAGACCGATTTCCGGCATCCAAACGGGATTACCAGTTTGAAGAATATATTCTCCATTTTCTAAGCGATAGACTTCAAACGCCTCATGCCGATCGCGTCGATAATGAGATGGATTGTAAATGGTGTAATACAAAACCCCAAGTTCTGCATATTGACGGAATTTTTCGTCGTACTCACCACCGGGCTTCTTCGAGACCACTTCGAGGACCCACTGCGGCATCACGCCTTCGCGATAGACTAAATAGCTGAGCCGCAATTTGTCATTGGGACGAACCCGATCGACACCCAAGCTAAGCAAGGCATCGGGACCGATCGCGGGCTGGTTTACCGCAGCATAAACCCCCAAGTTCACGCCGAAAAACCAATCTAGTCGTTCATTCCAAATGTAGGACAAGATACCCCGCAGTAGCATAGGGGCTAAGAGCTGCAATTCATTATCCACGGGTATCTCGTCACAATCCGGTAAATCGTCTTCTGTGGGAAGAGAGAATAGAAGGTTCTCGTCTAACATGGTTGCCCTA